>NZ_JBHFNS010000094.1:0-437904 GCF_041929135.1 Floridaenema fluviatile BLCC-F154 | reverse complement strand
TAAGCTGTTACGCATTTAAATCACTTATTAACGAGTAGGGTGCGTCAGACGGTAAAGCCTGATATAGAAAGGAAAATATCTATATCTGACGCACCCTACAATATAACTTTTAAATGCGTAACAGCTTACTAACGGTATCTCGACAATAAATGTGGTGGTTTTAGTCTTAGTTGATTTGCTGGGTATTGACTTATTAATTAACACTTGAAACTATTATACATTAAAGTTAAAAACTAGATTTAACTTGGACTGCGGTTAAAACCGCCAGGTGCGTTTCATCCTCATATCTAAAGCTAGGGGCTTTCACGCAGGTTTTTCGGTAAAAACCGATCGCATCCTCAAGTCTAAAAACTTATTGCATTAGTTTAACTTACTGGCAAGTAATGCTATCTTTGCTAGGGATAACTATTGGTTAATTTTAAGTCTGTGATTGAAGAGAAACAACATCAAAGGTGGCAAGGGTTAATTGCGCTGGCAATTATCTGGCTGTTGGGGGCTTTGTCCGATCGCCTCTGGTTCGCCCTCGACCATTCTACCCCTGCTTGGGATCAAGCAGAATATCTCACAGGTACTTTAAATTATGGGCAAGCTTTACGCCATCCTCAGATTTTTTCTGGGGAATGGTGGACTAATTTTTGGCAAATCTCTTCCAAAATACCACCTTTGGTTTATATTTTAGCAGGGTTTGTCCAAAATGTCTTCGGTACTGGGTTCGATCGGGCAACTATTATTAATCTATTTTTTAGTGCTATTCTGTTATTTTCGGTCTATGGTTTGGGGTTTTATTTATTTAGTATAGAAGTCGGTTTGTTGGCGGCTGTTATCTGTCAGCTTTTGCCAGGTTTGTATCGGTTTCGTTTAGATTTTTTGTTAGATTATCCCCTGACTGCTGTTGTTACTTTTAGTTTTTTCTGTTTGACGGTTTGGCGTTTTTGGGGAACCGCGAAGACGCGAAGAACGCGAAGGAAAGAGTGGTTTTGGGCAACTATTTTTGGGCTTTCTTTGGGAGTCGCTTTGCTGGTGAAACAAACTGCTTTATTCTTTCTGTTGATGCCAATTTTATGGGTTTTGCTGGGAGCGATTAAGGGGAAAAGATGGGAAAGGTTGGGACAGCTTTTTTGGGCTTTTTTACTGTCAGTTTTGGTGTTTGGTTTTTGGTATCGAATTAATTGGTTGTTGATTTTAACTTCGGGGAAAAGGGCGACTGTGGATTCGGCGATCGCAGAAGGCGATCCCCCACTTAATACTTTAGCTGCTTGGACTTTTTATTGGCAAGATTTACCTTATGTGGTTTCTTGGGTTTTATTGTTAGTGCCAATTGTCGGTTTAGTAATTTATTATTTTAAGTCTAAGGCGAAAGATCCCAAAGCTAAGCTTTTAAATCCAAATTTATCATGGTTGGCGGTTTTTTGGCTTGGTTCCTATCTACTCTGTTCTTTGAATATCAATAAAGATACTCGTTATGTTTTACCTTATTTGCCAGTTTTAGCTGTCTTTTTAGCTTATGGTTTAACTCTTTGGAAAGGTCGCTTTGCTCAACAGATTCGCTGGAGTACAATTGGTTTGGCTTTTCTCTTAATGTTGCTCAATCTTTACCCTTTGGGTGGTGCTTGGTTAACTGGATTTTTGAGTCCCAGATTTCAACATTATATTTATACTGGTGCGGAATTTCCCCAAGCAGAAGTTATCGGGGAAATTATCGAAACTGAACCTTATTTGCGATCGAATTTAGGGGTTTTACCTTCCACTCCTAAGCTGAATCAACATAATTTTAATTACTTTGGGGCTTTGCGAAATTTCCAAGTTTACGGTCGGCAAGTGGGAACTCGCAAAAAATTCGTTCCCCAAGATGCCAGAAGTCTTTCTTGGTTTGTCACTAAAACAGGCGATCAAGGTTCAGTTCCTTCGGAAGCACAAAGTCAAATAACCCAAATTGTCGCACAAGGAGAGGATTTTAAATTACAAAAAACTTGGAAGTTACCTGATGAAAGTAACTTGAATCTTTACCGCAGTAAACAACCACCTGTCATCGTTCAACCTTTAGGAAAACCTTTGGCAAAAGTTAGCTTGAATAAAGTTACTGTACCGGAAAAAGTTGCACCGGGAACACCCGTTCCAGTAATCTATGATTGGTCAGGTTCTTGGCAAGAATTACAATCAGGTGTGGTACTTCTAACTTGGTATAATTTGACCGATCCTAAACAATCTCGCTGGTTACACGATCGCGGTTTGGCTATGGGAAATTTATATCCATCAAATCTGTCAAATAATAATTCTTCAGGCTTTCGAGTTGTGGAGAAAATGGCTATGCTTCCCCCCGCAGAATTGACACCGGGAACTTACATTTTATCCGCCACTTATTTAAATCGCCAAACTGGGGAAAGTTACCTAATTCCAACTCCAAAAATTACTGTTACAATTGACCCTAATGCTAGCAAACTTCCTGCGCCAGAATTGGATTTAATTACTCAATTACACAGTTTAGCGATTTCTTTACCCGAAGGGCCAAAAGCACTCGATCGCGTATTCGATCAAATTGGCAGAATTAATCAATATGACCCAACTCAAGATTATCTAAAACAAGCAGAAACAGCTTTGAAATTTCGCTTAAAACAAGAACCAAGTAATTGGAAATTGGCTTACAATTTGGCATTATCGGAAGTTTTGCAAAGGGATGTGCCAGGAGCGATCGCAGCCCTAGAAAAAGTCACTCAACTAGACTCACAAAACCCCTACGCCTACGCCTATCTCGCTTTCGTACACCTCTACAACTGGAACCCCAAAGCCGCCCAAATCGCCCTCCAACCAGCCTTAGCACTCGATCCAAACTCGCCAGAATTACAAGCCCTTAGCGGTGTCGCTTCCGCAATGCAAGGTAATTTGTTTAAAGCTTGGCGACAACTTCAGCCAATTCTTAACAGTACCAGTACCAAATAAATTCTTGATATCTTTCTTCGCGTTCTTTCGGTTGAACAAAAATTATGTAACGTAAGGAGGATTAAAATTTCTAGAAAGAGAGGTAAATTAAGAGCAACCACTACAATTTCCAGGGGATAAATTATGAACAATAGCGAACAACTCAGGATTGTTTCTCTACTTCCTAGTGCGACAGAAATTGTGGCTAGTTTGGGATTAACTGATGCTTTGGTAGGACGATCGCACGAATGCGACTACCCCCCGGAAGTCCAAAAGTTACCTGTTTGTACGCAAGCCAGAATAAATGCAGAAAAACCTAGCGCCACAATTCATCAAGATGTTACCCAATTAGTTCAGTCAGCATTAAGCATTTACGAAATCAAACTTGATGTCTTAGAAGAGTTACAACCCACACATATTTTGACACAAGACCAATGTGATATTTGCGCCGTTAGTGTCGCCGATGTCGAAACTGCTGTCGCTAAACTCACCAACTCTCACCCTCAAGTTATTTCGCTACAACCGCAAACCTTAGCAGATGTTTGGACAGACATTCAAAAAGTAGGTGTAGCCTTAAATGTCTCTACAGAATCAGTGATTAAAAACTTAGAAGCGAGAGTCAAAATCTGCGAACAAAAAACTCAATCTTTATTAGATAAAGACCGCCCTAAAGTTCTTTGTGTTGAATGGATCGAACCCTTAATGGTTGCATCTAATTGGATTCCTGAAATGGTAAAAATTGCCGGAGGAAAACCACTATTTAGCGTCATCGGTCAACCTTCACCTAAGTTAACTTGGGAAACAGTTTTTAACACCAATCCAGACATTATTATTTTCATGCCTTGCGGTTTCGATTTAGACCGCACTCGTCAAGAAGTAATGTCCTTAACTCAACAACCAGAATGGGAAAATTTACAGGCTGTGCAAAAGGCAAGAGTTTACCTTACTGATGGCAATGCCTATTTTAATCGTCCAGGGCCAAGATTAGCCGAATCGGTGGAAATTTTAGCAGATATTTTGCACCCAGAAACTTTCCAATATGGCTATCAAAACCAAGCTTGGCAACAATTATAGACCTAAATTTTGGGGATTTTTCCCAAAGGTTTGTTTGTTTTAACTTTCAAATTAAACCCAAGCGATCGCACAACAAAGCCACCAAAACTGCAAAAATGGTAATTTGTAGTGCTACTAAAGGATGTTGTCCCTGACTGACAGCGAAAGACGTAACAATTCCTGCGCCTAAGCCAGCAGTAACCACAGCACTTACCCAATCTTTATTTGAGTCTTTGTTGTACATAAATTCATCCCAGAATTACTAAAGAAACCAGATCAATTTACTGTTTTCCAAATTACCATCCTGGTCTGAATTGATTAACTTGTTACCCCAATATTGCAACCAACTTTAAAACTTTGCTACTTTTCTTAACAATCTATTGATTAGATGCTTGTGTTTGTTCTCCTTCTTCCGAACGCTCAATATTTCCGGCTTTTACCCAACCTTCGCTACTTCCATCTTCCGATCGAATTTTGACCCACCTTTTATCATCACTTTCCGACAAAACTATCACCTCTTCGTTGTAAGCTACGCTACCAATTCTTTCCGAATCAGAGCGAGGATTACTGCGGATACTCAAACCACTTGACCAAATTACCCGTCCTCTGTATGCTCCAGGTTCTAAAGCTTTTTCCTGCGTTTCGCTTGTGGTTTTCGCGTCCACTTTCGTACTAACTTCCGTAGCCGCAGGAGTACTCGCCGCTGGTGGCTGAGTCTTCGCGACGACTGGCTTAGCCTGATTAGCATTTCTTTCATTGGCAAATATAGGTTTTTCTGGAGGTGCAGTTAATTTAGTTACAAAATATAATGCTCCTGCAACACCCGCACCCGCTAACAAACCAATAGCAATCACAAAACCAATCAAAAATTTAACGATTCCAGAAAAGCTCATATTTATCACCCACTCACGCCAATTTTGCTTAATGAAACTAATAATACGGCAATTTAAATATTACCGCAGTTGATTTTTTATTCGATCGCTCAAACTACTATGTTTAGAAGCTAAACGCGCCTTACCCGCCGCCGCCCAATCTTGTAAAAACTCAATTTGTTCTTGAGCCGTTCTCGCTAAAGGTACAATTTGACTAGCCGCTTCTAAAACATCATCAGTATTAAAATCTCGATTTTGACTAAAACCAATGTGCATTGCTTCTGTCAAAGCTTGCTCAATTTCTGCACCAGAAAAATCAGGAGTTTCGTAAGCTAAGCGATCGAGATCGTAATTATTCAAATTATGCGGACGTAACCGAGTTAAATGTACCCCAAAAATTGCCCTCCTCTCTTCTTGTGTCGGTAAACCCACAAAAAAGATTTCATCAAATCTACCTTTCCGTAACATTTCCGGTGGTAAAGTTTGAATATTATTCGCGGTTGCTACCACAAAAACCGGAGTACTTTTCTCAGCTAACCAAGTAATAAATGTGCCAAACACCCGGTTACTAGTACCTGCATCACCTTTACCATCGAGCCCGGAAAAAGCCTTATCAATTTCATCAATCCACAGAACACAAGGAGACAAAGCTTCTGCTAATTGAATCATTTGTCTAGTGCGAGATTCTGATTCTCCCACTAAACCGCCAAATAATCTTCCTACATCTAATCTAAGTAAAGGTAAATGCCAATGGTGCGCGATCGCTTTTGCCATCAAAGATTTACCAGTTCCCTGAATTCCTACTAACAATAGACCTCGCGGATGCGGTAAACCATATTGTCTCGCCCGTTCCGAAAAAGCCCCACCCCGACGCAATAACCACTCTTTTAAATTATCCAATCCCCCCACATCCGAAATATTTTCCGTAGCTGGATAGAACTCTAAAATTTGGGTTTGGCGAATCGTTTGGCGCTTTTCTTCTAATACTAAATCCACATCTTCCGGGCGTAATTCGCCATGAGTTGCGATCGCTCTTGCCAACACCCGCCGAATTCTTTCCAAAGAAAGACCTTGACACGATCGAACAATTTGATCTAAAACTCTACCTTCCAAAGAATGACCAGTAGCCGCCAATAAACGCTCTACTTCCACTTTAATTTCCGGCGCAGTTGGCAAATGAAACTCCAAAACTGTGAGGACTTCGCTCAACTCTTCAGGAATCGCTAATCGTGGCGACAAAATCACAATATTCTTCGGTTGAGACTTCAGCACTCGTGCCAAATTTTTCAACTTCCGGGCGACAGCTACATCTTCTAAAAAGCGGTGAAAATCCCGTAAAATAAAAATAGCTGCCGCCGAAGCAGACAGCTTTTCCACAAATTCTAAAGCTTGTAAAGGATTGCGTTTTCCGAAACCCGCATCATTGGGATTACCTTGATAACCATCAACAAAATCCCAAACATAAACCCCTCGATTACCCTGATTTTTAGCGATATTAGCGATCGTACTTTCCACTCGCTCCTCTTCGTAAGTAGGAATATAAATCAACGGGTAGCGGGCACGTAACAGCAGTTCAAACTCATCACTGAAACTCATATTTTTTGCTGACTTAGTAATTGGTAATGGTCAATTATTAAACTTGGAAACTTACACTTTTAGAGCAAAAATCAGCTAATTTTTTATCATTTTAATCTAGTCAACAGCTTTCTGGTATTTACGATCGTAAATCAACCAAATTAATTACTGAAATGCTTCCTATCTCAGTAACCTTTACTTGCCATTATTGAGTCTTTCCTTCAGAGATTCAAGTCCTGCCCAACGGCGATCGATCGTACCTCCCCCATTACTATTAATATCTTCCAACTGAATCCCCTGGCATTTCCGATCGCACAATTGTCGTTGCGGAATCGCCAAACACATTTGTTGATACAACCAATCATCAGGATAAAAATAACCCTTCGGTGACAAAGTTTCCACCAAATCCTCTAAAGCCGTTTCTCTTTCCAAAGCACCTTCATCAACTTGATCCACCCCTTCATCCAACCAAATCATTTCCGAAGTTTTCACCATCAAACGATGATTATACTGTTGCAAACAGCGATGACAAGTCAAAGTAATAATTGCTTCTGCCTGACCAGAAACATCCAAATAATTTCCTTGGTGAACCACCTTAATTTTGCCTCTCACTGGCGTTAAAGTTTCCAACTCAGGCAAAAATTCCTCAACTTCAATTACTTCAGTTTGCTGAGGTGCTTTCGTCAGACGGGGAATATAAATTGCTTCCATAATCGCCTCACCAAATTTTTTTCATCCTATTACAAGAAAGCTCTCAGGGATATAGGGAAATGGGGGAGTAAGAGAGTTGTAGGGGCGGGTTTAGCAGAAAAATTTGTACTCACAACAGAAGAGTTAACTACAAAACCCGCCCTGGAGAGAGTTTTGAATTAGGAAGAGTTTCGGAAATTTTCAGTTTTAAATTTTCCTCCCCTCTGCTCCTCTGCTCCTCTGCTCCTCTGCTCCTCTGCTCCCCTACCCAACTTAGCGCCTTCGCACCACCAAACGACGGTCTGGTTCTTTACCCCGACTATAGCTTTCTAAATCGGTGAACTCTTTCAAAAACGTATGAATTTGTCGTCTTTCTGCGGCAGAAAGTGACTTCATTTCAAACTCTTGACCATTGGTGCGTACTTGTTGAATGGCGTACTCAGCCAAAGCCAAAAGTTCTGCTTGTCTCCGAACCCGATAGCCATCCAATTCCACAGTGTAAGCAGCTTGTTCATCATGCTCTTTACCCATATTGAGAATGGCATTAACCAAATATTGAATAGCATCTAAAGTTGCACCTTCATTGCCAATCAATACTTGAATTTGGGCTCGTGACAGGTGGGTTTCATCGATCGTCAACCAGTAGCTAGCTGGTTCTTCTGGATCTTCTGGATCTGCTAATTCTACCTGTGCTTCAGCTTTTTCAGCTTTAACCATAGCTGGAACTTTGATTAGTTTTAGCAATTCTTCCAGCCATTTTTGACCACGTTGTATTCGAGTGTCCGTCATGAAAACTAACTATCAAGCTTTTTTCTTAGAAGAACGACCTGGTTCAAATGGGAGTGCCTCTCTTCCCTTACCTTCTTTAGTAGCTGCTTCTTTTTCTTGAGCTTCCACTAATTTTTGCAGATTTTCTGGCAATGGTTCCCTAGACAAAATAAAGGTCTGAGCAGTTTGAAAAATATTAGCAATCACCATGTACATCAACACCCCAGCAGGCAGTGGGAAGAAGAGAAACATTCCCGAAAAAATCACTGGGGTAATTTTATTTACCGTATCCTGCTGCGGATTGGAAGAAGCACCTGGCTGTTGTCCTGAGAGTAGTTGGTTGATATATAAGCTAATACCAAAAAACAGCACCATTCCCACGATATCCCAGTGGATAGCACCGTTTTCATCAAAAGCACCAACTCTTCCCAGAGCGTCGATAAAGAGGAATCCTTTATCAGATGCTAAACCGGGAATAGTTGCCTGAATAGTGGCATCACCTGGTTGTAAGGCTTCAATATTGCCATTGGCATCTATTTTGATCCGCTCTTCACCTTTTGTAACCTTCCAAGTCGGATTTAGTTTGGTTTCTGGGTATTCTGCTACTAAAGTCTCTAAAGGTTTACCTGCGGGAGTTTGAAATTCTAATTTGCTTTTCTCACCCACTGCGAGTTTATTTCCCCCAGGTAATAAGGCAATTACGGGAGCATGAGAGCTTTCTGCGAAATAAATGTTTTGGGGTGAAGTAGAAAAAGCTTGTTTTTGAACTTGCTCAATTTGTTCCTGGGGTAAAATCTGAACATTCACGGTGTAATTGATATCCGAGAATGGTGAACCACGCAAGGTAGCAAATAGCGCAAATAACACGGGCATTTGTACTATTACTGGTAAGCAACCTGCCAATGGGTTGCCAAACTCTTTGTAGAGTTTACCCATTTCTTCTTGTTGCTTTGTTGGGTCGTCTTTATATCGTTCCTGAATTTCTTTTACCCGCTTTTGCATTAGCGGTTGGGTGACTCTTGTCCGGCGCATACTGCGAATTGAGTTTGCGCTTAGGGGATAGAGTGCAAACCGAATTACTAGAGTCAGCGCCACGATAGCCAACCCATAGCTAGGCACGATCCCGTAGAAAAAATCCAGGATCGGTAGCATTACGTTGTTGGAAAGAAAACTTACACCAAAATCCATGCTTATGAAGTCTACCTACAAGCGCTGTATTGTCTTTATCTAATCTATCTTGTGAAGTAGCAGTATCAGGTGATAACTGCCTAAACTACGGGGAAAGTTGGCAGAGGAGGAAAAAAGTTTTTTTTGTCTGCTGGGGTTCCCTTTGGTTAACGATTTAACTATTTGGTAGTTTTTGCGGTCTTAATTTTCGCTTTTTCGGTAATGTAATCGTAAATTTGGCGAAATTTAGGAACGGCGCGGAGTTCTAAACGGCTACCGTCTCTAAGAACTACTACCATGTCGCCCCAGAGACCGATGCCACGGGGAACTTTTTTCACATCGACTATTTCCGAGTAAATGATGTCAGTGCGATCGAGTCCCCGAAAGCCGCCTGTGACTGAGATGCGTCGATCGGTAATTCGATAACGCAGCCACAGGGCACGGGCGATCGCACCTACAGTTAACGGCAAGCCAATCACTGTCAGTCCTATGAGAATATTTAAAATTAAATCTCCAATATGAGGGCCGCCCTCATAGTAAACTTCTTCACGAATGCCCATTGAGTACCTCAGCTTCTACCAACAACTGCTTTAATTCTTGCAGAAATTGATGATAATCGCACTGCGTAGCTTCTGGTTTTACGACGATCGCTAGTAACCAACCGGGTGCAACTTGGGGTAATAGTTGCCAAAAAGCAGCTTTTAGCTGCCTTTTAATCCGGTTTCGCACAACTGCTCGCTTGCTAACTTTTTGGCTGATGGAAATGCCAAGGCGCGAGGGAAGTTTGGACTGCGACTGAGATCTCGCCACATCATTCCCCTTAGCGACAGTAGCAACCGGAGTTGGCAACCTAGAGTCAGATTGCTTCCCTAATTCCGGTTTTGCTGACTGCCGCAAGGCTCTTAAAGTGAGATGGGATGTTGAGTAACGCATTCCCTTGCGGAATAAAGCAGAGAACTCCTGCCGATTTTTCAGTCGATGTGCTTTTGGCAAAGCCACAGCTTTTTTAAACTGCTAAACGATAGCGACCTTTTTTCCGACGGGCTTTAATCACTAGTTTTCCATTTTTGCTTCGCATCCGGGCGCGAAATCCAGAAGTTCTCTTTCTCTTACGGCTAGTGCCGTGTAACGTGCGCTGGGTCATTACGGGTTCTCCAAGCTGGCGAGCCTAAAATCAATTCAAAAAGTCACAATCTACAATTTTATCACTGTTTTTCTGTACTTAGTCGATACTCAGCAACCAAGTACCGAGATAGCGCATTAAAGGCACATCACCCGGACTCATGACGCTGCAATTAAAGTAAAACATTCCCCCAGAAGAAGGATTTTTCACATTCGAGAGAACTAACTCCACGTCTTTACCTGCGGGGACGGGAACTGTGGGGAAAATCTGAATAGTCCGATTTTCCTTATCCCAGGTGACTTCATCGATCTCTACAGATTTGCCCTCAACTTTCACCTCAACATCTTTGGTGTCAAATGTGCCTTTGAAATACTCAGGGTAAGAAATCGCAAATTGGGAAACGGCTAATTTCATCTTTTTATCAGGAATTTTCAGCCGATAACGATCCCAAACATTAACTCTCCCGCCAAAATCTAACCGAAATGGTAATTGAGCTTCGCGAGGTGGTCCACCCCACAAAGTAAATCCTGGCAGTCCATTTGCCGATACAATACTAGAAGTCCCAGTGAGTAAGCAACTGGTGACTGCTAAGGCTGTAAGAGTCCGTCGAAACGAAAATTGCAAAAACATAGTGCTAGATGCTGTTATAGCTTCAGAGTGATTGCTTGTTACCAAACTTAACTTACACTGAATTTACAATATCAAAGAAGTTTAATAAGTGTTAGCGGTTCCGCAAAAGTATTTCTGATTATAAGGGAAGAGAGCAAAAATTTACCGCACCCGGATCGAAATCCCGCTTTTTCTGCTTAATTTGTCGAAAAACTTTTTTTGCAGCTTAAGTTTTTTCCCTAGCAATTTTGATAATTCGGTAATCCCAGTAACATTTTTATATTAAAAACATATTTATAAATGTGTCTAATTGTATATAAATTTTGTCTGAATATTAAGAAAATATAGATGGGCGGGTAAATCAAGTAAGAAATAGGTATTTTTCCATTTGTTAAATGTGAATCTATAAAATAAGTTAAAGAGAATGCCGCGAAATCGTGGGATCAACATAATATAAAAAAGTAAAAGAGTTGGTAGGGCGAATTGATTCAATTGCGGCAGTGCTATCAAGAAACTGAATCTTGAGAATGCCCAAATAACGAAAGTGGAAGGAATAACTAGTCGCGAACTAAATTTGTAGTTTGGCTACAGAGAATTACTGAAACTAGCAAGGAGGTTCAATGAAATTAGCAGTTGCCAAAGAAATTGAAATGGGTGAAAATCGTGTAGCCCTAATCCCGGACACTGTGGCTCGGTTGGTAAAACAAGGAATTGAAGTGTGGGTAGAAGCGGGTGCGGGTGAGCGATCGTTTTTTGCAGATGAGGCTTACGCAGCAGCGGGAGCAAAAATTATTTCCGATCCTAATACTTTATGGGGCGAAGCTGATATCTTAGCGAAAGTCAGCCCACCACAAGAACGGGAAGGGAAGCATGAAGTGGATATGCTGCGAGAAGGTGCGGTGTTAATCGGTTTTACTAATCCTTTGGGAAATCCTAGTTTGGCGCAAAAATTAGCTCAACGCCGCATTACTACTTTAAGCATGGAATTAATTCCCCGCACGACTAGAGCACAAAGCATGGATGCTCTTTCTTCGCAAGCTTCTGTGGCGGGATACCAAGCAGCGTTAATTGCAGCAGCGGCATCACCGAAGTTTTTCCCCATGTTAACAACTGCTGCCGGAACGATCGCACCTGCCAAAGTATTCATTATCGGCGCAGGAGTTGCGGGTTTGCAAGCGATCGCTACCGCCCGAAGACTCGGTGCAGTTGTGGAAGCTTTCGATATTCGCCCCGCAGTAAAAGAAGAAGTGCAAAGTTTGGGCGCTAAATTCGTAGAAGTAAAATTAGACGAAGAAACGGTGGCAGACAACGGTTACGCTAAAGAAATATCTGAGGTTTCTAAACAGAAAACTCAAGAAACGATCGCCGAGCACGTGAAAATTTCTGATGTGGTAATCACTACCGCCCAAGTTCCAGGAAGGAAAGCACCATTACTCGTTACTGAAGAAATGGTAGCCCAAATGAAGCCCGGTTCAGTAATAGTTGATATCGCCGCCGAACAAGGCGGAAATTGCGCTTGCACTCAACCAGGTAGAGATATTCGCTATAACGGTGTAACAATTATTGGCACCACTAATTTGCCTTCTTCTACCCCCATTCACTCTTCGCAAATGTATGCGAAAAATATTCTCACTTTGTTGCAATACTTGATTAATAAAGAGGGAGAATTTAACCTCAATTTTGAAGATGATATCGTGAAGAACACCTGCGTTACTCACGCTGGGGAAATTCGCAATCAGAAAGTTCAAGAAGCTTTGGATCAATTGCGAGTAAATGCTTAATTAGAGGGACTGGGGATTGGGGACTGGGGACTGGGAAGAATGACAATTACCCCATCCCTTATTACC
Organism: Floridaenema fluviatile BLCC-F154; assembly: GCF_041929135.1. Classification (NCBI taxonomy): domain Bacteria; kingdom Bacillati; phylum Cyanobacteriota; class Cyanophyceae; order Aerosakkonematales; family Aerosakkonemataceae; genus Floridanema; species Floridanema fluviatile. Next base: position 425,284 of record NZ_JBHFNS010000094.1, on the reverse strand, counting down.
AGTTACTAATTACCAATTTTTAGGAGTTTTAAATCGATGACAGAAGCATTAATTGCGGCTTTGTTTGTGTTTGTTCTTGCCTCTTTTACTGGGTTTGAAGTGATTAACAAAGTGCCGCCAACTTTGCACACGCCTTTGATGTCTGGTTCTAATGCAATTTCGGGTATTGCGGTGCTGGGTGCGATCGTCGTTGCTGGCGAAGGTGATACCAGTTTATCCGTAATTTTAGGTTTAATTGCGGTGATTTTGGCAATGGTTAACGTTGTCGGCGGTTTTTTGGTGACTGATAGAATGCTGCAAATGTTTAAGAAGAAGGAGGCGAAGGCATAGTTCGGAGTTGTTGATTGGTGGCAAGGATCTTTTTTTTGAACCACGAAGACACGAAGGACACGAAGGAAGAGAACGCGAAGGAAAAAAAGAAGGAAGAGAAGAAGAAAGAGAATTTCTCACGTCACTAACAGTAATCATCAATAACTAAGAAGAAAGAAGGAATATGACTGACTTTTTGCCGACTGGAATTCAGCTGACTTATTTAGTAGCAGCATCTCTGTTTATTTTAGGTTTGAAAAAGTTGGGATCTCCGGCAACTGCCCGTGCGGGTAATGTTTGGGCAGCAGTGGGGATGTTATTGGCAATTGTAGCTACTTTGCTCGATCGCCATGTGCTCAACTATCAAATGATTTTAATTGCGATCGTCATTGGCAGCATCATCGGTGTAGTTGCTGCTTACAAAGTCGCCATGACGGAAATGCCCCAAATGGTTGGTTTATTGAACGGTTTAGGCGGTTCAGCTTCCGCACTCGTCGCCGTTGGGGAATTTTGGCGACTTTTGAGCACTGGCGAACCAATGCCTTTGGATTCTAATATTTCGATGCTGCTAGATGTGTTAATTGGTGGTGTCACTTTCACTGGTAGTTTTATCGCCTTTGCTAAACTGCAAGGGATTATGAGTGGTTCTCCCATCACTTTTCCTTTGCAACAACCTTTTAATGCTTTACTTTTAATCGGTTATGTCGTCGGTAGCGGCTTTTTGATTTTCGATCCGGGAAATTTACCTGTATTCTTGGGAATTGTGGTAATTTCCTTGATTTTAGGGGTAATGTTCGTTATCCCCATTGGTGGCGGCGATATGCCAGTGGTAATTTCGCTGTTGAACTCGTTTTCTGGTTTAGCTGCTGCTGCTGCTGGTTTCGTGGTGATGAACAATATGTTAATCATCGCTGGTGCTTTGGTGGGCGCTTCTGGTTTGATCCTCACCGAAATTATGTGTAAGGCGATGAACCGTTCTTTGGCAAATGTGCTATTTAGTGCTTTTGGTACTGGTGGCGGTGCAGTCGCAGCTGGCGCAGCTGGCGCAACCGATCAAACTGTTCACAGCATCGATGCGGAAGAAGGCGCGATGATGTTGGGTTATGCGCGTTCTGTGGTAATTGTTCCTGGTTATGGAATGGCGGTAGCGCAAGCACAACACGCAGTTCGGGAATTGGCAGATCAATTAGATCGGTTGGGTGTGGAAGTAAAATATGCTATCCACCCAGTTGCGGGAAGAATGCCGGGGCACATGAATGTGTTGTTGGCAGAAGCGAATGTGCCTTATCCTCAACTTTACGATATGGATGATATTAATCCGCAGTTCGATCAAACTGATGTCGCTTTGGTAATTGGCGCGAATGATGTGGTAAACCCAGCGGCGCGTCATGATAGTGCTAGTCCGATTTATGGTATGCCGATTTTAGATGTCGATCATGCTAAACATACGATCGTCATTAAACGCGGTATGAGCACTGGTTTCGCTGGCGTGGAAAATGAGTTGTTTTACAATCAAAAAACCATGATGCTTTTTGGTAGTGCGAAAGATATGGTAGCAAAATTGGTTTCTGAGGTGAAACAGCTTTAAGAGTTTTTAACCGCAAAGAGCGCAAAGAACGCAAAGAAAAGAGAAGAAAGAAAGAAATAGCTTGTCTTGGAAAAAAGATTTTCTGAGGCAAGTTATTTTTTCTGGCATATAGATAAAGTTGTTAAATTTTAAACTAAAGGAATTTCGATCGTAAATTCTGTGCCTACTCCCGATTCCGAAAAACAACTAAGTCTACCTCCATGTTTTTCCACAACTATCTGATAACTAATGGATAAACCAAGTCCGGTTCCTTTTTCTGCTACCTTGGTTGTAAATAGATAATCAAAAACTTTACTCTGTACTTCTTCCGTCATTCCCAAACCATTATCTTTAATCCGAATAATTGCTTGATTTTGATTTTTACTAATTTCTGTAACAATCGCAATTTGGCAGGGATTTTCTTTAAGTTCTTCCGCAGTCCGCTGTACACAAGCTTCTTCTAAAGCATCGATCGCATTGGCAATAATATTAATAAAAACCTGATTCAGCTGTCCCAAATAGCAGGGAACTAAAGGTAAATTTCCATAGTTTTTAACTACTTCTATTTGTGGGCGTTTTTCAGTTGCTTTGAGGCGATGTTTCAAAATTAGCAATGCACTATCTATCCCTTCATGGATGTTAGCTGCTACTTTTGTTGTGCTATCCGCACGGGAAAAAGTCCTCAAAGATACACTAATTTGCCGAATTCTTTCCACGCCTACTTTCATGGAAGAAATTAGCTTAGGTAAGTCTTCTATCACATATTCTAATTCTACTTCTTCAAGGAGAGTTAAAATATCTTTGCCTGGAGAAGGAAAATTTTCTTGATAAAGTTGTAATACTGACAACAAATCTTGAATATATGATTCAGCATGAGTCAAATTTCCCTGAATAAAGCTAACGGGATTATTAATTTCATGGGCTACTCCGGCTACTAACTGCCCCAAAGTAGACATTTTTTCACTTTGAATTAACTGAAGTTGGGTTTGTTGTAGTTCAAATGTCCTTTCTTCAACCCTTTTTTCTAATTCTTGATTCAATAGTTGCAAAGTATTTTCTAATGCAGTTTTTTCGGCTATCTTCTCTTGTAAAAGTTGATTTTTATTAGCTAAACTTTGGGTTAGATTTCGTAAGTCTAACTGAACTTTAATCCGTGCTAAGACTTCTTCTTTTTGAAAGGGTTTCGTGATATAATCTACTGCACCTAAGCTCAAGCCTTTGACTTTCTGCTCTGTGTTCCCCAACGCCGTCATAAAAATTACTGGAATGTCTGAGGTTGATGGGTTACTTTTTAACCGCGAACAAGTTTCAAAACCATCGATACCGGGCATCATAATATCTAATAAAATTAAGTCTGGGGTGACATATTCTACTTTTTGCAAAGCACTCTCCCCATCTTGAGCTACTAAAACTTCTAGCCCTGCTTCATCTAAGACGTTAAATATAACACCTAAGTTTGTTGGATTGTCATCTACAATCAGTATGGTGTTTTTCGCTAGGTGTAAATTGTTCATAGCCGTTTAACCTTTTTCTCGTTTATTGTTATAAATTGAGTGGCATTGTCACTATTTAAAGGTTTCGCAAAAAAGTAACCTTGTCCCCAGATACACCCTAAATTTTGGATAATTCTTATTTGCTCAATTGTTTCAATTCCTTCGGCAACTACTTTGATATTTAAGCTTTTTCCTAATAAAATAATTGTTTCGATTAAACTTGTATCATCTGGATTGTAGGTTAGAGTTTGCATAAAGGATCGATCGATCTTCAAAGTATCAATAGGTAACTTTTTCAGTAAGCTTAAGGAAGAGTAGCCAGTACAAAAATCATCAATACATAAACTAACACCCATTTTGTTCAAAGTTGCAAAATCACAATTTGCTGGATTTAAAAGACAAGTTTCGGTAATTTCTAGGGTTAAAGTATGCTGAATTGTTCTAGTTTCTTGTAAAATTTCTTCGATCTCTTGCAAGAAATCTATTTGCTCAAATTGTACAGGGGAAAAGTTCACATTCATTTGCAAAGGTAGGTGAGGAAATTGTTGTTGCCAAAGTTTTAATTGAGAACAAGCTTCCCGCAAAATCCACCAACCTAAAGGATTAATTAATCCGGTTTCTTCCGCTAAAGGAATAAATTGATCGGGTGCAATCATACCTTGAGGATGATTCCAACGTACCAATGCTTCAAAACCTTTAATTTGTCCGGTAATTAAGGAAACAATAGGTTGATAATACAAGCAAAATTCGTTTTGGGCGATCGCTTTTCGCAAATCTTGTTCTAATTGTAAACGTGCGATCGCATCAGCCTGCATTTGTGGATCGAAAATTTCATATCTCCCACTTCCCTGCTTTTTCGATCGATACATAGCAATATCCGCATCTCTCAGGATATTTATTGGTTCTTGATAACCCATTGAACTGAAACTAATGCCGATACTAGCTTCGATAACAACTTCATAATTACTAAATTTAAATGGTAATTTAAACTGTTCTAATAATTTTTTAGTTATCTCGATCGCTTCCTCACTTTCTACCAAAATTACAAATTCATCCCCGCCTATTCTCGTTGCTGTATTAGGAAATTCTAAACAAGCTTGAATCCGACTTGCTACAGACTTAAGTAACTCGTCTCCTGCTAAATGCCCCAAACTATCATTGACAATTTTAAAGCGATCTAAATCTAGAAATAAAACTGTATAACTAGAATTTCTGGCAATTAATTCTTGCAATCTTTTCATTAACCATGCTCGATTAGGCAAATCTGTCAAAGAATCGTGAAAGGCATTATACTCCAATTGAGCTTGCATATTTTGCAAGTCTTCTAGGGCTTGAGAAAGTTCTCTAGTTCTTTGTTCTATGCGACTTTCTAATTCCTGATTTAGTTGTTTTAAAGCTCTACGCGCTTGGGCGTGTTCCTCGATTTCTTGCAATAAACGTTGATTTTTAACTTCCAGAGTTTTGCTTAAATGTCGCAGTTTTAAATGGGTTGTAATTCTCGCTAAAACTTCTTCTTTTTGAAAGGGTTTAGTAATATAGTCTACTGCACCTAAAGACAAACCTTTAATAATATTGCTGGTTTCCGAAAGCGCCGTAATAAAAATCACAGGTATTTGGCTATGTAATGAATTAGATTTTAACTGATTGTAAGTTTCAAATCCATCCATTTCTGGCATCATAATATCTAACAAAATTAAGTCAGGAATGATATAATTTAATTTTTGAATAGCACTTTCTCCATCTTGAGCTACCAAAACCTCAAACCCAGCTTCATCGAGAAAGTCTGTTAAGATTCCCAGATTAGCTGGAACATCATCTACCACTAAAATTGTACTTCGCTCCCCCTGCACATCTTTCATGTATTAACCTTCCTATATTGACTGAGCATTTGCAAAATCTTCTTTTCTTGAAACTCTTTAAGAAGCTGTGACAGTTTAGCAACGAATGGTAGATATTTTTGGTCTAATTCTGTTAAATATTCGACTTGTTTAGCAATCTCTTTCAAGTTACCTCGCAGTGCTAAATCAAATAGTCGATCTAATTGTTCTTGGGGTGGAGGGATGATTTCTTCTGTGGTGGTTTTGGCACTTATTTCACTGCTGGGTTGCACTTGATAAATCCATTCTATTTGTAAATATACTGCTAGCTTTTCCAACAGTTCTTCCGCTTGTACTGGTTTGGCTAAAAAATCCACTGCTCCCGCTAGTAAGCTTTTATTTTGGTCGCTTTCAAAGACGCTAGCTGAGGAAGCGATAATTTTAACATTTTTGAGTTGTGAGATTTCTTTCCACTGTTTCATTAATTCAAATCCATCAATTTCTGGCATAACTAAATCGGTAATTGCTATGTCTGGGGGATTTTGTGTGGCGATCGCTAATCCTTCTTTGCCATCATTAGCTTCAATAACTTCAAAACCTAAAGGAGTTAGTAAATTAACAATAACGGAACGATTTTCCCAACGATCGTCAATCACAAGAAGTTTTTTGGGACTTTCTTTAAATCCGATGATTTTTCCTCGATCGGTTTTGGCGTTTGTATCTACCCAATCTTTAGCTGCTATTAAATCTAAATCAAATTCAAAAACACTACCCATTTGAGATTGGCTAGTTACTTGAATTGTACTACCCATAAGTTGAATAAATCTTTGGCTGATTGCCAACCCTAATCCAGTGCCTTGAATTTGATCTTTTCGGGAACCAACTTGCTCAAATGGCAAAAATATTCTGGCGACTTCTTCAGATTTAATACCTACTCCCGTATCCTTGATACTAAAGCGAATTTTATAAATTTTCTCCCCAAAATCATTAGAAAATTTTTCAATTAAACTAATAGAAAAAGTGACTTCACCGATTTTAGTAAATTTAATCGCATTACCGATTAAGTTAAGTAATACTTGTCTGAGGCGTTTTTCGTCAGCATGAATGCCAATAGGTAAATCTGGATCGGGTTGATAGTTAAATTTAAGGCTTTTTTGTTCCGCACGAATCCGGCAAATTTCGGCTACTGCTTGTAAAAAAGCCGGAAAATGAAAGTCTGTCGGGTAGAGTTCCATTTTCTGTGCTTCAATTTTGGAAAGGTCAAGAATGTCATTAATTAATGTTAAAAGATGCGAACCACACTGATAGATAATATCGATGCTATTTCGTTCGTGTTCTCCTAGCTGCGGTGAACGTTGAAGAATTTGTGCGTAGCCTAAAATTCCGTTTAATGGTGTTCGCAGTTCGTGACTCATGTTGGCGAGAAATTCACTTTTAGCTTGGTTAGCTGTGTCCGCTGCTTCTTTAGCTTGTTGTAATTCTAGTTCGCGTTTTTTGCGATCGCTAATATCCCGGACAATAGCTTGTATTAATTGACGACCCTCTATTTCTAAGGGAGCTAACCACACTTCGGCAAAAAATTCTTCCCCATTTAAGCGTTTATGTATCCAATCAAATCGACTACTTCCTGTTTGTAAAGCAAGGCGAATTTTTTCTTTAGCTAAGCTATATGATTCTTGACCGTTTGGTTGTAATTTTGGAGAAAAATCAGTAACATTTTTTGCACGTAATTCGGCTTCTGTGGGACAACCAAACATTTTTAAACTTGCTGGATTTCCACTCACAAATTTCATTCCATCTAAGAGAAACACAGCATCCTGAGAATTTTCATAAAGCTTCCGATACTTAGCTTCTGAAAGTCGCTTTGCTTCTTCTGCTTCATGGCGATAAGAAGTTTCTATTGCCAAAGAAACTAAATCACCTATAGAACGAGCAAAACTCTGTTCTTCTATTGTCCAATTTCGGGTTATACCAATATGTTCGTTACAAAGTACACCCACTACTTTTCCATTACGATGTAGCGGTACTTCTAATAAAGAGGTGATTTTACCAGGGAGTAAATAAGTTTCTGTAAGTTCGCAACTTCGATGGTCTTGGTAAACATCACTAATAGCAATTACTTGTTCAGAATTTAAAGCCTGAAAATAATCAGGATAATCAATAATCCGTAAATCTGGTTCGCTTATATGGGCTTGAGAACTTAGCAAAAATAAATCTAAACAATACCAATGAATACCATCTCCTTTTTCCCACCAAACGCTAGATCTTTCACAAGCTAAAGTTTTACCAATAGCTTCAGTTAATTTCTGAATACTGTCAGACAAAATACCATTATGAACGATCGGATCTTTAGCTAAGGCAGTTAAAATTTGACTATGATTAGTTAAGGTGATATTTTTTTGTTTTAAGGTTTCTTGAGCTATGGTTCGCGCTTGAATTTCTGCTGCTAATTCTTGAGTTCTTTCTATTACTTTTTCTTCTAACTGCTCATAATAATTTTTCAGTTCTTCACTCATTTGGTTAAAAGCTGTGCCTAAAACACTGAGTTCTTTAATATTTTTAATGGTGACGGTTTGATCGAATTTACCATTGGCGATCGCTAAACTCGCATCTTTCAACTGTACAATTGGTTTAGCAATCCATCTTGAAGTGAAAATCCCCAATATCACTGCTCCTGCCAAAGTAAGCAAGCACAACAAAATCGTAATATCTCTTTGCTCGTAAATATGTCCCATAAAAGCTTCTTCCGGGACTACTACTACTACCAGCCAATCTATTCCGGCATTATTTTTCAAAGGAGTAACTTGCAGCCATTGTTTTTTTGTATTTCCCCAAAACTGAAGTTTTTCCGATTTTTGAATATTATTAAAATTGCCGAATTTCTTGGTTAAATATGCGCCTGTATCGCGGATCGTATCATTCTTGCTTTGCCATACTTTTAACCTAGAATAGGGAGATTTACCAGTGGGATTTTCTAACATTAAATCCGATTTATTTCCAGTTGCTTGAGAACTTAATGTAACAGGATTTTCCGCAGTAGAACTAGCAACGATCGCTCCATTCCTTTCGAGAATAAATATCTGTCCTGATTGGCTAATTGGTAATTTTTGAAGAAATTGATTAATTTGTTTTAAAGTCAGACATACTCCTAAAACTCCCTGCAATTCTCCACTTGAATTAAATACAGGTCTAACTGAATCAATGCTAATACCCAGACCATTTTCCCAGCCATAAATTGCTGTCCAAGTTTCCTTACCTGTATTCACGGCGGATTTGTACCAGTGCGTTTGAGCAGGTTGATAATTAGCAACTATTGCTCTTAGTTTTTCCCGATTACCTTGGCTATCAGTTAGGTATTCTTCAAGACTATACTTATTCGATTTATTGGAAATTCCCACTCCTATTTTTGATGTCGCTATTTCTTTAAAAGCTCCGGTAAAGTTTTGGTTGCGATCGGCAAAATAAATATAACTAACTGAGTTAAATTGCTGAATTTGTTGCCAGAAATTAAGTTCTAGTTCGGGTAAATTTTCTAAGTTCAGTTGATTTGACTGAATTCGATCGCTGTTAATTTGATTAATCAACATAGGTATTTCCAATAAATCGTTAATTTCGTGTTCGGTTCGGTTAGATACTTCTTGAAGTAATTTATTGGAAATTTCCTCAACTGATTTTTTACCATTGTTAACAGATAGCCAACCAATTAATCCCACTACTAGAAAAATTTGCACTACAAACGGTACAATTAAAATTAATTGTAAAGGAATTTGTGTGCATTTAACACCATTTGATTTTAGTATTTTTGCCATAAACTCATTTGATAATTTAATCAGTTCCAAGTAGTTACAAACCTGATTCGATCGGCTAAGTACCTAAGCAAAATTAATTGTGTATTTTTCAGTTCTCAATCCTTGATTGGATAAGGATTACAGGCAACTAAGATATACAAATAATTTTGCATCAGTACTTATTTCCTGTCAACCAGGAAACTGTATAATAGATTACATCAGTTTATACTTTATTATCAATAATATATCCAATCTTCTGCCCATTCTGGCTAAATTGTTAACTTTTCCTCATAATTTGCGCTATTTTTTCCAAAAGTTCGGTAACTTTAATGTTTTTTAGTAATGAATAAAATATATTATGAAAGCTGAATAAAAGAGTATTTTCCGAGTTTGTTTTTAAAGTAAACTTAGTTGTTTCTTAACCCGTTATTAGTAGAGATATTGTATATAACATCTCTACTAATACAATCAACTATTAAGGCATCAATCGACCAGTAGGATAAGTTGCTGGTTCGGCTTCAGGAGTTGAAGTAGCCATAGTTGAAGGTACTTCTTCAGGTGAATTGGTTTTGACTTTTTTATAATCAGTAATCAGTTTTTCCATCATTTCACCGCGTCGATCGAACAATCGCTTTAAAGGTCGAGGTTCGCATTGATTAATTACGTAAGCGGAGATCAAAGGAACTGCGATCGTACTATCGGTATAACAAACAATTGTATCGGGTAATTCTTCAGGATCGACCTTTCCCCAACTTACAGCTTCGGCGGGAGTTGCACCAGATAAACCACCTGTATCTGGACGTGCATCAGTAATTTGGACAAAGAAATCATGACCTCTTTCTTCTAAACCTAAAACCTCATGTAATTGGGGTTGAGTTTGTAACAAGAAATTCTTCGGACTACCACCACCAATAATTATCGCCGCACTTTTACCTTCAGATTGCGAATTACCAAATTCACGGGCACAATAAGCGATCGCCGAAGTCTCATTCACATCAATTGATGGATCGATTACCAACTGAGAACCTTCCAAAGCCATCGCCGCCACATTCATCCCAATAGAACTATCCCCAGGCGAAGAAGTATAGATCGGAACTCCACACTCATAAGCAGTAGCCAACAAGCAAGAATCCTTCACCCCAACTTGCTTTTCTACTTCCCGTACATACTTACCCAAAAGATAATGAAACTCCGCTGTTCCCATGCGTTTTTGGAAAGGTTCAGCTTGCAAAACCTTGCGTATAAAAGCATCAGTTTCCAGCAAAACATCGTAGCCAAAAGTAATATCATAGATGCGAATTGTTCCTTCCTCGCGCAACTTCACATCATCTAAAAACGGGCTACTAGAATACAAATCAAAACCCAATCCAAAATGGATATCATGATAAAGATTAGCCCCAGTACTAATCATCCAATCAATAAAACCATTCCTAATTAAAGGTGACAAAGCCGCCACCCCCATTCCCGCAGGAGTCATCGCCCCAGAAAGACTAACCCCCACCGTTACTCCCTCTTGCAACACCTCCCGACTCAGTAGTTGACAAATTTCCCGCAACCGAGCCGAGTTATAAGCAGTAAAATAATTATTGATCAGATCGACTACACTAATTTCCTTTGGAATTGGCGCAGGTGCAATTTTCCGACCACGTTTTTTCGACATTTTGACACTCCTAAACAATAAATACTCAATACGCCAATATCAATGCTACCCATATTTTCTCCAATTCCCTCATAACCTGAAGATAACCTTCTTTCTTTCCTTCGCGTCCTTCGTGTCTTCGTGGTTCAATAAAAAAACCTCTCGCACCAAACAAATAATACTGCTATACAATCTGAAAAGTTATCCCACAAACAAACCTAATGGAACTAAACAACTCACCAGACTTAACAGCTGAACGCTTAAACGAAGAAGCGACCGCAACATCCTTAAATGAAGAACAATACAAGCGCAAAATGGAGAGGCGCAAAGAAGTTCAAGAACAACGCCTCGCCCAACGCCACCTAGAAAAAGGATTAATCATCGTTCATACTGGCAATGGAAAAGGAAAAACCACCGCTGCTTTAGGGATGGTTTTGCGATCGCTCGGTCACGGTTATCGAGTGGCGATCGTACAATTTATTAAAGGCGCTTGGGAACCCGCAGAAAAAAAGGTCTTGAGTCTCTGGCCCGATTTGCTAGAATTTCATGCAATGGGCGAAGGTTTTACCTGGGAGACTCAAGACCGCGAACGGGATATGCAAAAAGCTGAAGAAGCTTGGGAGAAAGCCTTAGCTTTTATCCGTAATCCAGAATTTAAATTAGTTTTACTCGATGAAATAAATGTCGCTTTAAAATTGGGCTATTTAAAAGTAGAAAATATCCTAGCTGGATTAACAGAAAAAGCTGAAGATTCTCATATTATTCTCACTGGTAGAGGCGCACCTTCCGCATTAGTTGAACAAGCGGATTTAGTTACCGAAATGACATTAATTAAGCATCCATTTCGGGAACAAGGAGTTAAAGCCCAACCAGGAATCGAATTTTAAAACAGGCGAGGTGAAATTCAGCATTTTTATCTGCCCCAAACTTGTTCCTGATACTCAGCTTTACACATTCCTAAAATGCGCTTGTCATTATCACTAACTTGAGCAATTTGGCGATAATTTTGCAGAGTCACAGAGTAAGGAACAGAAATTTGGTCAATGCCTCGATAATCACCTACAGCAGCTAACCTAGTACTTGGCTGTTTTTCTGGAGGAGTTCCATCAGCAGTTTCCACCATCGGATCGACCATTGTCACATTTAAGCGTTGTGCCTGAAGAGTGCCATAGAAACAGTTAAACTCGGAACGAGGGTAATAAACTGCACCAATCACCCGACCATTCCTGACCTCAAACACTACATACTCTTTACCAATTACTTCTGGCTGAGGAGACTGACCATAAAGATATACCCCATTACTCAGATTAGCTGGCTTAGCACTGCTATTTCTAGCTTGAGTTACTTCTGTTTTAGTTGCCGTTGGTGTATCCTTTTTTGGCGTAGCATTAACTTCACCAGTACTAAAACCTGTTATTAGCATTAAGGCAGCCAGGGATATTTCCAAACCTTTGAATTTTTTACCTAATTGTAAAGAAGTATGAATAGGATGTTTAATCATGGTTCTTGCCCCTGATGAGCTTAGTTTGCTTGTAAATTCGCCATTATGTAACTGACGCAGCACCTAAACAGGTAGCTTTTGGAGAATCAATCCGGGTAAATCCTGACAATTCCAACTTAAGGGAAAATACAGTCTTTACACTTCAATCTACTGGTTGATTTCTCATATTCCAGAGGAGGATCTTTTAGCTAACTACTATTAGTTACTTAACTAAATAGCAGCACGGCATATCCAATATAGAGATTCACTGATGATGTAAACAATTTCCGATCTTCGTTACAAAACTTTATGGAATAGTCAGAAAAGTATAACCACGGGGAATTATTTGGATAATTGGCTTGTTTCTGACTTTTGTTTTGTTTTTGTCTCTTGCTTACAGTTTTAATAATGCTGCGATCGCTAGGACAACTTAGTGAGGAAAATCCCTACTCTTCGTGATAGTACTCAGCTTTTTGTTTGATCTAAGTCCGAAATACCAGTGACTCAAATCAAGCTAACTGGAGATCAAGATATACAGAGATGGTTGACTTGGATCACTTTTGAACATTGTTAGACACAAAAATTAAAGGACAGGTAGCAGTACACTACCCATCCTTTAATTCTGATTCCTGAAACTAACCTAACTAACTAAACCTTTTGCTTAACTTGCAAGATATTCGCGGACATTAGCACGGTGGCGACGCAAATGGTCTAAAGCTTGACGTTCTAGTTGACGAACTCTTTCCCGACTGAGGTTGAGTTGTTCACCTACTTTTGCCAAAGAGAGAGCATTTCCATCAGCTAAACCAAAACGTAGGCTCAAAACTTGCCGTTGTTGAGGTGTTAGTTCTGCCAAGAGGTCGTCGAGGTCTTGACGTAAAGACTCTTGAGTGATGAAATTTTCTGGAGATGGGCCATCATCTTCCAGCAGGTCGGAAAGTTCAGTGTCTTGGTTGTCGCCAACCCGCACATCTAAAGAAATTGGCTGACGCGCAATGGTCAAATACTCACGAATCTGACTAGTTTCCAGTTCGAGAGACTGGGCAATTTCTGCGGGGGTGGCGCTGCGACCAAGTTGTTGGGAAAGTTCTCGTTGGACTTTCTTGATCTTATTCAGCTTTTCGGTGATGTGGATGGGGAGACGAATGGCGCGTCCTTGTTGGGCGATCGCACGAGTAATCGCCTGTCTGATCCACCAGTAAGCGTAGGTGGAAAACTTATAACCCCGCATTGGATCAAACTTCTCTACACCTCTTTCTAAACCTAGAGTACCTTCTTGGATCAAATCCAAAAATTCTAAGTTTCGCTTTTGGTATTTTTTAGCGATCGCAACCACCAAGCGCAAGTTAGCTTCAATCATCTTTTGCTTGGCGCGTTGTCCCCGCCGAATTGCATCAGAAACCTCTGCTTCACTCAATTGGACACGATCTGCCCATTCCTTGCGAGAAGGTTCCCGTTTCAAGCTGGTCGCCAAAGCTTCCTTCGCTTCCAGCAGGGTCATCATTTGTTGTACTTGCTTACCATAGACGATTTCTTGTTCGCGGGTGAGCAAAGGTACTCGTCCAATTTCCCGCAGATAGGTACGAACCATATCGGCAGTGAATTTGGGGCTGGCATTGGTTTTTTCGGTCTTTACAGTGGGCATGGGTGCTTATATGAACTCTTTAGACAAACAACGAACTGGTGGCTGGGATGGAGCGGAAGCGAAACCAGGAAACTTGCTAAACAAAAGCTTAGTCTGATGGTTAAAAAAACTGCATCCTGCCATAGATGTAAGGGTTACTGTCTTTTTCTCAATACCAGAGAACTAGAATCAAATTAGCTGGGATAACTAAATTTTTAATTTTTAGCCCTGACCCAGATATTTCCTCCCATCATTTGGCAAACAAAGAGGTAAGCTGTTTATTAGGGGTTTACTCTGTGCCTCAACTCCTGGATTTTATGGAGCGGGTTTAGATAGTAATTTTGCTGGAACAAGAAAAACATCGTGAAACCTGCTCCTCTAGACTTTGGTTATAAATTTTTTCAACTTGAACTCGTTATAGAATTGTTCTAGCCTAGCTTTGTTGTAAGTTTAGACAGCGATCGGGGATTAATGGTTCATCCTTACGTTTAATATTCCCCAAATCTGCTCAAAAGTTTCGTTGTGAAGTAATCATTAGTTTTGTGCCTTGCAACTTTGGTTAGGCAATCTCTCTTCCTCTATATATAAGGATGCCTTACTATCCTTGCCCTGAAAAGGTTTTAGCTTGTGGAATAACCGTACTTTTTTAGACTGGATAAACGATCATAGCAAATGCGGAATGCTTTGTGTAGGGGTTTTTTGGGGATTGGGGATTTTTTCACTCCAGGGCGGGTTTTGTTGTTAATTTTTCTGCTGTGAGTCAGGAATTTTCTGCTAAACCCGCCCCTACAACTCAAAACTCTGTAAGGGCGGGTTTTGTTGTTAATTTTTCTGTTGTGAGTCAGGAATTTTCTGCTAAACCCGCCCCTACAACTCAAAACTCTGTAAGGGCGGGTTTTGTTGTTAATTTTTCTGTTGTGAGTCAGGAATTCTCAGCTAAACCCGCCCCTACAACTCAAAACTTATTCTAAAAGCCTAAGTCTGCTTTAGCGGCTTCGGCAGCGGCAAAAACTGCTTCGTCTGACTGTTCTTCCCAGATGGTATCGCCGATTTCTTGATAAAACTTTTCGTCGTAGGGACGAGTTCGCACGACTACTGGCATGGGGACGGCGTGACCTAAAATTAAGGCTTGCTGCTTGGAATCTAGTTTAGCTAGGACCGATCGCAAACTCCCCGCCCCAGCCACTCCGGTAAAAATCGCATCAATATCTTTTTCGTCGTTGAGTAAAGCAGTGATGCGCGTACCAATTTGGGACATCACTTCATTATCAATCCCCGAAGGACGCTGATCCACAATTAATAACGTAACAAAATATTTCCGCATTTCACGGGCGATAATCCCAAAAATTGTACTGCCAACAATTGCGGGATCGAGAAAACGATGAGCTTCTTCGATTGTAATTACTAACTGTTGGGGTCTGTCAATGGGATTTTTAGTTTGCAAAAACATCTCGGCTTTATGAACATAAGCTTTATGAATTCTCCTAGTGATCATATTTGTCACCAGCATATAAGAAAGCATATTCGACTGGGAACCAAATTCAATTACTACGTGCTTACCAGCTTCTAAACATTGCAAAATCGCATTAACATAGTTTTTCGGACAAGTTGTTCGCATATATTTCAAGCTTTCCAAACGCATTAACTTGCGCTGTAAAGCCATAATCGAACCTTTATGTCCTTTCTTTTCTTCACAGAAAATATTAATATCTTCATTAGTCATATTTAACAGCTGAATAATCCAAGTTTTGCCGAATTCATTCTGCAAAATTGTCGCATTATCTAACGCTGCATCAGAAAGACCTAAATCATTAGCAACTAATTTAATATCTTCTATTTCGATTTGGTCGTAACCTAAATATAACTCTTGAGCATCTCTAACTCCGCGCCGTTTAGTCGATTGCGGATCGAGAGTAAACATTTGCACTTCTCCGGGAAATAGCTGGCGCAAACCTTTAACAGTGCTGAAAGATTTGCCTTCTCGCACTGCTTCCCAACCATATTCCGAGTGCATATCAAAAATTAAATTAACTGCGGCTTGGCGGCGAATAATCCCGGATAGTAACAATCTAGTTAAAAAAGATTTACCAGTTCCCGACTTACCAAAAACCCCGTTACTGCGTTCGACAAATCTTTCTAAATCTAAGCAAACTGGGACATCCATATCTAAGGGTTGACCGATCGCAAAATTACACCTTTGCGGGTCATCTTCCCAGCCAAAAACTGTGCGAAAATCTCGTTCTTCTGCGTCGTAAACTTGGCTAAAGTGGCTGGGAATTGTTTTGACTGGTCGTAATTCTATTTCTTCGGTATTAGTATTTGGTTGAAATGATGCTAAGTTTTTTGCTGCTTCTGGTAAAGATTTTTGGGATTTACCATTAAGAGGGAAGAAAGCAGGAGGGTCGGGAATGGGTGTAAACATTAACATGGGAGTGAGTTCGATCGTCCCATAAGTACTGCTCCCAGCGAGAATTTCCCGCAATAAATCATCGCCAAAATCGGGAGGATTAGCGGCAATTCTTTGGCTAGAAGTGCCTAGTGCCACATCGGTTAGCATACAGAAAAAACGCGATCGTACACCCTGCACCACCAAAAATTTCCCCACCCGCATATCTTCTACCGAAACATCTGGGTGCAAACGAACCTCTAAACCTTCACTTAGAGAACCTTGAATAACTGAACCTAACGGCTTGCCTAAAGTCATTGCTAATATTTATTAGTCAATTGTCATTGGTCATTGGCAAAATTTTACTTTTGTTTTATGGTTTTTGACAATTAATTTTTGTCCTAATTAGCAATTCCAAACCACTTTTTAGGTAGTTAAGTAGCGGAAATATTCAACCAGCTACCAACTACCTACTACTAACTACCTACTACCAAGTTAATCAATTTGAATTGATGTCGGGCCAGAACCGGGAGAACTAGTAGCAGTCAAAGGTTTACGATAGTCGGCGTAAAGTCGATCGCGCCAGTTAAAGAATGTCTCAAAAGCTGCGCTGTCAGCAATTCCAGGGACTCCTTTTCCTCTAAGATTAGGTGGAATATCCAAATAAGGGCCATCGGGGAATTTGATGTACATACTCAAACCCGCTACGGCAAAGTCTGCTAAAGTTGGTTGATCTCCTACTAAGTAAGGTCGATCTAATAGCAGCATAGACAAGGCTTCTAAGTCTTGTTTCAGGTCATCCAAAGCTGATTTAATCGCATCTGGACTCATCCCCATTCCCAAACCTAAGACATTTAACAAGTCGCTGGGTACTGCTCCCACTAACTGTTTGAGAAAGTCTGGTGTTGTGGTGGGCAAAAGTGCGGTGCGGAAGTTTTGATTTTGACTCAAACCGCTAAATAATGCCTGACGACTTTTCAACCCAATAGACTCATCTGCTAATTCTTCGAGCAGAAAACAAAGAGCTCTTTGTTGGGGGTTGGTGGGAATAATTGGTCTTTCTGGGTACTGGCGCTCTAGGTATTTGGCGATCGCAGTTGAATCAGCGATAATCTCACTACCGTCTTTAAGCACAGGTACTTTTCGCTGACCAGACATTCTGTAGAGGTCTATTTGACCAATTCCGGGCGTAACCTCGATTTTTTTATAGGTTAACCCCTTGTAGTCTAGAATTAGTCGGACTTTCTCGCAGTAATGTGATATTTCAAATTGGTATAGCTCTAGCATTTCGCCTTTCCTTGAGCATTTTTTCTAACTTTGAAAGTTTATCCGATCGCGCCGCTAGATTCACCTGACTTCAGCATAGTGAGCAATTCTTCACTAAAAAAATTTTGTTACCAAATATACAAATTGCCTGAAAAGCTTGCTAACGCTCATTTACAAAACCTCGATCGGTGAGTTTCTCCGGCTTAACACAGGAAAAGCTGATAAAAATATATCTTGAGTCAGATATTATTTACTACCTCTTTCTTTACAAGATGTTATAAATTGATAGTTAGCTTTACAATTCCTTTACAAAAGGACACAGGAGCAACGTTATGACGGCAGTAAACAGCCAGAATTGGATCAAAAGACTCAGCAGTGCTGTTGCAGTGGCAGGAGTAAGCGTTTTAATTTCTCTGCCAGTATTAGTCCAAGCTCAATCTACAGAAGAAACCCGTCCTGGTTCTATGACAGTAGAACCCGCAAATACCTCAGAACCAGAAGGTGTAACGACGGCACAAAGTCAGACCATTGTGGCTCTCGCCTCTACTAATGATAGTCTTTCTACCTTGAAAGCAGCATTAGAAGCGGCTGGGTTAACTGAAACTCTAGAAGGACAAGGGCCATTTACTGTTTTTGCTCCGACAAATGCAGCATTTGAAGCATTAGGCAAAGAAAAAGTAGAAGCTTTGTTGAAGCCAGAAAACAAAGACAAACTGATCAAAGTTTTGACTTATCATGTAGTTCCTGGTCAAGTCATGTCCACTGACTTGAAATCTGGAGAAACCAAAACCGTAGAAGGTGGCGAAGTTATGGTGATGGTTAAAGATGGTAAAGTGAAAGTCAATAATGCTCAAGTAACTCAAGCTGATGTTAAGGCTAGTAATGGTGTAGTTCACGTAATTGACACAGTACTTTTACCCCCGGATTTAAAACTGTAATTTCTGTTTTTTTAACGTAAAAAATTGGTGAAAATTACCCCGTTCTCTATTGGTGATGGACGGGGTTTTTAGTTGTTCTGAGGGGTGGCTTCACCGATCGTTAGCAGCTTTTCCCGGAAACAAACTAGAAAAAACAGTAGGATTAACCTCTAAATTGCGAATCACGATAACAGCCAGCCAGATATTCCAAATACTAAGAGTGACAGCAGTCGTTAAAGCTGCTCCCACAGTACCCCAAATAGGAATAGCAATAGCATTTAAAACCAGATTAATTAAAGCAGTACAACCAGAAACCAGCATCAATTGATTTTGATAGCCCGTCATCGAGAGCAAATTGCCCACCGAACCCGATAAAGCATTAACCAATTGTCCAATGACCAGAATTTTTAAAGCCCAATGAGCTTCGGTAAATTCCGGGCCAAAAATTGCCAGAAGGGGTTTGGCAAAAACAATTAAGGTGAGTCCGATGGCTATTGACGACCAGAAAATCCAAACCGTAACGGTAGAAATTACCTTTTGTAATTCAGCCCGATCGCCTTGGGTGTGGAGAATGGCAAAAGCGGGTGCAACGACAATATTAATAGCTTGCAAGACAAAACTCACCCACAGAGCAGTTTTAGAAGCCGGACTATAGATACCGACAGCGGCAACACCAACAAACGAACCTAACATCAAAATATCTGTTTGAACCAGAATTTCTCGGAAGGCGCGATAAAGAAGTAGGGGTAGGGAAACTTTTAACCAAGCCCCAGGAGTATAGATCGGAGCAGCAATTTCTATTTCGCCATCGAATTTGAACCATACCAGACAGGCTTGAAAGGCGATCGCTCCCAACAACGTCCCCAAGGCTACCTCAGTCATCGAGACACTGTTGAGGATATCGCGGTGCCAGAGAAGAAACCCGCCAACAAGTACGAGGATCGGCCAAATTACTTTCGTAGGAGTGTAAGCAAGGACGATATCTTCCGCTCCCCGAGCCATATCTTCTTGCAATAAAACTAACCCTTGCAAGGGAACCAGCCAAATACCAATCAGTAAAACGGGAGCATAAGAAAATTGATAGTAGTGGTTGAACAGGAAAATTAATCCTGTACCCAACAAACCCAGAAACAAACCCGTACCTACCGTTAGCTGCCAACTGCCGAGTAGGAGTCCCCGCAAGAGTCCCCACTCTTGCTTAACGCGGTATTCATTAATGAAACGAACCACAGCCCTGGGCAAACCCAGGCTGGCTGGTACGGCTAATAACAAAGTCCAAGTTATAACATATTCGTAGATACCATATTCAGTTTTTCCCATCCAGCGAGCGAGAAAGACTTGAACGAGGTAAGCCAGAGCCACTCCCGCAAATTGTAAAGTTAAAGCGATCGCGCTGCTCTTAGCGAGAGTAACAATTCTAATACTATTTTCCGTTTGAGTTAGGGAACTTTGAGTCATCTCGAATATTTAGTAGTGGGTCTCAAGTCGTGTTTGACGAAATCTGAAAATTACCATCGCCAAGACTTCCTCACTATTGGCATTTAGCTATAAAAATGACTAACATTGAGA
The DNA here is from genome assembly GCF_041929135.1 of Floridaenema fluviatile BLCC-F154. NCBI lineage: Bacteria > Bacillati > Cyanobacteriota > Cyanophyceae > Aerosakkonematales > Aerosakkonemataceae > Floridanema > Floridanema fluviatile. Next base: position 405,429 of record NZ_JBHFNS010000094.1, on the reverse strand, counting down.
AGAATTAGCTAGATTTTCGACAGTATTTATCGCCCTATTTTAAATACTATCTTTCCTTTGATCCAGAGATATTTAAGTCATGCAAAATACCTGGTAATAATTTTTCACTTTCCGCTTTTAAACGAATTCCGCCTTTGATTTTAAAAGGAACTTCTTCGAGCAAAGGAGAAGTGATTCGGTAAGAATTGTAAGTTTCAAAGGCACGCTTCATCTTGACTTCTTCTTGCAAATTTTTAACCAGGTTCGGAGGTTCGTTAGCAACCCAAATCCGCCGATGATGTCGGATATTATTGTTGTTATAAACTTGATAAACAGCACGACCGTGCAAAACCCGATAATTGTCGATAACTAAAACATCTTTGGACTCTAATTTGAGAGCTACTCGATATTTTGGATTTTTGAAATACTCTTCATACAATCTTTTAACTGCCTCATAAGACCAATCTGGTGTAAAAGCCTTATTGTCGCAATTAATCCGAACTCGCAAACTACCATCAAACCTTTGTTGAAATACTGGAAAGTCTAAAGCAATTTGGTCATCGCGACAAAAAGATATACATCCCGGTGTTAAGAGAATTTTTGCTAATTGGGCATTTTCAACTAGCATATCGCTCAAAACCTGCTGGGTATCAATTAAAATTAATTCTCCTCCTTGTTCAGCCGGAGCGACACATTGAAAAAGCACAACATAAGGCGGTTCTACACGCACGATCTGACCATCAATAATATTCATGCCATCAATGAAAGTTCCATCCGTATGGGCTATGACTTCATCGGCATCATAACTTTGATATTCATTTTTCTCAATGGGTGAATTTTGACTAGAATTGGAATTTTGATGCCAAGATTTTCCCTGAGCAACGGTGGTAATTCCTGATTCATCTGCCCTAATATGTCGCATAATTTTGCCAAATTGTCGGGCAATTTTTTGGACAGTATCTGCTTCCGTATCCCAAGCGGAAAAAACAGAAAACCCCTTTTTTTCAACCTGGTTAACAACTTCAGGCAAAATCTTGATTAGCGCATCGGGAGAGGAGCAATTAAGATTTGTTGTTTTACGGAATGAAGTTATTTGCATACATTCAGTTAATTTGACTCTATTTGTTTGACCTAATTCAGGTTTTAATTTAGACGATTATAGAACAAACTCAAGAAAAATTCATAGCCAAACACAATTCTATTTGTTTGGCTAACTTTTGAACGTGAGGCTCTTCAAGCATAGACCAATGATCGCCACTAACTTCATAACAGTCTAAGCCTTCTTTAGCTAACTTTCGCCAGTTCTCGATAAATATATCAGTATTTCTTGAACCTTGTTCTTTAGCCTTAAAATAAACTACTTTACCATTGTAAGGCTTTGCTTCATATCGGCGTTTTGCTTGGTATAAAACTTCAATTAAAGGTGAAATTCCAGGCTCTCGCGACCAAGGGGGTAATTGACTGATAAATTTTTCTTTGCGCTTGTGTTCTTCTGCTGGAGAGAGAGGAATAAATTTTTGTTCAGGGGAAGAAGAATCTAACAAAGCTAATAAGGCAATATTTTGACCTTGCTTATGGAGTTGATGTGCCATTTCCAAAATGACTTTTCCCCCAAAAGAATGGGCGAGTAAAAAGTAAGGGCCTTCCGGTTGAACGGACTGAATTTCTTTGAGATAATGTTCTGCCATTGCTTCAATTGTGGTTAAATAGGGTTGCTTTCTATCTAACCCTAAAGCTTGCAGTCCATAAACGGGTAAATCTGAAGGTAGATAATGGGCCAAATTTCGATAGGAGAGAACATTACCACCCACGCCATGAACGCAGAATAAGGGAGGTTTCGATCCGTTTGGCTTAATTGCAACTAATGATGACCAAGTTGCTGACCATCCTTCCTGACGTAAGAGATTAGCTAGTTGCTCGATAGTGGGAGCATCAAAAAGAATTGATAGGGGTAAATTTTGGTTAAATATTTGCTCAATTTTGGCAAACAAGCGAACTGCTAAAAGAGAATGACCTCCCCAGGAAAAAAAGTTGTCTTGGATGCCAATGGGTTGAGTTTCTAAAATGCTTTCCCAGATTTTGGTTAATTCTAATTCCAATCGATCGCGAGGAGCGATAAAATTACTTTGTTGACGAGTTAATGATTGGGGAGAAGGAAGATTGCGTCGCTCTAATTTACCGTTAGGATTTCGGGGCAAAGTATCTAAAAAAACAAAGAAGTTTGGTACAGCATATTCCGGTAATTTTTCGGCAAGAAAATTGCGAAATTGTTCTTGGAGTTGATTGGATTCTGCTGGATTCAAAGGATGATTATTAGTGGCAATGTAAGCTACTAAATTCTTGTCTTTTGGCAAATCATCGCGGGCAATTACTACAGTTTCTTTGACATTTGGATGTTGGTTTAGGGTTGCTTCTATTCCTTCGAGTTCTACCCGAAATCCTCTGATTTTGATCCGCCGATCGCTTCTGCCAACAAATTCTAATATTCCCTCTGGCGAATACCGAGCTAAATCTCCGGTTTTATAAAGGTGAGTAATTCCTTTAAAGGGGTTAAGAATAAATTTCTTTCGGGTTAATTCTGGACGATTGAGATAACTGCGTACTTGACGTTTTCCTGCTACGCATAGTTCGCCAATTTCTCCCTCTGCTACGAGATTTAAATGTTCGTCTAGTAAGAAAATTGTTGCATCTTCAACAGGTTTTCCGAGAGGGACGATTCCTGTTTGTTGGTTAAAGTGTTCAGGAATGATATAATAACTGACTGTTCCCGTAGTTTCAGATTGGGAATAAAGATTAATCATTTGGGCATTATGTTGCAGTTGGTAACGCCAATCGTGGGGAATATTCCAAGCTAAAGGCTCTCCTGTAACTAAAATTAATCGTAAGGAATTATTGAGTAACTCAAATCTTGTTTTGTCTTCTATTTCCTGGAAAAAATCGATACAGAATCGCCAGATTGTTGGGACGGTATCCCAGATGGTTACTTGGGTATTTTTAATCAGTTGGAAAAGTCGTACAGGGTCTTGTCGCTGTTGCCGATCGGCAATGACTAATGTTGCGCCTAGAAATAAGGGTAAAAGCGTTTGTCTCACCCCTGCTGAAAAGGCAAAAGAAGCAGTATGTAAATATTTATCGCTTGGTTCAATTCCCAAAGGCAAAACAATCGATCGCAGATAAGAAGATAAGCTGTAGTGGGGAATGCAAACTGCTTTGGGTTGACCTGTCGATCCCGATGTATAGACTGCATAAGCCAGATGATTAGAACTGACTTGATCTGCTGGGTTTTCTAAACTTTGCTCGGTAATTTCTGAGTGGTTTGAGTCGAGATAAACGAACTTGATGTCTGACTCTGGATTGATTTTTTCGAGTTCTTTGCGAGTGATGACAAGCGGAACTTGGGCATCTTTTAACATAAATGCCAAACGCTCTGCCGGATAGTCTGGGTCTAGGGGCAAATAAGCGCCACCTGCTTTGAGAATGGCAAGAATAGCGATCGCAAATTCACAAGAACGGTCTAAACAAATTCCGATTAAAGTATTGGGTTTGAGATGGAACTGCTTGAGATAATGGGCTAGTTGGTTGGCTTGCTGATTGAATTCTCGATAAGTGAGTTGTTGGTGATTATCAATCAGAGCGATCGCCTCTGGTCTTCGTTCGACTTGCGCTTCAATTAACTGATGAAAACAGGGTTCTTCTGGATAAGAATTAGCGAGGATAAATTCAACAGAACCTTCTTCAGGTGTCCGAGTTCGACTGGGAAGTAAAATTTCTCCTTCTCCTGTGGTGGTTAGTTCTCCCAGTTGATTTGTGCCTGTAATTTTGACTTTGGTTAAAATTCCTGATTCGCTCTCTGTTTTTTTAATAACTGTTCCTTCATACCAAATTGTGTCTCCATATAAAACTGGAGCGATCGTCTGTACCGATAATCGTTTAAGCTGTCCGCGATCGCCCATCCAGTTAGTCAGCAAAGGAGACAGCCAAGCAAAGCGCATCACGCCATTATCAAAGGGGGCGGGCATTCCCCGTTGTTTGGCTAAGAGAAAATCCTCATGGTGTTGCGAATTTTTAATTGACCAGCCCGTTATGGGATTTTTCACCGCAGTATGAGGAGCTTTGAGAGTATCGCGATACCCTAAAGCTCCAGGACGATAAGACGGGCCAATTGCTGCTTGCCAACAAATCAAATCACCCAAGGTTAAGGGGCCGCGAACTAAGGGCGGAAGTTTTGTATTAATCTCAACATCTTCTCCCCATAAAACGCGATCGCTCCGGCGAGTTTCCTGCTCTAAGGCTTCACGAATCCCTGCTAATTCTTCCTCCGAATATTCGTAAATCGAACGATTCACTAAAAAATCGTTTTCCGTCAGCGCCGCCCAAACTAAATTACTCTTGGCTTTACCAACTAATTCTTCCTTTTGATTCCAGTAGCTTGTTTCTGATAGAATACAAACCAAGGGACGATTTTGACGATCCTTAGACTCGTAAACCCCTGTTTGTTTCGCTGATGAATTTAAGGAATCTCCTTCTAAAATCGGGAGAAACCATTCATATTCCAGTTCTCCAATCAAATTGGACATGGATAATTTCATTGGATATCCATGCAGTGATGGGTATAACACTGAAATTAGAAAAGTGGGTGGCGCAACGAGACTGCCATAATCACTTTTTCGGGCGTAATCTGGATCGAGCCATAGGGGATTATCGTCGCTAATTCCATAAGCAAAATGTCTAATGGCTTGTGCTGTAACTTCTGTATTCCAAGGTTCTCTTTCTTGGATAATTTGCCCTGTTAGTAACCGAGATTTTTCTATAAATTCCTTCAATTGTTTATTTATTATGTGACTCATTTCTAGTTTTAGTCTCAGAAATAAATTGATAACTCTTGAATCTTACACTAAAGTCGCTGCTTTTTCTATACTCATTGAAATAGTATAAATCAATGCAAAATTTGCCCTCGTCCGCTGGAAAACCAGGAGTTTAGGAGAAACAGTAGGAGTACCAACTGTCTGATTACAATAATGTGAAAAAAACATCGTAAATTTTAGGAGAAAAGAATGTTTGATTTGTCGATCATAACTGGGATGCAAAAGCAGTACGTTTAGAGCAATAAATTATATGAAACTTAGCCTTTGCGCGATCGCCAAAAATGAATCAACCTCCCTACCCAACTGTCTCAAAAGTGTCCAAAACGTAGTTGATGAAATCATAGTTTTAGATACAGGTTCTACCGATAAAACCCCGGAAATAGCAAAAGATTTGGGGGCAGAAGTTTATCATTTTCAATGGTGTAATGACTTTTCGGCGGCGCGAAATGAAGCTTTAAAATATGTGCAAGGTGACTGGGTTTTAGTTTTGGATGCTGATGAAGTTTTAAAACCGGAAATTGTTCCACAATTAAAACAGGTAATTCAGCAACCTCATCTTTTAGTTGTGAACTTAGTTAGGGAAGAAGTTGGTGCAAAACAAGCACCTTATTCTTTAGTTTCTCGGTTGTTTCGCAAACATCCAGAGGTTTATTTTTCTCGTCCTTATCATGCAATGATTGATGATAGCGTAAGTTTGCTTTTGGAAAAGGAACCACAATGGCAAATTGCTAGTTTATCAGATGTGGCTATTTTACATTATGGGTATGAACCAGGAGCGATCGCATCTCGCCACAAATTTCAAACTGCGAAAACTACAATGGAAGCTTATCTAAAACAACATCCAAATGACCCTTATGTTTGCAATAAGTTGGGAGCATTATATTTAGAAATTGGGGAAAAATCAAAGGGAATAGAACTTTTACAACGGGGTTTAACTGCTAATTCCATAGATTCAGCTGTACTTTACGAATTACACTATCATTTGGGCATTGCTTACGAGTCTTTACAACAATTCAATTTAGCAGAATCCCATTATCAAACTGCTACCAAATTAGATATTTTACCACAATTAAAGTTAGGTGCTTTGATTAATTTAGGCAATGTTTTGAAAGCAACCAATCAATTAGCGGCGGCGCAAGAAGCATACATAAATGCGATCGCAATTGACCGAAATTTCGCGGTTGGTTATTATAACTTGGGGATGTTGTTAAAGCAGATGGGGAGATTTGTGGATGCGATCGCACTTTACCAACAAGCAATTAAACTAAACCCTAATTATGCTGATGCTTATCAAAATTTAGGAGTTGTTTTTTTGAAGGTTGGTAATGTTTCCGAGAGTTTGGTAGCTTTTCAAAGAGCGATCGAACTTCACGAAATAAATAATCCCCGTGAAGCAGCAAGACTGCGCCAAGGATTAACAGAAATGGGGCTGGTGACTGAAGACTTGTGAGTACAAAGATCCCCGACTTCTTGAAGAAGTCGGGGATCTACCTCTCCTCCCTTTCACTCTTTAACTACTTCATTTCGAGACACTTGATCTTCAGGTTTTTGAGTTGGTGTTAACTCAGAAGGTAGAGAATCAACTACTCCCCATTGATTAACTAAATTGTTCAAAAGTAACTCTTGTTGAGTGCGAAAACCTGTTAAATTTGTTCCCCCATTCATAATAGCAAACCAAACAATTCCCTGGTCTTTTGTAGGTAAAGCACCAGCTAAAGCACTGACATTATTTAAACTACCGGATTTCACTACCGACAGTTGAGGAATTTTGCGTTCATCTAAAATACCTTTATCTTGTCCTACTACAGTGAGAACATCCCCAACACTCATATTTAAGGGTTTTAAATAGCGGTCAATAGCTAAAAACAAAGCTACCGCTGCACGGGGAGAAATCTTATTTAGCTCGCTCAAACCAGAACCATTAACTAATTGAATTTCCGATTGAGGAACACCAGCAATCGTAGCAGATTTTTGTGCCACTTGTTTCGCGCCACCTACAGAATCAGCAAGCATTTCCGCCATTTTATTGTTACTATACCGATTCATCTTTTTTAGCAAATCAGCTAGAGTTGGCGAATAATGACGCACTAAAACTTTAGCGTTACTTGGTGGAGAAGAGACTACTTTAACAGCGCCATCAATTATTACTTGTGGTTGAGGAGTACCTGGCGGTAAACTGCGATACTGAGTTGATGCTTGGGCTGTCCAAAGTCGAGAATTGATCCCTACTTTTAACAGATTTCCTGATTTTAAAGGGCTATTTTCATAATTCATGTAAAACTTGCCACTAATCAGCAGGTTTCCCTTAACTCGCTTGATGCCTAACTGATTTAAAAGATTACCTAAAGCAAATGCTTCTTCCCAAATAAAGAAAGGATCTTGATTTCCTTCAATGACTAAATCACCTTCTAAAACACCATTCTGAATCGAACCAGTTTTACTAACTGTTGTGACAAAACGATGATTGGGGCTAAAGGTGGAAAGGGCGGCTAAACTTGTTGCTACTTTAGTAATTGAAGCAGCGGGTAATGGTGTTGTACCTTGGTGATTTGCTAATAAAGTATTGCTGGATTGTACCCAAACTCCTTGATTTTTTTTGGTAAAACCTTTGGCTGCTAAACCGTTAACATATTGATTGATTTTCAGTTGTTCTGTGGGATTGGGATTAATAGCAGCTAGAGTTATTTGGGTAGCTGAAATCACTGATTCTGAAGTTGTATCTTTTAAAGCATTAACTTGCGGAGTAGCAGCATCAGATACAGCCGGAGGAGAAATATTAGACTCACAGCCAGCCGCCGCAGTTAGCAGAGTTACAGCTAGGGTAGCAGTCAAACATCGGGTTTCTAGCATCGATCGTCTCAACAGAAAATCTGCAAGGATATCATCAAACTTTTTTGGGTGTAGGTCAAGGGACTTTTATATCTATTACCTAAATGTTTGCTACAAATGTTTGGGAAAGGGCGGGTTTTGATTTTAATCTTTAGGCTGGTTATTCCAGGTTTCTGGCTAAACCCGCCCCTACTTTATTTGTATCAATCATTTGGGTAAACGATATTACTCAATCAGTACACTTGACGTGGAGATACGGAAAAGCTTCCCAAACAAACCGGATAGAATCTCTTACTTGGGGAAATGTACATTATGAATTTCCGCATTTACCGAATGGCGAATTAGTTACCAGTTTTCTAACTGTCTACTTCTTAGCCTTTGTCAGACAACCAGAAAGTTGTTTCCTCAGTGGCTTTACCTAGACGATCGAGTTACTGGTTACTTAAGACTTTAATTCCCAGCAATTTACCGCTTTACTAGAATCAAATACAGAAGAAAAGGGATGTTTAACTATGGAATCTTTGGCTTATATTCACATGAGTTTGGAGTATGGAGAATCTTTGCAAACTGAGTCTAAATCCGAACATTTAGCGTATCAATACCAATTAAAAAATCCGCCAATTAAACTTTATTTATTCCCGAATTGGTCGCTGTCCAAATTATTCAGAGGCTTATTCCCAAGGCAAAGTGAAAAACTAGTCAATCACTAAAATTTAGTACGGCAATGGATTATACTATGCTAAATTAACAAATACTTTGGCATAAATTTATGAACGAAAATGCGGCATTTACTAAAGATAATCTAGTTTCTCCAGGGGAACTTTCTCCGAATCTGGCTGATTTCGATCGCATTTTAAAACTTGCTTGTGGGACAGGCGAATTAAGTTTGGAATTACTTAATCGCTTTCCCACTACATTGATGAGAACAGTCGATCGGACTGCTAGAGAAGAATCGGCGATCGAACAAGGAGGTACTTTAACAGAAAATTCCCGATCGGGTTGGTAAAAGTGAACCTTACGGATATTCTAGTCCCGGACTGTACCTGGGAAGTACATAAATTCGCTATATTTGGCGGAAATTGAAAAGTTTTAGGGTTAAAACAAAAAAAACAGAATTAGTTTAAAGTTAAAAATTTCTTAGTTTCAGTTTATTTCAAATTGTAAAGTCGGATTTTGATAATAGTTTTTCAAATCGATTCCGCTAATTTTTCGGATAGGAAAGAGAAAAAATCAGTAGTAATATAGAACAGGATTATTAATCTCTAGATCTTCACGATTGATGGTTAGTAATCGAGCTAGAGATTAAATGAAATACAAGTGGTTGCAAGTGTGTTACAATGTGCTTTTCGTAATCACTCAGAGCCTTAAGTCAAAAAATAGCTCTTTCGACTGTGACCGATCGACTGATAATATTACTAAAATTTTCTAGCGGTATCTATTCAATTATTTAGAGGGGCAGATGAATACCGAAAATCACGAACAAAACAATAGTAACGAGCAGTTACCAAATGTGAAAGTACTGCCTGTAGAGAAGAAAACCGATCGCGAAGACTACTTAGAAAATTACCCACCAAAAGATATTCCCACATTCGATACTTCTGCCTCTAAACCCAGCCAGAAATTCCTGCGGATTTTAGGAATTTTATTCCTGCTGTTGTTAGTTGGTGGAGGTGGATGGTTTGCTTACAATCGATTTTTCCCACCAGGAGGAGCATCCCAAGCAGGCCCAGGTGGGCCAATGGGTCGAGGTGGGCCAGGTGGCCCAATGGCAATGCCTGTCAGGTTGGGAGAAGCGCAACCCGAAACAATTGAAGATAGTTCGGAATATGTTGCTAGACTAGAATCTCGACAATCTGTAAAACCAAAACCGCAAGTTTCCGGGCAAATTACCAATATTTTTGCTAAACCAGGCGATCGCGTCCGAGCAGGGACACCGATTGTCCAAATTAATCCCGCTGAACAAGCAGCATCTTTGCAAAGTCAGTTGGCAGCGGTAGAATCAGCGCGATCGGAATTGAAATTAGCACAAGCGGATGTTGCCAACGCGAAACAAAACCTAATTTCTAAACAAGCGCAAAAACAATCCACTTTGTCTAATTTGGCATTTCAACAACAGGAATTCCGCAGATTTTCCCAACTGCAAGGACAAGGCGCAGTAACTAGACAAGCACTAGATCAAAGACGATTGGATTTGCAAAAAGCACAAGCCGAATTAGCACAAATTGAAGCAGAAATTCGGGCTCAAGAAGCAGCAATTGTTAGAGCCGAAGCCAATATTACCAAGCAAGAAAGAATCATTCAACAACAGACAGCCGGAGTAACTGAAGAACGAGTTAGGTTGAATTATTACACCATTAATGCGCCTTTTTCTGGTGTAATTGGTGATATCCCCGTAAAAGTTGGTGATTTTGTGACTTCTTCAACTGAGCTTTATACGATCGCAGACAACAACACGCTGCTGATTGAAATCAGAGTTCCCGTCGAACAAGCCACCAAACTCCGCATGGGAATGCCAGTACAACTGATAAATAATCAAGGCAAACCCTTGCAAACAGGTCAAATATCTTTTATTGCTCCCAATATTGACCCTCAAACCCAATCAATCCTCGTTAAAGCCAGTTTCGACAACTCCGATGGCTCTTTGCGAACCGATCAATTTGTGCAAGCGAGAATCATTTGGGACACTCGTCCCGGAGTAGTTGTGCCAGTTACAGCCATTTCCCGCATCGCAGGACAAAATTTCGTGTTTGTCGTAGAAAGAAAACCCACACCCGATCAACCAGGAAATATGATTGCACAGCAAATACCCGTGGAACTCGGCAAAATTACTGGCAATCAACAGGAAGTCCTCAAAGGATTAGAACCCGGACAAGAAATAGTTGTCGCGGGAATTTTGCAACTGCGAGACGGTATTCCCATTATGCCGGAATCTCAAGCACCGGGAGCAAATGCACCCGGAGGACAAGGTAATAAACCACCATCAAACTAGTCATTAATCATTAGTTATTAGTCATTAGTGAGGCTCTAATAAATGACAAATGACCAATGACAAATGACCAATGACCAATAACCAATGACAAAAACCTGATTAAACTTCATGATTTTTTCCATATCTGACTTTTTCATCAGGCGACCTGTATTTTCCACAGTTTGCTCGATCGTGATTACGATAGTGGGAGCAGCTTGTATTTTCTTATTACCTGTCGCTCAGTATCCAGAAATCGCCCCACCTCAAGTAACAGTTCAATCTAATTATATTGGTGCTAATGCCTCAGTTGTTGAGTCTACTGTCACCAATATTTTAGAAAGAGAATTGAACGGTATTGAAGGGGTAAAATACATGAAATCTACTAGTGCTAATGATGGTACTAGTAGTATTTCTTTGACCTTTGAACTAGAACGTGATCAAGATTTGGCAGCGGTAGATGTACAAAACCGAGTTTCTTCTGCTTTATCGAGATTACCAGGGCCAGTACAACAAACGGGAGTTAGGGTTAATAAAGAATCTAGCGGTTTTTTAATGGCGATCGGACTTTATGCCGAAAATAACCGATACGATGATTTATATCTGAGTAACTATGCCGATCTTTACATCACTGATGCTTTAAAAAGAATCAAAGGTGTAGCTAATGTCCAAATATTTGGCGAACGCACTTATGCGATGCGTTTATGGTTAGATCCTAACCGTTTAGCCAGTCGGAATTTAACACCTCAAGATGTGGTAAATGCACTGCGTCGCCAAAATTTACAAGTCGGTGCTGGACAAATTGGACAACAACCAGCACCACCAAATCAACTATATCAACTGGCGGTGGAAGCGAAGGGAAGATTACAAGATGCTAATGAATTTGCCGAGTTGGTAATTAAAACGGGTGAAGATGGCAGTTTAATTAAATTAAAAGATGTTGGGAGAGCAGAATTAGGTGCAGAAAATTATGGTTCCCTTTTACGATTTGACGGACGGAGAGGGGTTGGTTTAGGAATTAGTCAGTTAACAGGTAGTAATGCTTTGAATGTGGCGCAAGCTGTCAAACAAACTATGGCAGAATTAGCGCCAACTTTTCCACCGGGAATTAAATATCAAGTTGCTTACGACACCACTTTATTTATTGAAGCTGGAGCGAAAGAAGTTGTAACTTCCTTGCTTATGGCTGTGGGTTTGGTAATCTTAATTATCTTTCTGTTTTTACAGAATTGGCGATCGACTTTAATTCCGACTATTGCGATTCCTGTGGCTTTGATTGGTACTTTTATCTTCGTGAAAGTCCTGGGATTTAATATTAATACCTTGACTTTGTTTGGCTTGACTTTGGCATCGGGGTTAGTGGTGGATGATGCGATCGTCATTGTCGAAGATATCACTCGCAGAATTCAAGAAGAAGGCGAAGAACCTGTCAAAGCTGCTATTCATTCTATGAATGATTTATTAGGTGCAGTAATCGCTACTTCCCTAGTACTAATTGCTTTGTTTGTTCCCGTAGCATTTTTCCCCGGAACTACCGGACAGTTATACAAACAATTCGCGTTAACAATTGCTTTTTCTATTGTAGTTTCTACCTTTAACGCGATTACACTTACGCCGACTCTCTCAGCTTTATTACTGAAAAAATCTTCGGCAAGACATCACTGGATTTTCGCCCCAATTAACTGGTTGATTGATGAATCCAGAAAAGCTTATGCTTGGCTTTTGGGGATTATCACTAAACTAAGATATCTAGTTCTGATTCTATTTGTCGCCGCTTTAGCTGCAACTTATTGGTTGTTTACAATAGTACCAGGAGGATTTTTACCTGAAGAAGATCAAGGGGTATTTATCACTATTGTTCAAGGCCCAGAAGGAGCTTCTTTAAACTACACTGAAAAGGTCTTAGAAAAAGCTGAAGCTATTCTCAGAAACCAGCCTGATGTAGTAAACATTTTTGCGGTTGGTGGCTTTAGCTTTAGTGGTTCAACTCCCAATAATGGCTTGATTTTTACTACTTTAAAACCTTGGGATGAAAGGAAAAGACCTGACCAATCTTCCGAGGCAATTATTGGTAGTCTTTTTCCTCAATTACTCTCGATTAAGGAAGCGACAGTTATCCCATTTGCTCCTCCGGCAATTCAAGGTTTGGGTAGCTTTGGCGGGTTTGAATTTCAACTTCAAGACCGAAATAATTTGGGTTTTAGAGTCATGGAAGAAGTGTTGGGTAAATTCATGGCGAGAGCTAGTACTTATCCGGGTACTCCTGATAATCCTGCGCCACCAACATTAGTCGGTTTGCGACCTAATTTTAATGGTAATACACCACAATTAACTGTGGAAGTCGATCGCATTAAAGCCAATGCTCTGCAAGTTTCTTTGGAAGATATCTTCAGCACTTTGCAGATTTTATTAGGCTCTCAATATGTCAATGATTTCAATCAGTTTAACCGCAGTTACCGAGTCTACGTTCAGGCTGATACTCAGTTTCGTTCTAATCCAGAAGACATCAATAAATTGTATGTGCGATCGGCAACTAACGAAATGGTTCCGCTGAGCAATTTAGTCACAGTTTCCCAAACCACAGCACCATCAGTTATCTCGCATTACAACTTATTTAGGTCTGTAGAAATCAATGGTTCAGCAGCACCAGGAGTCAGTTCTGGGGAAGCAATTGAGGCTATGGGAACTGTGGCTAAACAAGTCTTACCTCAAGGTTTTGGCTATGAATGGTCGGGGTTAACATTAGAAGAAATTCAAGCCGGAGGACAATCAATTATTGTCTTTGGATTTGCGTTTATTTTGGTGTTTCTAGTATTAGCTGCACAATACGAAAATTACGTCGATCCATTCATTATTATGTTGAGCGTTCCCTTGGCAATTTTAGGGGCGTTATTAGCAATATTCCTCCGGGGATTTGCTAATGATGTTTACACTCAGATCGGTTTAGTAATGTTGATTGGGATGGCAAGTAAAAACTCGATTCTCATTGTGGAATTTGCCAACCATTTAAAAGAAAGAGGTATGCCAACTGTTCAAGCAGCAATTCACGCTTCTGAGCAACGTTTACGTCCGATTTTAATGACAGCTTTTTCCACTATTATCGGGATTTTTCCCTTGGCGATCGCTACTGGTGCAGGTGCAGCAGCACGTCAATCTTTGGGTACTGCTGTAATTGGCGGAATGTGCGTCGCCACATTTCTGAGTTTATTAATAGTACCTGTGCTGTTTATTGTAGTGAAAAATATCGAAGATCTCTTCCGCAAAGGTACTCAAAAATCCGCTTTTGCTACCGCTGAAAAGCCGACTCCAACACCAAAAGCCCAAACTTTACTCTATTACCGTCATGGCAAAAATTCAGACAATGATAATTCGCCTAATAGTGATAATGGTAATGGATTTCATCACCATGATGATTCTCAAATCATTGAGGAATCTCCGAAAAGCGATCGGCAAAATTCACCAGATCAATAACTGATAAACTTCAGGAGTTAAGAGGCAAAATTTTCTTAACTCCTGAGTTCTTCTGCTTTTCCTCCCAATTGAGGAGAGTTGGGTCAATTTCTTGCCCAAAAGTCGATCGCCTACCCCAGTCCAAATTTTCCGGATCGAACAACAATGTTAGGACAGTTTACTAAAGTGGCTATATTTATCAATCTCTTAATATTTATTACGTAGATCAAAAAAATTTTTTCGTAACATTTGCTGCTCGATCAAAAATCAACTCAAAATAACTTCCTGATTTAATTGGAACTTGAATTTATAATCATTCACTACTGGCGCTATTGTTAAATCTGACACAACTATGTGTCACATTAATTATTGATTGAGTTATTGAACAGAAAATAACAGTAAATTAAAATCTTGATAGCCTACTTCTGACAAGGAGTAGTTGGTCATTGTAGATATTTGGACTGACAATTATGGAAAACCTTGTTTATATACATCTAGCCAGTTCTCAATGGGAAAATGAGAATGCGAACAATTGTTCTAACTCAGAAGATGTCAAACTTTTCCAGAGAATAAATTGGAGAAATATAGGTAAAAAAACCTGGATTCATTTACTTAGCTTAGTAATCGCCATCAGCAGCGTCAGTATTGCGACTCAAGCAATGGCGGAAATGTCCCAAGGTAGTAAAGGTCAAGAAGTAGCAGAACTTCAGACTAAATTACAAAAACTAGGCTACTTCGATCGCCGTCCTACCGGACACTTTGGCCCCTTGACCAAAAAAGCTGTAATTCGCTTCCAGCAAGATCAAGGTATCACGGCAAATGGGATTGTCGAAACTACAACTCTCACTGCCTTAGAAAACAAATTTCAGGATAATACAAATACCACAATAGCCCAAACCACTCCTGAAGCGGAAATCGAAAATACTACGGAAACAGCGATCGATCCTAGCAAACAACCAATGTTACGCCGAGGTGCTAGAGGTTCAGATGTCAAAACCTTACAACAATTATTAACAGATGCAGGTGCTTACAGTGGGACGATCGATGGTAAGTTCGATCTAGAAACTTCTGTTGCCGTGAGAAAGTTTCAACGCAGTAGTCGCTTAATGGTTGATGGAATTGTTGGACGTAATACTTGGACAGCTTTAGCTAAAGGTAGTACTACTCAACAAGTTCTAGATCCCACCTTTAACAATTCTCCTTTTACCAGTGGTTCTTTAACTACTAATAATTCGGATAATTCGCAGAAACCTACCACTAATAGCAGAACTGTAATTCAAGCTAGTCTCCAAAAAGGCGATCGTGGTCAAGAAGTAAAATCCCTACAACAACGACTGCAAGCTCTAGGGTATTACAGAGGCAACACTACAGGCAACTTTGGCCCACTAACTCAAGAAGCCGTAATTCGTTTCCAAAGACAAGCCGGACTCACTGCTAACGGAATTGTAGACAGCAGCACTAAAGCAGCACTGCTGACTCCGCCGAGTATCCGCAATATTTCTGTTTCTCAAATTCAAACAAAACTTAAAGAAAAAGGATTTTACACAGGGCCAATCAACGGCTCTTTCAACGAAGAAACGAAAGCAGCACTAAAAGCAGCGCAAAAAGCTTACGGAGTCAGCGAGAATGATCTTCTCACCAAGCCATAGTTCTGGCTGTTTCGTTGGCAAAACATTGGCTCTCAGACAAAATGGCTGGGAGCCTCAGCAATACCTACGCCGGAGAAATAATTTTTACTAAATAGGGAGCAACGCCCGTTGGCAAGCCGGACAAATTGCATGAATAGTCAATTGACAGTCTAGTAGTTGATATCCTTCTTTTTCTGCGGTTTTAGTTCCTATTTTCAAAATTGCATCATTTTTAAATTCCACAGTCTTATTACAACGCACGCAAATCAGGTGGTCGTGATGGTGGGGATAGGGCTGATTTAGTTCATAATGTTTATGTCCTTCGCCCAATTCCAACTCACGCAGGATACCCATTCTCGCCATTAATTTCAGGCTGCGGTAAATCGTAGATAAGCTAATCGCTTCCCCTTGGCTTTCTAGTCGGTGATAAAGGTCCTCAGCACTTAAATGATCGCCTTTGGGCAATTCTTGAAAAAGGTGTAAAATTGTTTCCCGTTGGGGAGTTAAACGCCAACCTCTTTCATTTAGCTCGGCTTTCAGTGAGGATGCTGTGTATACAGGCATGATCTCATTCTTTAGGAAAGGTACGGTTATTGAAAATAATAACTAATTAGCGATTTATTTTCAAGAAACAGAGTCTATTGAGAATTTATCTTACTTGTCTGACGATCGATCTCACAGGCAATAGGGAATAGGGAACAAATTTATTCCCGTTGATAGCTAGTTTCAGTTTATGAAGAAATCGATCGCAAACAAGACCAATTACTCGGTAGCAGAGAGGGCCATCCTTGGCGCAAAGCTTCTGGACAAACCGTATGAATTGTCAATTGACAATCTAATAAATGCAGTCCAGCTTTTTCGGTTTGTTTTAAGCCCACTTTCAAAATGGAATTATCTTTAAATTCGATCGTTTTGTTACATTGAACACAGACTAAATGATGATGATGATTAGGGTAAGGCTGATTGATTTCGTAATGTTTGTGTCCTTCTGCCAGTTCCAATTCTCGCAGAATTCCCATTCTCGCCATTAACTTCAAGGTACGATAAATCGTGGATAAGCTAATTTTCTCACCTTGACCTTGTAGCAAAGAGTACAATTCTTCTGCACTCAAATGCTTTCCTTCGGGAAGGTCTTGAAAGACTTGCAAAATAGTTTGTCTTTGGGGAGTTAAACGCCAACCCTTTTCATTCAGTTCAGCTTTAAACGAGCCTGATGTGTAGGTACTCATATTGACGTTGTTAGAAAGCTTTCTTATATCAGGAAGGATACACAATATCGCTACTCATTTGCAAGTATTTTTACTTATTGAGAAATACTTTCTAAAAGAATCGTAAAAAATTAAGATTATTGAGAAAAAATGTAGTTAAATAAGGAAGAAAAAAAGCTCAAACCTTTAGTACAAAGGCTGTCTAGCCAGAGAAACAATTTTTCACCCCAATTTCTAAAAGTTAAAATTATCGATTATTCAAATCCCGTCCTTGAGTTTTTGCGCCTAAACAAAATGACCGAGATTTTGATTCTCGGTCAATGGAGACAAACACAATGATTAACTGAAAAACCTTAACCAAACGATTCTAGGTAGTCGCGGACGCGATTACGGCGTTTCGGTTGACGCAACTTTTGTAGAGCTTTTGCTTCAATTTGTCTGACTCGTTCGCGAGATAGGTCTAAGGCACGACCAATTTCTGCTAAAGAGTAAGAGCGACCATCTTCCAAACCAAAGCGCATCAGAATTACATCTCGTTCCCTGGTAGTTAAGTCAGCTAAAAGCTGTTGTAAGTCACGGTAGAGAGCTTCCCGCATTAAGATCTCTTCGGGAGAAATTTCTTCGGTGGGCAGTAAGTCGCCTAGTTCGGTATCTTTTTCTTTACCAACTTTAGTTTCAAAGGAAACAGAGCGAGGAACGCGGAAGAGAACTTCCCGGACTTGCAAAGGTGTCATTTCTAGTTCCTTTGCTAAGTCTTCTAAGGTAGCGGTGCGACCTTTTTCTTGAGAGATTTTCCGCTGAGCTTTTTTGATTTTGTTGAGTTTTTCGGTAATGTGGACTGGGAGGCGAATGGTGCGGCTTTGAGTGGCGATCGCCCGGGTAATTCCTTGCCGAATCCACCAGTAAGCATAAGTACTGAAGCGATATCCTTTAGTGGGGTCAAACTTTTCAACGGCACGTTCCAATCCTAAAGTGCCTTCTTGGATCAAATCCAATAATTCTAAACCACGATTTTGGTACTTTTTCGCCACAGACACGACTAAGCGCAAGTTTGCCTTAATCATGTGATCTTTTGCCCGAATCCCTTCGGTTTGAATTTGTTCTAATTCTTCGTTACTTAAATCTACTAATTCTGCCCAACGGCGTTTTCCTGCTGCTAAGATTGGTTTCAGTTCGGAGACTGTAATTGCTGCCGCATTTGCCCAGCGTTCAAAAGAGGGACGATGACCTAAATTGGCAGCTAGGCGATCGTGAATTTCGATCAATTCTACATATTGGTGAAGTACTCCCTGTTCCTCTTGGGCAGCTTGATCTCGTAACTCCAGCAACCGCATATAGCGCTGGACTTGTTGAGCTTCCGAAACTTCTTCATCTCGTCCTAAAAGACGTACTCGACCAATATCTTGGAGATACAAACGAACTAAATCGTTGGTACGACGGTTAGGACTTTTCGGTAAGTCGGCAGTTTCTTCATCCTCCATCTCTAATTCAACTAAATCCCTAACTGTTGGTTCCATTTCATCTAACTGAAAGCTAGGGGCTTCTGGTTGATTATCGAAGGTGGCATCAGTGGTATAAAAGGTTGCTGGCATAGTGATTGCCTCAACTGCTCCAGATGACAAAGGGGCTTTTTGAATTTGGCTGTTGGTTCTTGTTTTGGGCATCTTTCCAAAGGAAATAAAATCCGTGGTAGGTACCCTACTTATAAGACTTCCAGTGATGCACTCTTTTAGTTTGACGATTACCGTCTGGGTGTTACATAATTTATCTTTCCCAAAATCGATAGAATAGATAACAATGCGGTTCCAAAAAGGAAAATTCCCAGAGGTGATGAGAAACTTCTCTATCGTCTGCTAGTATAAAGCGATATCACTTCTGTCTGAGGTGACCTCTATCAGATGACAAATTAATCTACATCACTAGCTAGATGAGTTCCCGATCACTTTTTAGCTAATTGCCCAAAATTACTTGAAGATTTGTTACAAAAAGCCCTGAAATATAAGTTGTTGTGATAATTAAATCTACTCAAGGAATAGTGATTAAGGTAGATGGGTTTCTGGTTTGACATCTCGCAGCATCAGTGAATTTACAGCTGCTTGGGGAGTGACGTTTCCTTGGAGTAAGCGATCGACCTCAGAGGAGATAGGAACAGAAATTCCCTGCTGATTAGCTAAATGAACTAAAACTTGAGACGTATTGACTCCTTCAGCGGTTCCTTCTAAGTTAGTTAAGATTTCTGTGAGAGATTTCCCGATCGCTAAACCATAACCAACTTGGTAATTCCGACTTAAAGGGCTGTTGCAAGTGGCGAGAAGGTCGCCTAACCCGGATAAACCATAGAATGTATCAGTTTTAGCACCCCAATGATTACCGATGCGAATAATTTCCGCAAGTCCGCGAGTCACGAGTGCGGCTTTAGCGTTAGTTCCTAACTGCAAACCGTCACAGGCACCAGCTGCGATCGCCATCACATTTTTCAGTGTACCACCCAACTCTACCCCCAAGGGATCATCATTAGTGTAAACGCGAAACCGACCGGAATTAAACACAGTTTGCACCAGTTTAGCTGCTTCTAGATCGTGACTGCCAACTACAGTTGCCGCAGGTAGACCAGCTTGAATTTCTTTCGATAAATTTGGCCCAGCTAGAACTACTACAGAATTTGCCGGAAACGCCGCTTGCCAAATTTGGGAAGGAGTACAAGTAGTCGAAGCATCTAAACCTTTGGTCGCAGTAACAAAAATTACTTGTTTGCCAATTTCTAAAGACTTTACCTGTTCAACTACAGGTCGAACACCTTTCATGGAAACAGCAGAAACTACAATCTCTGCATCTGCTAAAACATCCGCAAGAGTTGACGAACTTTGGCGCGACCACAAACGCACTTGATGACCATTCGCTTCTGCCAAAAAAGCTAAAGTCGAACCCCAAGCACCAGCACCAATAACTGTTATCTTTGTTTCCATCTAGAAAAGTTTTGAGTTTTGAGTTTTGAGTTTTGAGTTGGGGAGATAGGAAAGTTTTGAGTTTTGAGTTTTGAATTTTGAGTTGGGGAGTAAGTTCTGAGTTTTAAGTTATCTCCTCTGCCCCTCTGCCCCTCTGTCCCTACCGAGGGTATCTCTCCATTAAAGCTCGAACTTGTTCTGCATGGTAAGAACTTCGAGTTAAGGGAGAGGAGACTACTTGTAAAAATCCGATACTTTCGCCAAAGTTTTGCCAAGCGGCGAACTGTTCGGGAGTGATGAAACCTGCTACTTGGAGATGTTTTTGGCTAGGTTGTAGGTATTGACCTATGGTGAGGATATCGCAATCTACGGCGCGGAGGTCTTGCATTACTTGGCGAACTTCGTCGTCAGTTTCTCCCAGTCCTACCATGATGCCAGATTTGGTGTAAACTTTGGGGGCTAGTTGGCGGGCTTGCTGCAACAACTCTAGCGTTCTCTGATACTCCCCTTGGGGACGTACCCGACGATACAAACGAGGTACTGTTTCTGTATTGTGATTTAAAACTTCTGGTGCAGCTTGTAAAATTCCTGCTAATGCTGCCCAATTTCCACACAAATCAGGAATTAAAACTTCAATTGTTGTACCCGGAGAAATAGCACGGATTTCTGAAATACAACGAACAAACTGAGATGCACCACCATCAGGTAAATCATCCCGGTTAACTGAAGTAATTACGACATGATTTAAGTTTAACCGTCGCACCGCCTCTGCCAATCTTGTTGGTTCTGTGGGGTCGAGGGGTTTGGGTTTTTTCTCAAAATCAATGTCACAGTAAGGACAGGCTCTTGTACAGGCTGGCCCCATAATTAAAAATGTTGCTGTGCCATTGTGGAAACATTCGCCAATATTGGGGCAAGATGCTTCTTCACAAACGGTATTTAGGGATAAGTCCCGCAATATTTCTTTAACGCTGCCAACACGCTCCCATTGAGGCGCTTTTACTCGCAACCATTCTGGTTTAACTACCACAAACAACTGCCTCTTACTGTCGATCTCTTTAACCAGGATCGATCATAGCAGAAAAGGGTAGGGGGGCAGAGGGGCAGAGGGGCAGAGGGGCAGGGGGGCAGAGGGGCAGAGGGGCAGGGGGGCAGAGGGGCAGAGGGGCAGAGGGGCAGGAGGGCAGAGGGGCAGGAGGGCAGAGGGGCAGAGGGGCAGAGGGGACAACTCAAAACTCAAAACTTTCCCCAGTCCGCCATCAGCAATCCCTTGATTTGTGATATAATACAAAAACTGAATTTGTTTAATTCGGGATGTAGCGCAGCTTGGTAGCGCACCTCGTTCGGGACGAGGGGGCCGCAGGTTCAAATCCTGTCATCCCGATTGTGAAGATAGTCGATTGCTCTACTGTTTCAAGTAGTAGAGTAGGTAGAGGGTTTTATTATGTGCATAACATAATATCTTGGCAATGCTTTAGCGGTCTCTTTGAAGACGCTCAATAGCAGCGTCGTATAGTTCTAATTCTGACATATTTGGGTTTCGACTACGTTCATAATTAACCAGCCGCGTCACGGTAGCTGCATCGCCATAGACTAATTTTAGTAATCGTTGCTTCCTTGTATCTAATTGACTTTGAAGTTTTAGTTTATAAGATTCCCGAAGGTCTAACACATATTGATTAGCAAAGTTGTATTCTGCATCAGTTAGATAACCTAAACGATGTCCTGGGCGATACTGATTTTGTGCTGGGGCTCGCTTATACCCAGCAAGGAAAACTTGACCGAAACCACAAATGAACATACACAAATCTGTATAACGCTCGTTGAGTGCAAAGTCTCGTTGCCGAATTCCAGAATTTTCCAAAATGTAGTGACAGGCTTCATGGGCTAAGATAGCCTGTGCTGCTAGCCTATCGTTAAAGAAATCGGGACTTAGCTTAATTGTTACCCAGCCGTCTTCATCTACTTCAAATCTACCTGCTGCAAAGGGTGTTGATTCAATAACTGTTCGTGGAATCATCAGGGGTACGGAGAATTCCGGGGGTAAAGGTAGTCCCCAAAAATCTAGCTAATTATTCTCAAACTTAGTCATGATTGTAGCTAAAGGTCAATAATGACTAAGTTTTGCTGGGGGTTTTCAGAGAAGCTGCTTCTGGTAGTATAATCAAATCATGTTGCTAGTGGAACGTCATATCATCACCAAAAACCATCCGCTCTGGTCAGAAATTGACCACAAGGCTTGGTTGGCGAAAAATTTGTTTAACCTAGCTAATTATCATTATCGTCAACACTTCTTTGCCCACAATCAGAAATTAAACTTTAATCAACTTTATCACCTCCTATCACAAACCTCTGACTACCTCGCCTTACCAACAAAAGTTAGTAAGCAAATTATCCGCCGATTAGATGGGGCATGGACAAGTTATTGTCAAGCTGTAAAAATCTGGCAGAAACATCCCGAAAAATTTAATGGTCAACCAAAAATACCGGGATATAAACATAAAACCAAAGGGCGCAATATTCTCCCTTATCCTCACGAAGCCATCTCCAAAAAAGCCTTAAAAAAAGGAATTTGTCAGTTATCGATGAGTGAAATCCAAATTCCGACATCACAAAAGCAAATAATTGAGGCGAGGATTGTACCCAAAAGTAGTTGTTATGTCATCGAAATAGTTTATGAAAAAGTAGAGTCAACAACCAACCATCAACAAATAGCAGGTATAGACTTAGGCGTGAATAACTTAATGGCTGTAACTACCAATCAAACAGGTGTCAGACCTCTTTTGATTAAAGGCAGACCACTAAAAGCGATTAACACCTTTTACAATAAACAACATTCCCGTTTACAATCTCTTCTCAAACTCAAGCATAATCAAACCCAATCTCGAAGATTAAAAAATCTCACTCATAAACGCAACTGTAGAGTAGATAACTATCTACATACAGCCAGTCGAAGAGTTATAGATTGGTGTAGAGAGCATCAAATAGGAATCCTGGTAATTGGGCATAATGCTAACTGGAAACAAAAAAGTAACTTAGGTCAAAGGAATAATCAACAATTGGTGAATATTCCTCATTATCGGTTAATAGAAATGTTGACCTATAAAGCCCAATTAACTGGAATAAAAGTCGTGATTACAGAAGAATCTTATACATCTAGGGCTAGTGCTGTAGATGGGGATGCTCTACCTAAGTATGGAGAAAGAAAACCCGTGTTTCAGGGACATAGAATAGCTAGAGGTTTGTATAAAACAGCAAAAGGTAAATTATTAAATGCCGATGTGAATGGGTCATTTAATATTACCAGAAAAGTAATTCCTGATGTCTTAGACCAAGGAATAAAGGGTTTGCCGTTTAACCCTGTGGTGCTTGACCCACTACGAATGACTGGACTTTCCGCCTTTGAGTAGGTTTGAGTAGGTTTTGTTGAGCGGTAACTCGCCTCGCATGAGTCAACAAGATTTCGATCGCCTGCGCGGGTGCAATTTTATCAGTAAGTTCATTTAAACTGAGAGAAAAAGTGGAATACCATGAGGTTTCATCTTTTGCCCAGCCACGCTTAGCAAGTTCTTCCAACTGAGATCTTAATTCGCTAAAATCTTGTTGTTCTGTAATATCTGTAATAGGAGATGGTGAGGGTAATCTAGTTTCCCCAGGCTTTAAAGTTGATGGTTGGTTTCTTAATGATGGCTGTGGACTTTTGGACAGTCCTAACTTAAGAATAGATTTACGTTTTCGCCAGATTACAAAGCATATTCCTAAAACCAGCAAAGCTAAGAAGATCAACAAAAGGACTTTCATTACCAGTTATTCTATATAGTTGACGTTGCTTAAAATAAATTTAACTTAGTGAGGATATTTTGTCAGGTTGCGGAAAAATTGCTATAAGCTAGGACAACTAGGATGTGTTTCTGGGAAAATGGCAGATTAGGATTGAACTAGCTTAAAGTCATTTACATTTATGACTGATGTTAACTGCCCTTTCTAACCCGAAGTTAGTTTATGATGCCTTCACGTCTGGCTTTCGTTTTGTTCTCCTGTACTTCTTGCTTTAGCTTGGTTTCTGGCGCTACGGTAGCGTCTGGAGTGCCGCGATTTCCATCAGAAATCATCCAAGTTCAGAATCCTGGGGAAAAGTCGGTTCCTTTGGAATTGTTACAGAATCTTGGGGAAACTAAGCCTTCTCCTTCTCCTAAGCCCAAAACTAATTCTGGTAAAAAGTCGTCGAAGTGGCCTTTGATTTGGATGGGTTCAGGAGTATTCTTGGTGATTATGGCGGGTGGATTGCTTTATATTCTTAAACATTGGGAAGTTCCTCCAGAAGATTCGGAAACAGAAACATCTGAGTTGGAAGCTGAAGAAAGTCAGGAAGAGATTGTTGGAGAAATTGTTGAAAATGAACAAGTTTCTGTTTATGAATCTGCTAATTCTGTGATTGAGGTTCAAGAAATAAAACCAATGGAAGCAGATAAAAATGGTTATGCTAATCATATATTAACTGCTGGGGAAGATGAACCAGATGAACCTAAGTTGGAACCTAAGTTGGAACCCAAGTTAGAACCTAAGTTAGAATCTAAATTGGAATCTAAATCGGTAGTGAAAGATAGTTCTTTAGAGGTGCAGGAAACTACTCGTCTGGCGAAGATTAATATTGTTGATGAGTTAATTAAAGATTTACAAAATCCCGATCCGACGAAGCGACGTAAGGCGATTTGGGATTTGGCGCAAAGGGGGGATTCTAGGGCAATTCAACCTTTGGTAAATTCGTTAATTGATGCTGATTCTAAACAGCGTTGTTTGATTTTAGAGGCGATTTCTCAAATTGGGCATCGGACTTTGAAACCTTTGCAGCGGGCTTTGGTGATTTCGTTGCAAGATGAGAATGCGGAGGTGCGAAAAAATGCGATTCGTGATGTGACTCGGATTTATGAATTGATGGCGCAAATTAGTCAATTGTTGCGTCATGCGATCGACGATCCAGATGATGAAGTGCAAGAAACTGCTAAGTGGGCTATGACTCAAATGAATCGGATGCGAGGGGTTTCTAGTGTGGATAATTTTCCGTCTTTTACTAATCAGGGAAATTCTTGGGATAAACCACCGAATTGATGATTTGGTTAAGACGATCGCACATATTGATAATATCGATCGCAATACTTGCTGTCAGTAAGCAGAGATTGCATATTCTTTGCTAACTTTAGGCAAGGGAATGAAAAATAATTTGAGAATATTTTAACTTCTGATTATCAGGAGAAAACTTAATCACTCCAACCGAGTGCTTCGCTAATTTGTTCAGCTAATTTTAAGGGACGGAAAGGTTTAGCAAAAATAGCGGCTACTGGCATATTAGCAAAAATTTCTTGATAACCATTTTGGGCTTTAGCAGTGACTAAAATTACCGGAATTGGTTGAGTTTTTGGATTGGCTTTTAACTGTTGTAGTGTGGTTCTGCCATCCATATCTGGCATCATCATATCTAATAAAATGGCATCTGGGTGTTGGTCGGCAGCAATTTCTAAGGCTTCTTTTCCTGAACTGGCGGTTATGACGTTCCAACCTGCACCCATTTCTAATCCCATTTGCGCGATCGCACGCACATCTTCTTCGTCATCAACAATTAGGATATGCTTACTCATAACATTCTCCTCTACTATTTGGCTGTTCATACTTTTGATAGTTGTTAAGTTGGTATTATCTGCTAGGTTAAATCTAAATCGGGAAGAACTAGGGTAAATTTATATTTGTTTTTTTTATGATAAATTTAGCTAGCAAAAGTTTATGATGTATTTAAATTCGCGATCGCGTCTACATTGCTGAATTTGGAAGCTCAACTATACTTGTCATCTGGTTAGAAATAATGAATCGGGAACTTTACAGAGTATCTGGGTATCTAAATTACTAGCTAGTGCAGTATATGCTCAAATGTAAGTAATTATCTGAACAGGGGCATAAATTAGCGATCGAGATAGTTAAATTAGTAAAAAGGATATCAGGATGCCAGCATCGGAATTTGGTTACTATTTCTTAACTCCCGGCGATGATTATTTGCAAATAACTTCTGGTTTATTGACAAATTTACCGATCGGATTAGTTGCTTTAGAAGGTAATGATTTTGTTTTAGGTTCTATAGATGCAGAAATTATTAATGGCAATCAAGGACAAGACTCTATTCAAGGTGGAGGAGGCAATGATTTAGTACTCGGAGGAAAAGATAGAGATCAAATTTCAGGAGATTTTGGCAATGACGAAGTGAATGGGAATATAGGAGAAGATATAGTTTTTGGAGGTGCGGGAGATGATATAGTTCGAGGTGGTAAAGATGCCGATTTAGTAAGTGGAGAAGATGGCAACGATCTGGTAATAGGAGATTTGGGTACAGATGTTTTGGCAGGAGGAAGTGGTGCCGATTTGTTTGGTTTACGAACTGATATTGTTTTAGCCGATCCTAACAATTTTGATATTATTTTAGACTTTAAAGGATCGGAGGATTTTATCGGTGTCACGGGTGGGTTTACCGAGGCAGATTTCTTTCTTCAACCATTGGATGTTCCTTTGAATTTAATTACCACTATTCCGGGTGTTGCTAATATTCCTGGTATAAGTGCGGCTACAATTAGATCAACTTTATTTGATTTGACTGGTGTTGATGTCGATCCAAATGGTGATGGTATTGTTAATGGTACTTCTATTCAATTTAGTAATGGTGTAACTCTCGCTTATGTAGTGAATTCTACGCCTTTAGATATTTCTGGAAATATCATTCCTGTAGGCGATCTTTAACTTTTCATCTAGTTCGTTGTGGGGACTTTAGTCCTTCTTTGTTTGGGGGAGTACGACTGAAGTCGCTACTACGAACTTGGGGTTTTTTCACAGGGTAATAAAATGTGAAATGTGCTGCCTTCACCTAAAGTGCTTTCTGCCCAAATTTTACCTTCGTGTTGTTCGACGATGTGGCGACAAATTGCTAATCCTAATCCTGTTCCCCCTTTTTTGCGAGAGTCGGAAGCGTCTACTTGTTGGAAACGTTCAAAAATTAGGTGTAATTTATCGGCGGGAATTCCTCGACCTCGATCTTTGACGGTAAATAAAATTAGGTCAAAGTCAGGATTTTCGGTTTTTTTTAGTTCGGTATTAATCCAAACGTTGCTACCGGATTCGGAAAATTTAATGGCGTTACTGAGGAGGTTGGTGAAGGTTTGTAATAGGCGATCGGGATCTGCCCACATTTCTACGTTTAAGGTTTGGGCGATTAGTTTGATTTGCGATCGATCGGCTAAACTTTCCATTGATTCTACTGCTTGATTGAGAATTTTATCTGCATTACATTTAACTTTTTGCATGGCAATTTTGCCAGATTTCATCCTCTCTAAATCGAGGATGTCGTTAATTAAGCGAATCAATCTTTCGGTGTTAGTAATGGCAATTCTTAAAACATTTTGCCCTTGGGAAGTTAGAGTTCCCAATTTTCCAGCACACAGAATGTCTAAAGAACCCATTAAAGAAGTTAAGGGAGTACGTAGTTCGTGACTGACTAAAGAGATAAATTCATTTTCTAATCTTTTGCGTTCGGTGATATCATTAACAATATTTAAAGTACATTGAATTCCGCTAAGGTCGATTAATTCTACTGATAATAATACTGATTTGATTTCTCCGTTTTTGGTGCGAAATTCGCATTCTTGATTTTGCAAAGATCCAGTTTCTAATAATTGTTGTAAAGCTTGTTCATAAATTTCTTGAGGAATTCCTAAATTTAATTCGGCTGCACTATGTCCAATTACTTCATATTGTTCATAACCACTCATTCTTAAAAAGCTGGGATTAACATCAATAAATGTACCTTCTTCTAGGGTGGCGATCGCAATTGGATTAGGACTAGAACGAAAGGCTTTCTTAAACTTCTCTTCGGCTTTTTCCCGATCGCGAATTTCCTGTTGTAATAACGAATTTTGGGTTTGTAGTTCTTTTTGCAATTTGCAAATTGTTAAGTGAGTTTCAATTCTGGCTAAAACTTCTTCAACTTGAAAAGGTTTAGTAATGTAATCTACTCCCCCAACAGCAAATGCTTTAACTTTATCTAATACATCTCCTAAAGCACTAATAAAAACTACTGGGATTTCGCGAGTGCGATCGTCTTTTTTTAGCTGTTCGCAAACTTCATAACCGTTCATTTGTGGCATATTGACATCCAACAAAATTAAGTCAGGTGGCGCAGCTTGTGCCCCTCTTAGCCCTGTAGAACCTTTAGTTACACTGCGAACTTTGTAACCTTGTTCTGTCAACATGGCAGACAAAAGATTTAGATTTTCCGGTGTATCATCTATTACCAAAATGTCAGCTTTCATAGAGTCGAAGGCAGAGGGGCATAGCCATAAATTTAGTTTCGCAAAGTTGCTGCTGCGGTTTTTACAGGTGTTAGTAATTCTATCGGTAGATGCTGATAATTAAGCGATCGATCCTCATCTTTAGATTCCAGATTAGGGCCATGATAATCACTGCCACCAGTTATCAGTAAACCATATTTAGCACACAATTCTAACAACATCCTTTGATCCCTAGAACTGTGATTAGGATGGTAAACTTCTACTCCCATTAAACCAGCATCTACTAATTCTTTAAGCACTTCTGTAATTACGCCACCTCGGAATAAACAAGGATGTGCCCACACAGGTACAGCGCCAGATTCCCGCAACAAAGAAATGCCTTCTTGGATGGAGAATTTTTCATAATGTACGTAGGCAGGTTTATCATCTCCTAACCAGCGATCGAACGCTTCATAAGATGATTTTACTATTCCCGCTTTTATTAGCGCCGCTGCAATATGTGGTCTTCCGGGTGCCATTCCTGTGCCCAGTTCTGGCAGTTCAATGCGATAGCCTAATGCCGCTAAATTAGCTACCATTTGGGCAGCGCGGCGTTTTCTTCCGGCTAAACGTTCTTTTAATGCTGGACGGATTAAATCTGGGTTAGGATAAAAACCCAAAATATGTAATGAACGTCCATTGTGGACGGTACTCAGTTCGATACCGGGAACTATTTCTATTTCGTAGTTAGCAGCTGTAGCAATTGCTTCATCCCAACCAGAAACGGTATCGTGATCGGTAATTGCGAGTACTTTTACACCAGTTTGGGCAGCTTTTTTTACGAGTTCAGCTGGTGTAAGAGTGCCGTCGGAATAGGTTGTATGACAGTGAAGTTCTAACATTCTTCTATTATGAATAACTCTCTGGCATTGGTGGATGTTATTCTATTGGGCAAGTGTGAGGGAAAACTCAATGCCAATCTCAAACAAGCCTTTCATACAATCATTATTCGTGATTTTAGGTGCTACCTCTGCTAACCTATTTTTGATAACTGCTAGCTGGAGTCAAGATTTGTCTTGGGAAAATTCGTTATTAGAAGCAAGTTATTTCGATCGCCTAGCCGATCGCACCTTAGAAAAATTTTCCACTAATGCGGCTGATTTGTTATCTGATGCTTCTGAATCACAAATTAGAGAAACTGCACAGAATACTCCTAATAATAACGCTCAACCAGGAACTATAGACCGTCGATTTAACATCCCTCTATCTCAAAGAAATAATGCTTTCAGTTTTGGTTTTGGTTCAATTTTAGGAGAACCAACCATATTAAATGGGCCAACTCGTAAAGTAGTTGTCGCCGCAGAATCAACAACTTTACCAAATATTGCTATTGCTGGATATTTACAGCAAAGAATTGGTGATAATCAAAGGGTGGTACTCGAAGCGGTTGGTGGTTTGGGATTATTAGGTGTCGATCTTAGTTATAGTATTGCACCGACAAGTTTACCGGGTGTTTTTTCTTTGAATGTTTTTAGTCAACAATCACGAGTTCCGGCTTTTGCAGAAGGAGAAAGGGAAGTAGAATTACCGGGGGGAGATGAACCTTGGGTCGATCGCTTGGGTGGAGGCATCGAATATTCTCAAAGTTTAGCACCGCAATTACAAATGGCGCTAGGATTCAATTATCAACGAGTTGCCATCCGAGATGGTGCTTTTACTTCTGATGTTTCACCACGAGATGAGTTTGGTAATCCGTTATCTTTTAGCAATGACGGAATTGATGTTTTATTAACTTTAAACTTTGCTGGTTTGTACGATACTACTGATAATCCTAGTTATGCTACCAGCGGTTCCCGAATTAAATTTGGTGTCGATCAATCTATTCCGGTGGGAGATTCCAGTATTACTTATACTCGGTTTGCTGCGAATTTATCACAATTTTTTCCGGTGAAGTTGTTAAATTTTACAGAAGGCCCACAAACTTTCATTTTAAATTTCCAAGCGGGTACTATGTTAGGTGATGTTCCGCCTTATGAAGCTTTTATTTTAGGTGGTTCATCTTCTATCCGGGGTTACAGCAAAGGTGAAGTTACTACTAGTCGCAGTTTCATTCAAGCGACAGCTGAATATCGCTTTCCGATCTTTTCTTTTACGGCTTTAAGCCAACCGTTTGATGTGTCGGGAAGTGTATTTGTAGATTATGGTTCTGATTTGGGAACTGCTGATAATGTTACGGGTGAACCTGGGGTAGTGCGAGATAAACCTGGTGATGGTTGGGGTTATGGTTTTGGTTTTAATGCCCGCAGTTCTTTTGGTTTAATCCGGTTGGAGTTCGCTTGGAACGATCGCGGCGGTAATGAGATTTTTTTCGTGATAGGCGATCGTTTTTAATCTAAGCTACCACTTGGTCATTAGCTAATCCGGGCAGAAGCCCCACACTTACCCGATAGAGAAGTGTGGGATGTTGGGATTCAATATATTTTGGCAACACCGAGACGGTAACACCACCACAAGATACAGCAAAGTAATACCAAATCCGGCTTAAATACCACCGTTATTCTTTAGTCCGCGTAGGCGGACTTTGTTTGTGTAGAGGTGATTTCAATCGCCCAATTATATAGGGGGTAGCTTTGTAAATTTTTGCAAATTTTAATAAAAATGTTCTTCATGAACAAAATATTAAGAATACTTAGCATACTTTTTATATGTAAGCGATATGTACAAGGATTGGAAAAATTAATGACACTCAGACCCAAAGTTATTAAATGTCTATTAAATAGCTTGTGATGAACAAACATAAAATTTTACTTCTATATCTTTATAAGAAATAAAGTTAATAGAGCTTCAGGTGAGATGAATCGATAAAAAGTCGATATTGTCGGGATCTTGCTTAGAAGAAGTGTGATTGGCTTATGGCATACAAAATACCTGGTACTTGTTTGAAGTGTGATAGTTGTCGGACGCACTGCCCAACTGGTGCAATCAAAGTAGAAGGCGATGATTACTGGATTGACCCGAGTCTTTGCAATAATTGTGAAGGTTATTATTCAGAACCCCAGTGTCTCACTTATTGCCCCATTGACTGTCCTTTACCATCAGAACCGAAGAAGG
Source organism: Floridaenema fluviatile BLCC-F154 (assembly GCF_041929135.1). Classification (NCBI taxonomy): domain Bacteria; kingdom Bacillati; phylum Cyanobacteriota; class Cyanophyceae; order Aerosakkonematales; family Aerosakkonemataceae; genus Floridanema; species Floridanema fluviatile. The sequence continues at coordinate 374,146 of NZ_JBHFNS010000094.1, read as the reverse complement.
GCAGATACAAAGCAGAAACTAGACCGATAACAAACCCGGACTTATTTGCTAATGGTAGAAATAATCCCTTTGCCTCTTCGATCTTGATTTGGGAACTGTGTAATTTGCTAGCCCAAAGGCAATCTTTACCTTGGAAAGTAGAACCTTCGGGACAGCCTTGTTACGAACGTTCGATTAACGGAGGTAGGGGAGGAATTTCATTGAAAATTACTGAAAGCCTCTCTAATGAAGCAGTGCCGTTAATGGGAAAACAAGCGGTTAAAGCGATCGAATCTTTAGACATTCGTGCTGCTTGTATGCACTTAATATATGCTGCTTATGCCACCGCGTTAGAAAAACCTTGGGAAGAAGAATTTCTGATTAGCGACAGACAAATCGAAGAATACTTAGGACTGGACAAACGCAAAGACTTAAGTAAAGCTTTCAAACTGGCGTTAATTAGAGAAATTGCCCTACAACCTTGCTTGATTAGTGCTTCCCTAGATTGGCCGAAACAAGGAAGAGTTAATGGATTTTCTGTTAGCGGAACTCGCCTATGGCACTTACTAGAAATTCAGCATCACTTTCAGGAAGATGAATTAGGATGTAAATATCTAGTAGGATTAACTTTCAAAATTCGCGCCGGAATTTGGGCACAATACTTCCTGAACAAGCAAGGTTGTAAAGAACGCACAGCATTTTATCAATATGGCATTTTGCCCAAATCTTTATTAACCAACGTCATGAGTATTTGGCAGCAACATGAAGGTGCGGCAAGAATGATGCTCTGGCTGTTGTTTAAAGCTAAAATGGGCAAAGAACAACGAGTTACCGTACCCACATTAATGCGAATTGCTTATGGTGAAGAAAAACTTGCTTTAGCATCGCAAATGCGGGAAGAAAGAAAGCGATTATTGAGAACATTTGAAAGTGATTTAGAATGTCTCAATCATCATGGAATTAAAGCGATCTTCGATCCGGTAACTTATCCTCCAGAAATTCAACCACTTTGGGCAAAGTTATCGGAACTTCCTGATGATGCTGATGATGCTTTAGACTTCTGGATTAATGATGGAGGGAATGATTCTCGCATTACCGATATTGGCCCCCGTGGTAAATGGAATTCCTTGATGAATGCCCGAATTTTGTGGTTTGAATTGCCAGTAGGTTGGGAACAACAAAGTAGTGAAAATGACAAGAAAAAACGTACCAACCGGATTAAAAGAACCAAACAAAATGAGCAGGTAGTTTTGTCTGCTGAACAAATTTTAGCAGCGAGAAAACGTCAAGGTATGTCTCAAAGAGATTTGGCAAAAATGACTGGAAAAAGCCAAAGCTGGATTCGAGATTTAGAAAAAGGACGCTTATCTGCCAAGTTGGAAGATCAAGCTTTGTTACGCAAAGTTTTAGGTTTAGCCTAAAGGGAGAGGGCAGGGGGGCAGAGAGGCAGAGGTGAGGAGAATTCAAAACTCAAAACTTTCCCATCTCCCCACCTCCCCTGTCTAATCTGCGGGAACGGTAGAATTCCAACCTAATAGTTGAGAAATTTGGACTGGTAGGCTGACGGGATCGAAAGGTTTGGCGATCGCACCAACAACTTTCATCTCTTGTAAATGTTGTCGAGTGTACCAGCTGGCTTTATGGGTAATTAACAAAATTGGAATTGACTGAGTTAAGGGATTCGCTTTTAGCTTTTGAATAAATTTTGTGCTGTCTCTTTTTGCTGTGACATTATCCATGATGATGGCATCAAGTTTTTGAGTTAGCAATGATGCCGATCCTTCTTCAAAAGAGGCAGCGGGGATCACATTCCAACCACCTATTTCGCTCAAGCAAACTTGTAGTACTTCGCGTACACTTGATTCATAATCAATGAGCAAAATGGATTTAGCACTACTCATAACGCAAAAACATTGAACACTCACAATCAAAGCACTCCTTACCTCAATAATTAAAGTATTTCGGCTTCTCTTCGCTGTGGTAAAAAGTTAATTTTACTGGAGTTTTAGTGACTAATCACTAATAACGGAGTGTGTTTGCGGTACAAGAATGTTTCTGCTAATTAGTCAGTTGATTTTGTCACTTTAACTCTGGGAGAAGCGAGGAAATTTCTTAAACTTGCTGATTTTAATCTTTTTGAACAAGCAATTAATTATTTGAAAGCTAATAGCTATGTCTTTAATCAAATTTGCTTGAAGCCTTGCTACAAACTTAATTAACTAAGATTTCAAAGCATCTTTCAACATTCTTTGAATTGTTAAATAATTGTCCAGATCGGATTGCACTTCATTTAATAGATGTTTTGCTACTCCAATCATGACTTGCGCCGAAACATAATCATTTTCTTGTAGTTTATCCACTGCCTGGTTGAGGATGTTAACACTTTGCTGCACTACGCAGGATTTGGATGAGTCATTTCTAATTTCTGTCATAGGGTTGATTTCCTTGTTAACAGTTTTAATGTAGATTTGAAAGAACCGTTACTTTTCAAATTAAAGGAAAAAGGTAAGAAATTTATAAGATTTCGAGAAAAGTTTTCACCATTGGAGAATTTCTGCTACTTGATTCCAGACAGTAACGGGATTGAAAGGTTTGGTAATTACTCCGGTTACGCCCATTTCCATGAAGCGGCGACGATCGCTAGGTAAAACCTTTGCTGTTAGTAACACCACTGGAATAGTTTTGGTTGCTGAGTTAGCTTGCAGCTGCTCAAATACGGAAAATCCATCCATATCAGGCATGGATACATCTAGAAGAATTGCATCCCATTTGCCTATTTTTACTTTTTGTAAACCTTCCTTGCCTGAGTTAGCAGTTTCCACTTGCCAACCTGCAAATTCTTCTAAAGAAACTTTAACAACATCGCGAATGTCTTGTTCATCGTCAATCACTAAAAGATGTTTGGTCATGTTTCTGTCCTCGTTATGGGTAATGTGAAAAAGAATATACTACCTTGACCTAAAGTACTTTCTACCCAAATTTGTCCTCCGTGCTGTTGTACAATGCTCTTACAAATAGCTAAACCTAACCCAGTACCGCCTTTTTGTCTAGAGTCGGAAATATCAATCTGTTGAAATCTGCCAAAAATTGTTTCTAACTTATCCGCAGGAATTCCCCTTCCTCGATCTTTGACTTGAAATAAGATATGTGGAGTGGGAAGCGGGCAGCGATCGAACTCAAATTGGACTTTTTCCTTGATTAGAGGTTCATTGTTATAAAGTTGGGCATCGATCCAAATCGTACTATGAGTTGGAGAAAACTTGATTGCATTACTAAGTAAATTAGTTAAAGCTTGAATAATCGCATCTGGGTCCGCCCAAATTTCTGCCTTCAAAGTAGTCAGTTTGAGTGTAATTCCTGCTTCATTAGCGATCGCCTGTACAGATTCTACTGCCTCCTGCATTAAATCTTCGACTTGGCAGTTTTCCATAACCAATTGAACCTTTCCAGATTCCAATCTTTCTAAATCCAAAATATCATTAACTAACCGGACTAAGCGATCGCTATTTTTCACTGCTACTTGCAACATATATTGGGCTTTTTCTGGGCGATTGTTTAAAATTCCGGTTTCCAAAATTCCCAAAGATCCGCGAATTGCGGTTAAGGGAGTTCGTAATTCATGACTGATAATCGAAATAAATTCATCTTTAATTCTATCAATTTTTCGCCGTTCGCTAATATCGTGAACTTGTGATACGAAGTAAAGATAATTTCCTTGTTGATCCTGAACTATTGAAACAATCAAAAGACACCAAACAAAATGCCCAGATTTATTGATATAGCGTTTTTCCATTTGGTAAGTCCGGCGTTTTCCTGCCAATATCTGGCGCATATATTCCAAATCTGCTTCTAAGTCATCTGGGTGAGTAATATCTTGGAAAAAAGTGCCTAAAAGTTCGGCTTGGCTGTAACCTGTAATTTCACAAAGGGTAGGATTTACTTGTAAAATTCTGCCATCTAAAGTAACTAATGCCATGCCAATTGCGGCATCATCAAAAGAGCGGCGAAATCTTTCTTCGCTTTCACGTAAGGCGGATTCAATGCGTTTGCGATCGGTTACATCGCGGACAATTATTAATACATCATCAACGCCACAGGGAACTATTCTAGCTTCTTCATGACGGATTTCTTCGGCGATTTCTAGTTGATATTCTTGAACTTGCACTTCACCAGTGGCTAATGTAGTTTGAATTAAACCGAAGCGTTCTTGGGCAATTTCTAGAGGTAGTATATCGAAAATATTAGCTCCCACGAGTACTGTTTCCGAGTTAAATAACTTAATTCCTTCACTTGCTCGAATATCTAAGTATGTACCGTTGCGACTCATGCGAATTAATAAGTCAGGAATTGACTGCACCAATGCCCGATTTGTTTGTTCGCTTTCCACTAAAGCTGCTTCAATTTTTTTCCGATCGCTAATGTCTGTCAACCTTACCAAATTAATGGTTTGATTGGCAATTTGTACAGTTTTAGCAGCGATATTACCCCAGAAATAATTCCCTTGGCGAGAAAGGTATTCTAACTCCATAGTCCAAAAACCCTTTTGCTGCATTTCCTGAGTAATTTCATCAAGTTCTGCTTTAGTAAAAGGGTAACGCTGAAGAGTTCGACCTTCTTTACCAATCAAGTCAGCTTGGCTTTCTACTTCAAATAATTCGACGGCGCGACGATTGCAATCAAGAATTAATCGGGTTTGCGGATCGACCAAAAAAATCGCATCTGTAGATTCATTAAAAATAGTTTCTCGCAGTTCTTTCTGTTGTTTTAGTTCCAATTCTGCCTGTTGGCGATCGGTAATATCTTGAGCAAAAGAAAGCACAGAAATTAAATTACCCAAATCATCAAATACTACGGAACTATACCATTGACAAATAATTACTCGACCATCTTTGGTGTAATTCCGATTTTGCACCGCTTTACTAGAAATTAATCCCTTCATCAATGGAGTAATTTCGGTATTAACGCGATCGATATCTTCCTCATAAACAAACTTCCAAGGAATTGAGATTCCAGAGAATTCTAAGTTCTCATTTTGATTTTCGGAATTTTGAGTAAAAAAGCTTTTTTGCTTCTCGACTTGCTGTTTTGGTTGCCAAGAAAGAGTTTGTACTTCTTCCGCAGTCCAGCCAAAAATGACTTCTGCTTGTTTTGACCAGCGGAGGATGCGGAAATCTCGATCCCATTGCAAAATTGCTAAGGGACATTCCTCAAAGTGAGTATCAATATGTTGTAGTGCTTGTTGTAAAGCTTGTTCTGTTTGCTTTTGTTCTGTGATATCTAAAACAACGCCATGCCAAGCAATTGTACCATTACTGCGCCGTTCTGGTTGAGAGTTTGCCTCTAACCATTTCTGTTTGCCAGAAGGAGTAGTATTTCTAAATTGATGACTAAATAATTCTAATGTTTCGGCACTTTTATTAACCGCAGCAGCGTAACCGGAAATATCCTCTGGGTGAATCTGTTCCAGAATTAAAGAAGCATCTTTTAATACTTGTTCTGCTGTGACTTCATTAATTGTTTCACAGGCGGAACTAATATATTCAAACCAGAATGAACCATTAGTTTCTCTAACTAAAGTGTAGATAACAGAAGGGGAGGAATAGCTAAATTGATTGAGCCATTTTTCAGTTTTACGGAGTTTTTCTTCGGTGAGTTTGCGATCGGTAATATCTTCAACTAATCCGACAATTCGCAAAGGTTCTCCTGCTTCATCTTGCACTAGGGATACTTCTGCATTAATCCAACGAATTTCGCCATCGGAACGAATAATGCGATATTCGTGCTTGATTTGACCTGGGGATTTTTGGTTAATGGAAGCTAAAACTAAATCCCGATCTTCTGGATGTATACTATCTAACCAGGAATCTGGATTTTGATAAAGACTTTCGCAAGACAGTCCCCAAATTTTTTCATAAGCTGGGCTGACATAAAGATATTCCCCGGTTACTGTCGATCGCACGAAGAAGAATTGATTAACAGTACGAGCGATTTCTTGGAATCTGGCTTCACTTTGATGTAAAGCTTCTTGGGCTTGTTTGGATTCAGTAATATCCAACACTACACCATGCCAAACAATTTCACCATTTTCTCGTCTTTGTGGTCGAGAATTTGCTTGAATCCATTTAATTTTTCCTGAAGGTGTAATAATCCGCCATTGATATTTGAATGCTGTCCAATTTGCCAAACATTCTTTGACAGCTTGTTGATAACCGTCTCGATCGTCTGGATGAATTTGTTTAAATACAATTGTGGGATCTTGAAGAACTTCTGCTATTGAGACTTCATGAATTTCTTCAAATATTGGGCTCAAATATTCATAAGATATAGGGCCATGAGGATATTCGATTACAGTATACATTACGCCTGGGGAAGCTGCGGCTAATTGTTGGAATCTTTCTTCACTTTGGCGTAAACCTTCTTGAGCTTGTTTGCGTTCAGTAATGTCTATAACTACGCCATGCCAAGCGATCGCACCATTGCTACGTCGTTCTGGTTGAGAATTAGCTTGTAACCATTTGAGTTTGCCGGAAGATGTAATAATCCGCCATTCATGAGAGAAAACTTCTAAATTTTCCTTACTCCTAGCGACTGCATTATTGTAGTTAGCAACATCGTCTGGATGGAACTGACTAAATAATAAGTGAGGATTTTCGAGAACTTGGGTGACGGTGAGTTCGTGTATTGCGGCTCCTGCTGAACTAACATACTCAAACCAGGCACTCCCATCCAATTCTTCAACCAGAGTATAAATTGCACTAGGAGATTGATTGCTATAGTGATGTAACCATTGTTCGGTTTTGCGGAGTCTTTCTTCGGTGATTTTGCGATCGGTAATATCCAAAGAAACAGCTGTAACAATCCAGCATTTTAAAGTTCTATCCCAGCGAGAAGTATTAGTTTGAGAAATCCAACGTAAACTACCATCTTTATGGTAAAACCGATATTCGTAAGTTCCTTGACGTTGGGCAAAGATATCAGCAAATACTTGAGATTCTATTGCTTCCCAATCTCCGGGAAAAATCCGCATTACCCAGAGGTTTTTATCTGCTTGTAATTCTGAGGTTGTATAACCGCAAATGAATTCACAACCAGCGGAAATATAGTTAATTCCCCAATTGCTATCGATATCTACTCGAAGGCTGCTAATTGCAGCTTTCGCACTATTAAGAATATCATTAAGTTTGTTTTGAGAAGTTTGCAATGCTAGTTCTAGTTGTTTGCGATCGGTAATATCTTTACCAATACTCAAAACTTGTAGTTTACCGTCTAATTCTACTAGTTCGATCGACAATAAACTAATTCCCATTTTCCCAGACTTAGTGCGGTAATGAAACTCAAATCCCTCAACCCGCCCATATTTTTGTAAGAGTCGATCAAGAATTATATCCTGTTGTAAATCAGCACTTAGTTTTAGTTCCTTTGCCGTTTTCCCAATCACTTCTTCTCGGCTATACTCACTAAATTGGAGAAAACTATCATTTACTTCTATATAAGTTCCGCCATCTTCCAGCTGATTAATTGATATTGGATCTGGACTAGTGCGAAACACTTTAGTAAATCTTGCTTCCGATTCTTGCAGTGCCGTTTTAATTTTCTCAAAAGACTGTTGCAATTGTTCAGCAGTACAGTTGAAAGATTTTGCTAGTACAGAAATTTCTTGAATCAGGCTATCTTCTGGCTTAACCTTTTGCCAATTTCCTGCTGCTAATGCCTGACTCATGCGACTTAATCGCCGAATTGGTTTAGCAATATAATAAGCACTAAGAATTCCGGCAATAGTTGTACCGAAAAAAGTCAATCCACATAACCAAATTGTGCGCCAAAGGTTTTCATAAATACTGCTCATAAAATCGGACTCTGGCACAACTACCACTATCAGCCAATCGAGTCCAAAATTATCCTGATAGGAAGTTATTTGGACAAAGTTTAGTTGATTATTAATGACTAAAGTCAGTTGTTTGGCAGTGGGAAAATTTTCCACGCTACCGAATTTCTGAATTAACTTTTGAGCAACTCCTCTAATTTGAGTATTTTGACTATTTATTGCTAATATTTTTTGGGGGTTTTCCTTTATTTGCTTAATAGATTGGGTTTCTAAGGTGGAGCTAGCCACTAAATCCCCTGAACGTTCAATAATAAATACCTCTCCCGATCGAGAAAATTTTTGTTGATGCAAATATGTACTGAGATCCGATAAGAAATAAACAGATTGAAAAACTCCTAGAAATTTTCCTTCGGCATTATAAGTGGGAGCCAATGCTTGTATTTGTAAAAAAGGTATAACTCGACCGACAGAAATTGGAGACCAAATTTGTTTTTTGGCGGCTTTTGCTTGCTGATACCAAGGCAACTGCCGGAAATCTACATCAGTCATCGAATAGCCTAGTTTTTTTGGCTGTCCGCTAAAGTCGATCGCATAATACTGGCGCTGACTCGGATTAACTTTGTTGATTCTGCCAAAAAACTTTCTTCCCAGAGTCAAGTTTTTGCCTGTCAGCTGGCTAGCATATTGGCGCTCTGGTTCTGAGAAAATCCGCCCGTAAGCGATCGCGTCTCCTTCCTCACTCCAAAAGCCATTCAGTGAAAGTAAAGATTCCAGGCTGATTTGTTGCCATAAATGTTGTCGTAGGTGCTCAAAGTTTTTGGTATTAAGACTTCCCTGCTTTACTGCTAAATGATTTATTGCCACAATTTGTTGTGGGGTTTGTAAATATCTGTCTAGGCGATCGCTAACTCGTTGCGATACCTGCTCCAACAACCTGTTTGCTAAATCCTCAACTGCCTCTTGTCCACTCCGGTAAGAAAAATAACCGACTAATGCCACTGCTCCCACAGTTTGCAACACAAAAGGCACAACTAGCACCCAATGTAAGGGAATTTTCCTCATAAAACGCCGATCTTTGAGAAAATGAAACTTTGGCATACATTAATATTTTTACATAGGGCTGGGGTGGCAGAGAAACACAGGGGCGATAAAACTTATTAACCAAAAACTTCCTCATCCCGCTGCTTCCTAAGCTATAAAGGACACAAACAATATGTATTTCGTCCTCGTTTTTTGGCAGTATATAATGCTTCGTCTGCGATCGCAATTAGAGAATCAAAAGATTTATCTGCCGTGGGAATTTTTCCTGTAATTCCCATACTAATAGTTACATAGTCTTTAACTGAGGAACCTGCATGAGGAATTTTTAATTGAGTGATTTTCTGTTGAATTCTTTGAGCAACACGCAAGGCTCCATCGAGACTAGTTTTAGGTAAAATAACAGCAAATTCTTCTCCGCCATAACGAGCAGCTAGATCGGAAGGTTTAATAGATTCTTGAATTGTTTGAGCTATTTGTTTTAAGCAGATATCACCTGCTGGATGTCCATATAAATCGTTGTAACATTTAAAATTATCTACGTCACAGATAATTAAGCATAAAGTTTCCGATTCTGGGATTAGCTGATGCCATTGTTGTTGTAAATATTCTTGGAAAGCTCGACGGTTGGGAATTTGGGTTAATGGATCGATTCTGGCTTGTTGTTGCCAAATAGCGGCTTTTTGTTGATGGATGTGATTTAGTTGTTGACGTAGACGCGATCGCTCAATGCGGCTGATAACTCTAGTAACTAATTCTGGCCCAATAATTGGTTTACTAATTAAATCATCGGCTCCAGCAGCAAATACTTTTTGGGTTGATTCGCGATCGGTGTGAGCCGTTACTACTAAAATTGGTAAATCTCCATATTTGGGATCTTGGCGCACTACTTGGCAAAGTTCGATGCCGCTAAAAGTTGGCATTTCTAAATCTAATAATAATAAGTCAGGATCGGTAGTTTTTAGCACATCCCAAAATTGATGGGGATTATCCAAACAAGTAATTTGCACTCCCCAAGGTTGCAGTACATTAGTTAAAGTTTTTAATACGATCGGATCGTCATCTACAGCGATTATTTTGGCATCTTTCTCTTGACTTGGTACTAGTAATTGAGAAATTACTTCAAATACTTGATTCGGAGTGATTGGTTGTACAATATACCTTTCGCTACCTAGACGAGCTAGTTGTACACGGGTATCTAAGTTGTCTTCTTTCCCCAAAGTAATTAAAGGAATTGAGGGAAACTCTTGTTTGATTTCCGACAGTAAGGATAGTCGATCTAAATTTAAGGGTGAGGTATCGAGCCATAAAATAATAGCGATCGGTGGAGCTTTAGCTATTTGTTGTAATGTTATTGTTGATGGATTTGATAATAACTGAATTTGCCATCCCCAAAGGGAAGCTTGGGTAATTAAGCGATCGAAAAACTCTGTTTCTTCTCCAATTAGTAGTACTTGTGGTGTTAAACTTGATTCTATAATATTTTCCAAAGGTTGCGGTGGGTTAGTTAATTCTTGCTTTAATTCTATTAATAGTTGAGAGAATTGAGAGATTTCTGGTTCTGCAAATGTTTTTCCGATTAAAAGTTGTTCGATCGCACTGGCTATTTGTGAGCCTCTCGGATAGCCAAAAGTTCCTAAGCTTCCCGCTAATCGATGAGCTTCTTCTTTAGCTTTTTTCTGTTGTTCAGGACTAATCTGCGATTGGGTAGTTTGTCGGTAGGGCGATCGTTCTGGAACTACCTCTGCCAAAATTTTCAACCGCTGCTCCAGAGTGGAGCGAAAATGTGCAAAAATCTGATTCATTGCTACTGATTCAGTTTCTAATTGATTCATGTATATTTCGCCTGTTTTCTCTTTTGTTTCTTCCTTAACTTTCTCTTCTGTAATCGATATTTTATTCACCCGATATCCTAATCCATAAACTGTCTCAATAAATTCTTCCTTCATGCCAGATGCTTTCAATTGGCGACGTAAATCTTTAATTAAATTAGTAACAGCGTGTTCGGTTGGCAAATTATCAATTTTCCACAAATGATCGATAATCGCATTGCGACTAAATACCCTTTGTGGATAGCGCAAAAATAATTCTAAAAGACTGTATTCTTTAGATCTCAATTGAACAATTTTATCCTGATATTTCACCTGCGCTGAAGCCGGATCTAAGGACAAATCTCCCCAGGTTAAAATTACTGCTGAAGAGTTGGCATTTCCCCGGCGCAATAAAGCGCGAATTCTTGCTAATAGCTGGGCTGGCTCACAGGGTTTAGCCACATAGTCATCGGCTCCAGCATCCAAACCTGTGACAATATCATCATTTGAGCCTTTGGCTGTCAAAATTAAAATTGGGGTTGTACATCCAGAAGAGCGTAACTGGCGACAGAGACTAATTCCGTCTAATGTAGGAATCTGTACGTCAAGAATTATTAAATCATAATTATATACATTGACTAATTCCAATGCTATTTGACCATCTGTTGCTAGTTCCACAATGTAGCGGTGAGTTTTGAGTGTTGCTGAAAGCAATTCACCTGTAAATGGATCGTCCTCTACTAATAAAATTTTCATACTAGATAAGGGATTATGTCTAAGATGTAAACCAGAACAGAGATTTGTCTATTCAATGTCTTTTACTACCACTTTATAAGAAAACTATATTATTTTACGGGCTTTACCTTGTTCTTATAATTTCTTTACTTTTATATTCTATATTCTAAAAATAATTAACCTGAATTTGTTTATGGACTGGAAAAGCTACGAATGTAAATTTATTTTCGAGTGTCATGGTAAAAACAGATGTGTGAGGAAAATTTGTACTAGTGCAAGCAGACAAAAGGTTGGTAAAATTAACGCATTACCTGTTGCAATTGACTGTCAATTGATTGGTTATTTTTACCCCACCACACTAGCTAATTAAGACATCTGCGGTGATAATATCAAGATTACCTGACATTCTCAAAAAAGTTTGATAGAATCACGGCTGTAAAAATAATCAGCGGTAATGACAGAGATTTACAGTAATTTTACCTAATTTTCTGAGAAACCCAGATTTTGAGAATTATGGAAGTGAACAGCAGTCTCCCTTTACTAGCGATCGAGCATTTAAACCAAAACTCCCAGGTTGAATTACGCCAAACTGACTGGGAGATGGGTGAGTTAATGAAGTCCCATATTCACCCAGACCAATCTACCGTTAGTAGCAGCAAGACAGTGAAAATTCGATCGATCGTGTTGGAGTATCATCTGTTTTTACAAGAACATCCTTTAACTAAACGAGAATTGGAAATCTTGCAATTAATAGTCCACGGAAACACTAATTCTGAAATCGCGGAAAAACTTTATCTGACGATCGGGACAGTCAAAACTCACCTGCGAAATATTTTTAACAAGTTAAATGTAAACGATCGCACCCAAGCAGCAGTAGTAGCTCTCCGTGCGGGTTTAGTAGATTAATCGCCAATTCCAATCCGATTCATATAATTTTCTTATTTTTTACTTGTACAATGTCACCCAAAATAAAAGGCTTCAGTAAAAATCTGGCAAAGCCAAGGAGATTTATCATAATGACTCTAACAAAACGATGTATCGCTGAGTTAATGGGTACTTTTTGGTTGGTATTAGGTGGTTGTGGTAGCGCAGTATTAGCTGCCAGCTTCACTGCCGAAGGAGCTAAAATTGGTGAAAGTACTTTATTTCCTCTAGGGCTAGGGTTTGTGGGTGTTTCCTTAGCTTTTGGATTAACAGTGTTGACAATGGCTTATGCGATCGGGCACATTTCTGGCTGTCACCTGAATCCAGCAGTATCTTTTGGATTATGGGCAGGTAAGCGTTTTCCTGGTTCCGAACTTCTACCTTATATTGCTTCTCAAGTAATTGGCGCAACGATCGCTGCGGGATTACTTTATTTAATTGCTAGTGGAAAAGCAGGTTTTACGCTTTCTGGTTCTAATCCCCTAGCTACCAATGGTTTTGGGGCGCACTCTCCGGGCGGATACAGTTTGTTAGCAGCTTTCATTACTGAAGTAGTAATGACCTTCATGTTTTTGATGATTATCTTAGGTGCTACCGATCATCGTGCTCCCGCTGGTTTTGCGCCGATTGCCATTGGCTTAGGACTGACCTTAATTCACTTAATTAGTATTCCTGTAACCAATACTTCTGTCAACCCGGCTCGCAGCACAGGTGTTGCTATATTTGCCGGATCGGAACTATTAGCCCAAACTTGGTTATTCTGGGTTGCACCAATTTTAGGAGCAATATTAGCCGGATTTTTCTACTCCTTCATGTTTAGCGAACCCGCGATCGAAAGTCGGCAACGGATGAAAGAAATCGTTTAATATAATCTCTGTTTGATTACCTATAACGTCTCTACGTTATATAGCGTTTCTCGTTTGGATGCGGTACATTTGGGGGCGGGTTTTGATTGGTATATCTTTCACACAGCAAGGATTTCAGCTAAACCCGCCCCTACAATACGTATACCTCACCGTCATGAGAATTGCTATATATAACGTCTCTACAAATATTTGAGCTACCAAGCTAACAGCTGACTGGGCATTGAACAATAAATTGAGTGCGATTGTTGCTGCTTTTGGCGATGATTTTCCCGCCCATTTGTTCGATTAATTTTTTTACTAGAGCTAATCCTAAACCTGTGCCACCATGTTTCCAGGGATCGTTTTGCGGGATGCGATAAAATTTATCAAAGATTCGGGGAAGCTCTGCGGGTGGGATTTCTACTCCTGTATTAGTGACAATAATTTGCAGCCAGGAGGACTGATTAATTAGAGAAATAGTAGCTTCATGTTGAGTTATTTCCTGTTGAAAGATGTTCAGTTCGATCGCAATTGAACCACCAGCAGGAGTATATTTACAAGCATTATTTAATAGTTCGGTAATTACGCGACTGAGACTGAATGTATCGCAATTCACTATTGATAAATTGGGGGCAAGATTAACTTTAAATTCTTGTTGGTGATTTTGGGTGCGAATTTCAAAAGGTTCAACGATATGGAGAATCCAATCTTCAAGGTTAACTTTTGCGAGTTGTTGGTAATAAGTTCCCGCTTCCAGATGTTGCAAATTTAACAAGTCTTCTACTAAGTTAAGTTCTTGATCGCATTCTTCTTGTAAGACTGTCAAATACTGGAAAATTTGACGGTTCTTAGTCGATAATTGGTGATTTACTGCTGTCAAATCAGTTTCTTTATTTGACAAGGTTGCTAATAGTTGAATCAGCATTTTCATGTTGGCAAGCGGAGAGCGTAATTCATGAGAAATGGTATTGAGGAACTCATTTTTTAGTTGATTGAGTCTTTGCAGTTCTTGAACTTGAGCTTGTGCAGCTTCGTAAAGGCGGGCTTGGCGGAGAGCGATCGCACATTGATTCGCTACCTGTTCCACCAAATTAACTTCCATTTCCCCAAAACTTGAACCAGTATTTTTATATAAAAACAAATCGCCTAAAACTCCGGTTTCTTCTACTTGATTGTCAAAAATTGGGCAGGCGAGAATCGCTGAATAATTGGAATGTTTTGCTGACTCAATTTGGCAGAAAGCAAAACAATATTTTTGTTTTAATTGTTCATAAAGTTCAGGAAAATCTGAGAGATAAAATGATTGTTCTTGAGTAAAATTGAATCCTGGTTGTATCCATTGATAGCGGATCATGGAAGTTAAGAGATCGGGATGATAAAGTACAGCATCACAAGAATTAACTTCTAACGCTACTCCTAATGCTTCCACTGCCATTTTTAAAATTTGATTTTGATCTAAAGAATCTCGCACTCGATCGGAAATCTGCTTTAATGTAGCAGCAAAGTTTAAAGATTGCTGTAATTGTAAAGTGCGAATTTGCACACTTCTTTCTAAATTCGTATTTAAATGTCGGACTTTGGCTTCAATTAGCTCCCGTTCTTTAATTTCTTTTTCTAACTGTTGATTTTGTTCCAACAAAAGTTGCTGTTGTTGTTGAATTAATAATTGATTTTTAATTCTGGCTAATACTTCCAATTCTTGAAAAGGTTTACTAATATAATCTTGTGCTCCCATTTCAAATGCTCGGAGTTTATCATTTATTTGATCCAAGGCACTAATAAAAATAATCGGAATATGGCGGGTAACTTCTGACGATTTTAAATGTTGACAAACTTCGTAGCCACTCATTTCTGGCATATTAATATCGAGCAAAATTAAATCCGGTGGATGGCGATGTACACCTTGTAATGCTATTTTTCCACTTAAGGATTTGCGAACAATATAACCTTGTAACTCCAGCATTTTGGCTAACAAGCGCAAGTTGTCAGGGTTATCATCTACAATCAAAATATTTATTTCAGATGGGGATTTAAGTAAGGTAGTCATAATGAACCCTTGGCAGAAGAAAGGGTTAAAAGTACTTGAATAATTTCTTCAAATTCATAATTATCTACCAACTTCTTTAAGTAAATAGCCAATTTAGATACTGTTGGCGGAAGTTGGTTAATCAGTTCTGTAACGGCAACATCGTCTCCACAGACGGCAGAATTTTCCATTTCAGTGAACCATTCTTCAGGCAATGAATTTAGTATTTGTAGATCGCACCCATCCAAAAAAGTTTGATTTTCTGATGAATCAAAGACAGTAGATTCTTGATTTTCTGTAGATTGCGGTTCTGCATAAATGTATTCTAAACCCAAATATTCCTTCATTTTCAGAAATAATGTTTCCTCTCGGAATGGTTTGCTGATATAGTCATTGCAACCTGCGGCTAGGGCGAGGTTTCGATCGCTATGGGAAGCCTGAGCAGTAAGGGCAATTATAATACTAGTTGGTTCAGTTTCCATTGCCCTAATTTGTTTAGTTGCTTCATATCCATCCAATATCGGCATCCGAATATCCATCCAAATTAAATCGGGTTGCCATTCTTGCCAAATTTCTACTGCTTCTTTTCCGTTGCTAGCTTCTTGAACTGCAAAACCTAGTTGAATGAGTAATTTAACTAACAGCAAGCGATTTTCTGGTCGATCGTCAACTACTAAAACTCGCCGCTGAGGTTGATTAGGAGCTAAGCCAATAATTAAGCGATCGCTCTTTTCCAACTCTAAATTAGTTGCGTTGCTTCGAGTTACCGGAAGAGTAAAAGTAAATGTACTTCCCTCTCCCAAAATACTCCTTACAGAAATTTCTCCTCCCATTAATTGCAGCAACTTGCGACTAATAGTTAAACCTAAACCAGTACCATTAGTAGCATTTCTTCCGGCTTGCGCTTGCACAAAAGCATCAAAAATTGTCTCTAATTCTTCATCTGCAATACCTAATCCTGTATCTATTACTTGAAATTGAAGGCATAATTTTGAGTTATTATCTTCTTCCTGCTTAACTGTAAGTTGTAAAGTTACGCTACCTTTGTTGGTAAATTTAATGGCATTACTGAGGAGATTCAGCAAAATTTGCCGAATTTTTTGTGCGTCAGCAATGATAAATTGGGGTACTTCTGGCGAAATATTAAAGACTAATTTTAATCTTTTAGAACTAGCTCTTTCAGATAACATACTCTTGAGAGAATTGAGCATAGCAATTAAGTCAAATTCGCTTTTTTCGAGGGTATAATGCCCAGATTCTATTTTGGAAAGATCTAAAACATCGTTAATTAAACTGAGTAGGTAATCTCCACTGCGGCGAATTGTTTGTAAGTCTTCTCTTTGACTAAGAGTTAGAGAAGGATCGCGTGTTAATACTTGAGTAAAGCCGAGAATTACATTTAGTGGGGTGCGTAATTCATGACTCATGTTAGCTAGGAAAATGGTTTTGGCTAAGTTAGCGGCTTCGGCGGCTTCCATTGCTTTTCGTAGTTCGATTTCGTTGCGTTTCCGATCGCTAATATCTTGTCCAATTCCTAAAAAATAACCATTAGAAAGTTGCACGTTTGCCCAAGTTGTTTCTAATTCTTTTCCAGTTGCAGTTAATGTTTTTAAATCTTTCCATTTGCCATTAGCTGACATCATGTGTTGTAAAACTTGTTGATACTCTACTGGATCGGTAAAACATTCAGACAAAACATCTCGTTGTTGACATTCTTCCTGTGACCAACCTAAAACCTTTTCTAATTCCGGGTTAATAAATTCAATTTTGCCTTCGGAGTTAAACATGGAAATCATCACTGGAATATGATTAACGATCGTCTGAAACATTTCTTTTTGTTGCTTTAAGTCGGCTTCGGCTTGCTTGCGATCGGTAATATCCCGCACCATAATTAATACTTCATCTGGCAATAATGGCACGATTCGCACTTCTTCGTAACGTAGTGTATCTTTAATAAAAATTTCATGTTCGTAAATTTGCATGATGCCAGATTGCAGAGCTTTTTGTGTGTGGTGCATTCGCATTTCTGCTAATTTTCGGGGTAAAATGCCATATAAATTGACTCCGTGACGATCGCAATCGGGCTGAAAAATATTAAACTCATTACTAGCAATGAAATCCAAATAATCTCCGTTCGAGCGCATCCGAATTAGTAAATCTGGAATTGCTTCAATAATTGCTTGTTTGGTAGCTTCACTTTCCCGCAGAGCTTTTTCTGCTTGTTGTTTGGCGGTAATATCCCGAAGAAAAGTGGTAAAGATAATTTCACCGTTAATATTCAGTTTAGAAATTGAAGCTTCGCAGGGAAATTCTGTGCCATCTTTTCGCCGTCCAAAAATTTCACCTCGCTGGAACATTTGTCTTGTTCCTCCGGGTTTCTCAGCATAATTTTTAATGTGTTGCTCGTGAGAGTTGGCAAAGCGATCGGGTAATAATAAAGTCAAAGGTTTTCCTAAAATTTCTTGGGTTTTATAGCCAAAAATTTTCTCCGCCCCTTGATTAAATAAGGTAATTCGCTGACTTCGATCGACTGAAATAATCGCATCATTGGCAATATCTAAAATCCCGGCAAATCGAGATTGAGAAATTTCTAAGGCTCTTTCTATTTTTTTTCTTTGGTTTATTTCATGTTGTAACTGTCGATTGGTTTGTTGAGCTTGGCGAATTCGGTAATAGCTCACTTCAATTAAATATACGACTATTGCCAATAACCAAGCTAAAATTAATCCGGTAATTAATACAACTGTTGGTAATAGTGAATGTTTCGGAAATAATAATTTTACATTGGGGAAAACTTCAACTTGCCAATTAACCCCATAAGCTTGAACTGTGACGGTTTGTTTCAGGTTTGTTTGCGCTTGGATACCTTGGTTGTAAATTAGTTGGTTGCGATCGGATATTTGCACGTTGTAATTTTGGGATTTAGTTAAAACTCCCTCGAATAGATCGGGGATTTGAAAAACTCCTAAAATAAAACCATCGAAGCGATCGCTCACAAATAAAGGCACGCTTACTAAAAATCCTTTTCCTCCTTGAACTAAGTCAATAGTTCCGGTAATAATTGGTTGACGGAGTTCCTGCGCTACTTTTAAAGTAATGTGGCGACGTGGTTCTTGAGTGAGATCTAAATTTTGTGCTGCTTCATTTCCTGCTAATGGTACTATCCAGCGAACATGATATGAAGGGTCGATATATTCGATCGCTCGATAACCATAAAAATCTTTTAGGTAAGCTGCTGCGTCATCTTCCCAAATTGTTCGCGGTGTTCCATTGCCATTTTCCCATCGTTTTGCCATCCGCTGAAGTGCGCGGATTCGAGTTGTTAGTTCATGGGTTAGATTCATTTCAATTGTGGTAGCTTCAGCACGAGTTAACTCTTCAATGTATAGTTTTTCTTGTACTGAAAGCTGATACCACAAAAATAATACTGCAACAGTAACCACCACACCCAGTAATATCGGCAAAATTCTCCTCATGGGTGCGTGGCAGATAGCTTGGATTGGACGGAGAGAGATTTTAATCATAACGCGATCATGCACCAAGGCGATCGAGCTATCAATTAAATTATCTCGAATCCCTTGTGATTTTCCTCACCTCTCAACAATCCGCAATATAAAAATTTGCTGCTTAACTATTGAAGTGGCAATGTTAAATTTGAAACATTTTTTAATTGCCTGTTAGTGATGAAAAATTTACCAACCCAAAGCTTACCAAATATACTTTGTATTATCCCCTCACTAAAATGTTCCACTCGATTACCGATCGCCGATTAAACTACTGCTAACAGAGAAACAGGTTTTTTCAGTCCCAGAGATCTAGGGGAAAATTGAGATAGAGACAAGTTTTGTTGATAATTATCTAAGTTAGGCATTTCTTGCCAACAATGACGACAAAACCAGTAACTTTGATTTCCCCGGATATGACGTAACATTTGATGAGAACAACAAGGGCAAGTAGCCATAAAAAACCTCGGTTGTTAAAAGTTTTCAGCTATTAAAAAAGAGATATTCTACTAGTGAGATTTATACAAAGACAAAATAAGGAACTTATAAAGAAGTTAAGTTTATTAAACTATCTTTGCAAAGCTCAATATATTTTGTATAAGTACTTTTTTGCGCTTTAGCGCCCGATTTTGCGGTAAGGCGCAACAATGTACTGAGAGAATTGATTTTTAGAAAATATATAGCTACCAACCTAAAATTTCTCTAATTTCTTGGGTCAAAGTTAGGGGTTGTACAGGTTTAGTAATTACTCCTGTAATGCTCATATTTCTGAATCGATCGCGATCGCTAGGCAATACTCTAGCTGTGAGAAAAATTACCGGAATCGATTTTGATTTCGGGTTAGATTGAAGTTTTTGGTATACTTCATAACCATCCATTCCTGGCATTGATACATCAAGAAGAATCGCATCAAAATTTTGAGTTTGAACTATTTGTAAGCATTCTTCCCCTGTTGCCGCTGCTACAGTATTCCATCCCCCCAAGTCTTCTAGACAAGCTTGTACTAGTTCCCGGAGATGTACTTCATCATCAACAACTAATATTGTTCGATCTGTCATAATTTTTTCTCCAGTTAAATCAATTACGTATTTTAATACAACTAGGACTTACCAAATACTGCGGGACACGCAGTATTTCAAGCTTGTGGAGAAGGCGTAAGACTCGTTGGTATTAGTACCAAAAAGCAGCGTTCTAAGAAACAAGAATCCCCGTGTCTTTAGACCTGGGGAGTGTCAAGTACTTTCCTGTTCCCCCCTTAGTAAGGGGGGTTAGGGGGGATCTAATGCTGTGATGACTAGGTTTCGATCCCCCCAACCCCCCTTAGTAAGGGGGGCTAAGAACGGTTGCTACTGTTCCCCCCTTGGTAAGGGGGGCTAGGGGGGATCTAATGCTGTGATGACTAGGTTTCGATCCCCCCAACCCCCCGTAGTAAGGGGGGCGAAGAACGGTTGCTACGGTTCCCCACGACCTACTGTGGGGTCGGCAGCATGGATTTCTGCCAAGCCTAGGTTTCGATCCCCCCAACCCCCCTTAGTAAGGGGGGCTAAGAACGGTTGCTACTGTTCCCCCCTTAGTAAGGGGGGCTAGGGGGGATCTAATGCTGTGACGACTAGGTTTCGATCCCCCCAACCCCCCTTAGTAAGGGGGGCTAAGAACGAAAGAGTTAGTAACCGAAGTTGCTACTGTTCCCCCCTTAGTAAGGGGGGCTAGGGGGGATCTAATGCTGTGATGACTAGGTTTCGATCCCCCCAACCCCCCTTAGTAAGGGGGGCTAAGAACGAAAGAGTTAGAGGCACCCTACTTAAGCTAGTCTGCCTGTTTCGGTAAAGTGAAGAAAAAGGTGCTACCTTTGCCTAAAGTGCTTTCTACCCAAATTTTTCCACCATGCTGGTGAATGATACTCTGACAAATAGCTAATCCTAATCCAGTTCCGCCTTTTTCACGGGAGTCGGAACTATCGACTTGTTGAAAGCGCCCAAAGATCGCTTCTAGTTTATCAGCGGGGATACCGCGTCCTTCGTCTTTGACTTGGAACAAAACCATATCGGTTTGAGATTCTGCACTTAGGGTAATTGTAGAATTAGCTGAGGAAAATTTGAGCGCATTACTTAATAAGTTGGTTAAAGTTTGAACGATCGCATCTCTCGCTGCCCAAACTTGCACGTTACAAAAGTTAATTTGTAATCTAACCTGTTGCGAAGTAGCTAGTGCTTCCATACCATTAACTGCTTGTTGGATTAAATCTATCGCTTGGCAGTTTGTTTTCTCTAAAACTGATTTTCCTGACTCTAATCTTTCTAAATGCAAAATATCATTTACTAAGTTTACTAAACGATTAGTATCAGTTAATGCTATATCGAGCATTCGTTGAAATTTTGCAGTGTTCTGATTATAAACTCCAGTTTGTAATAATCCTAAAGACATTTGAATTCCGGTTAAAGGGGTGCGAAGTTCATGGCTAACAATGCCAATAAATTCCTCTTTCATTTGTTCGATTTGCTGCTTTTCGGTAATATCTTCGGCAATGCCAGCAATGCGAACAATTTCTCCGGCTTCATTAGCGATCGGGAAAGCTCGATCGCGAATCCAACGAATCGAACCATCGGGGCGAATAATCCGATATTTTGCCTCGCATGGTTTTGGGTTTTCTACTTCAAGGAATATAGCTTCGACAGATTGGCGATCGTCTGGATGAACTGTTTCTAACCAATTTAAAATGTTTTGATGGACACTTTCACAACTTCTTTGCCAAATATTTTCATAAGCATTACTTAGATAAATAATTTTCTGAGTTTCAATATCCTTGATCCAAAATGCTGTTTGAATGTTTTCTGCTAATTGACGGAACTTTTCTTCAGTTTCGCGCAAAGTCACTTCGACTTTTTTCTGCTCGCTAATATCCCATATCACACCCAGAGATCGCAAAGGTTGGTTAGTAGATTCATCATAAATTGCCTTTCCTCGTGCCATCAGCCAATGTATTGAACCATCAGGATAAATCACTCGATATTCAGCTTGATAATCAGTGCGGCTTTCTAAGGAACTTAAAAATCTTTGTTCCGTATAATTAGCATCTTCAGGATGAACTGAATTAAGCCAAAGTTCATAGCTGGGTTGTGTCTGATTCGGAATTAAACCCAGTAGATTGAAATGATTATCATTCCAGATTATTTCTTTAGTCAGCAAGTTTAAATCCCAAAAGCCCAGCTTAGTTAAATCTAAAGCTAATCGGCGACGTTCTTCGCTTTGCTGCAAAGCTGCTTCGGCTTGTTTTTGCTCGCTGAGACTTTTAATCAGCCAGCGAATCCCAATTACTTCTCTCTCTGGATTGCAAATAGTGGAGGCTGTAATCCCTGCTGGGAAGGGTTGACCCTGGCGAGGTTTGATTCTTAACTCGTAAGTTTGTCTACCCAATAACCCCCGCAACTGGTTTAAACTTGTGTAAAAAATAGGGCGATCGGGTTCAAAGATGTAGATATTTAAAGGCTGGTTAACTAAGTTAAATGAACTAGTTAATAAAAGATTGCTTGCGGCTTGATTAGCCTCTTGAATGTTGCCATTGGTATCTGTTACTAGATAACCATCTGGGGCAAAGTTAAATAAGTCTTCATATCGGATTTGCTGTAATTGTGTATTTAAAAGGGCGATCTCTAATTGGTAATTAGCTTCTCTGATCTCTTCCTCAGCAAGTTGCAGTTCTTGTAGCGTTTCTTCTAATTCTTGATTAGCTTCCTGTAATTGAGCATTAGCTTGTTCCCTGGCGATTTCTGCTTGTTTGCGATCGGTAACATCTTGCGCCAAAGAAAAAACAGATACTAAATTCCCTAATTCATCTAACAAAGCTGAGTTATACCATTCACAATAAACCAACGTGCCATCTTTGCGGTAATTGCGATTATTACACAACATTGTATTGCCTTTTAACAAATTTGACTGAACTGATTTGACTATTTCTAGATCCTCTACAAAAATAAATTGCCAATCGAACATTGTCTTCCCAAAAACTTCTTCAGCAGTCCAGCCAAAGATCTTTTCTGCTTGTTTAGACCATTGTTTAACTCGAAATTTATCGTCCCAGACGATCGTTGCCAGAGGAGTATTTTCAACGTGAAAGCTCAGTTGATGATGAGTCAGTTTTAAAGCTTCTTCAATGCGTTTGCGTTCAGTAATATCGAGGAGAATAGTGCCTACAGCCATTACCTCTCCAATTTCGCCAAAAATGGGAAAATGGGAAACTAGCCAGTAATGGAGAAGTTCCGGTTGAGTCGGATTTTTTTCACTTATTTCTAACCTACGAATTGATTGTCCTGTTTCAATTACTCTTTGCATAGCTGGAATAATTTCTTCAGCTAGATGTGGTAACATTTCGGCAATATTTCGACCCAAAAATGCTTCAATACTAAAACCGTCAAGATCTGCTAAAGCTTGATTAATTTTCATGTAATTGAGTTGTCGATCGTGAATTGCTAGCCCGATACTTGCTGATGATGCAGCATTGAAGAAACCATCTAATAATTTTTCCCTTTTAAGTAGTTCCCGCTGTAACCTCGATTTTAGTATTAATCCTTCTTGTAGGCGATCGTTTGCTTGAACCAATTCTGCCGTTCGTTCTGCTACTCTTTGCACAAGTTCGGCATTCATTTGTTGTAAAACCATTCTGGCTTGTTGGCGTTCTGTAATATCTTGACAAGCACCAATCCACTCAATAACTTCGCCATTTGTATCTAAAATTGGCACACCTCGAACGGCAAAATCTCGATAACTACCATCTTTGATCCGAATCCGAAATTCGGTTTCATAAATAGTGCGGTTGATGCAGGATTCGCTCCAAATTTGGGCGACACGATCGCGATCGTCTGGATGAACCATATTTAGCCAACCCCATTCCAAGCAATTTATTGCAGATTGTCCAGTCAGTTCTTCCCAACCTGTGGGCGCAATTATTGTCCTTCCTTCAGCATCAGAGTGCCAAATAATTTGAGCCGAAGCATTAACTAAAGAGCGATATCGCAATTCACTTTCTCGTAAATAAGCTTCAATTTTTTTTCGTTCATTTAGTTCAGTTTGTAACTGGGAAAATAATTCAGATTGTTGAATCGCAATGCTCACTTGTGCCGCTAATTGTCGCATCAATTCGATTTCGTAAAATTGCCATTGCCGGGGATTTTCACAGTGATGAGCAATTAATAATCCCCATAATTGATCTTGCTTGGAAATCGGAACTACCAAATTCGCCTTAACTTGAAAATTCGCCAATAATTCTAGGTGACAGGGATCGATTCCAGCTTGATAGATGTCAGATTTAGCAGTAATTAAACCATTTTTATAAAATTCAACGTACCGTTCCCCAAAGCAAGGATCGTAAATTTCAGTTGATAAAATAGCTGTCCATTTTGTGTCAACAGATTCTACAATTACAGTGCCATTCCAATTGGGAGAAAATTGAAATATAATTACCCGATCGGTTTTCAATAACCGTCGGATTTCATCTACAGTTGTTTGCAAAATATCTGGTAAATCAAGCGATGTTCGGATGCGCTGGGTAACTTCCATTACCAAATTTTGTTGCTCGAATTGCTGTTCTACTAAGCTTTGCGCTTGTTTGCGATCGTCAATTCCTACAGCTATTCCCGTCATCAAAATTGGCTGTTTCTCTTGATTATAAAAAGCGTGTCCTTTTCCCTCAATCCAATGTACGCTACCATCTGCCCAAACTACGCGAAATTCTTGCTGATAAAGGCTATCATTTGTAATTGCTTGTTGTAATGCTTGGGTGACTCGTTCTCGATCGTCAGGATGCAAGCAAGCAACAAAAGTTTCATATTTACCATCAAAACTTCCCGGAACTAAATCAAATAATAATTCATGTTCGGGCGACCAATAAATTTTTCCCTTAACTAAATCCCATCTCCACATCCCAATTTCTGCGGCTCCAGCTGCCATTGTTAAAGATTCAACACTTTCCTGGATTTTTTGGTTAAGTTGTTTAATCTTTTGTTGGCTATCTAAAAGATTGCTACTAAATACGTTGATAATTAAAGCAACTAGGAAAAAAATGCCTAAGCGGAAAAAGTTTTCTTGGGGAGTACTGCTAAATTTATTTGATGGATAAATTAAAAAATAATCAATTGCCAATGTAGAGAGAACTACTGCAACAAACCCAGGTCGTAAGCCGCCATACCAAGTACTGAAAATGATGGCAATGTAAAAAAATGTACTAATAATTGGATACAGCAGTGATTTGAGCCAAATTGTCAGTAGAAGAGCGATCGCCGTTAAAGCGATCGCCACCAAATAAGGTAACAAGTGCTGATACATTTTCCTTATCACCTAAATTGTCGATCGTTAATCTTATTTTTCCCTATTTTTTGTTAAAAATCGATTACGCTCAATTCTACTTAATATTCTTGTTACCAATTCTGGCCCTAATACTGGCTTAGTAATAAAGTCATCGGCTCCAGCTGCAAAAGCTTGCTGAAGAGATTCCGCATCAGTATGAGCAGTTACAACCAAAATTGGCAAATCACCCCATTGAGCATCCTGTCGAATTACTTGACATAATTCTAACCCACTAACTAACGGCATTTCTAAATCCAAAACTACTAAGTTTGGCGCAGTAGCAATTAACACATCCCAAAATTTTTCCGATTCAGTTAAAGTAAATACTTGTAAACCCCACGGAGTCAGTAATGCTTTTAAGTGAGTTAATACTGCGGGGTCATCATCAACAATTAATACTTTAGCTTCTGTATTATTAGTAGGAAAAACCCGGCAGATTGCCCGAAAAATTTGCTCAGTTGTGGCAGGTTTATGTAAAAATTGTCTTGCCCCTAAGCGAGAAACTGTTAAGCGATCGCTCAAAGTATCTCGATCGGTAAATACAATCACTGGAATTTGGGGCGAATTTGCCATTAATTCTTGTAACAATGTTAACCCTTCGGCTTCGCTATCGGAAAAACTCAAATCTAAGAGTACTAAATCAGGCGGTCGGAAATTAATTCGCGATCGGGCTGTTTCCCAATCCTGTGCTATTGTTATTTCAATTCCCCAAGCATCTGCTTCTCTTAATAGCTGTTCCATAAGTGAGGCATCACGATCGATCGCCAAAACCCGATAATTTTTCCTTTCAGTCTCATTTACCAAATTTATCGGAATTGGAGGTTTACTTAATTCCGTTTCCAAAGCTGTTACCAATTGGGAAAAGCGGGAAATTCGCTCGTCAGACAAAGGGGAATTACTTTCTAAAATATGCTCGATCGATCGGGCATATTTTGACCCTTGAGGATAGCCAAAAGACCCCAAAGAACCAGCTAATTTATGCGCTTCGTACCTAGCTGATTGATATAATTCCTCATCTAAATTTCCCGCCAATAAAGCAGTTTTTGCTGCCACTAAAACCGCAACTTGTGCTTGCAATAAATCCCGAAACTGCTCAATTACCCGATTAATAGATCGCATTTTTGGGCTTTTTTTGCTTGCCTCCGTAGCATCACCAGGAGTAGTTTTTGGATATGGTTTCAGTCGATAACCCATACCATAAATAGTTGTAATAATTTCTTCAGTTAAACCTCCCGCTTTCAGCTTTTTTCGCACCTCTTTAATATGAGTAGTAATTGCCCTTTCTGTGGGTGGATCGTCAAATCCCCAAAGGGAATCTAAAATAGCACTGCGGCTGAAAATGCGATCGGGATTTCGTAAAAATAACTCCAACAAATTATACTCCGTCGCCGTCAAAGGAATAACTTCCTCACCAAATCTTACCCGACCGGAATTCAAATCTAAACAAAGATTTCCCCAAGTTAAACGAGAAGATTGGTTAACATCCTGAGCTAAAACTGCACTACTTCTCCTCAATAATGCCCGAATTCTTGCTAGTAAAGCTTTCGGTTGATAGGGTTTGATAACATAATCATCTGCGCCCGCATCCAACCCAGCTACAATATCAGCATCCGAATTTTTTGCTGTCAACAACAGAATAGGTTTATTGTAATCTTGACTACGTAGCTGACGACACAAAGTAATGCCATCAACCTTGGGAATCTGCAAATCTAGCACAATTAAATCAAATTCCCCAGCCATCGCCAAGTTTAACCCAGTTTGCCCATCAGTCGCTAAAGTAGTGATGTAGTGGTTCGCCGCTAGTAGATCTTGCAACGCCGCACTCACTAAAGTATCATCTTCTACCAACAGTATTTTCATTGCAACACTTTTTTAAATTACTACTAAAAAATCTTAGCTACTGAATTAGCAGTGTAATATGATTAGTCAAAAATTGGGTATTATGATCTTAATATTTTAAGTTCTGATTAAGTTGCGATCGCTAACCTGAACCAGGAGAAATTACCTTTAAGAAAGATGTAAAGTAACTTACTAAAATAAATTGAAAAAATAGAACAAAAAGCCGATCGACTTCAATAGCTTAATTTTCCCTGTATCTATATTAACCAAAAGTAGTCGAGCAAATTAATCCCATCACTTATGAAAATAGAAATTACAGAAACCAATTTTTATTAGGGATTTTAGTCATTCCAGTGTAAAATTAATCGAACTTGATTAACTAAATCCGGTGCTTTGAAAGGTTTAGTAATCACTCCGGCAACGGCTAATTGAGCAAATCTTTCGCGATCGCTTGCTTGAGCTTTAGCCGTCAATAAAATAGTAGGAATTAAGCGAATTATCGGATTAGATTGCATTTTCTCAAATGCAGTAATGCCATCCATTTCTGGCATCATTACATCTAGTAAAATTGCATCTGGTTTTTCAGTCTCCGCAAGGGCAATTCCTGATTGACAAGAATCTGCAATTAAGGTTTCCCAAGCAGCAATTACGCGGAATGCAACAGGAATTACTTGACGAATTCCTGGTTCGTCGTCAATCAGCAGAATAACTTTCTTTGCCATTGCGATCGTCCTCCAAAATCGGTAAAGTGAAATAAAAACTGCTACCTTTTCCTAAAGTACTTTCTGCCCAAATTCGTCCTCCATGTTGCCCAATGATACTCCGGCAAATTGCTAATCCTAATCCACTTCCGCCTTTTTGACGGGAATCAGAAGCATCGACTTGCTGAAATCTTTCAAAAATGCTTTCTAGCCGATCGCTGGGAATACCTCGCCCAGAATCTTTGACCATAAATTTGATGAATTTGGCAGATGTTTCCTGAAAAGTTTCTACATGAATTTGGATAGTTGAATGTACTGGAGAAAAACGAATTGCATTACTGAGTAAATTGGTGAGAACTTGAATTAGACGATCGGGATCGGCTGGAATCGGACAAGATTGCACAGATAATTGAAATTTGATATTTGATTTATTTGCCAAATCTTTCATTTGATCGATCGCATACTGAATCAAGTTCGCTGGGCAACAAACCTGTTTTTCAATGTTAACTTTACCAGAATCGAGTCTTTCTAAATCGAGGATATCATTCACCAAACGGACTAAGCGATCGACACCTTCGGCTGCAACATGAATCATCCCTTTTCCATCTTCAGAAGTCGGATCGACTAACTGTTGATCCAGCAAACTTAAAGCAACTTGCATAGAAGTTAGAGGAGTCCGCAGTTCATGACTAACAATCGAAACAAATTCACGTTTGAGACACTCTAATTTATGCTGTTCGGTAATATCCATCACCGTTCCCACCCAACCAGTTATCTGTCCTTGGTAGTCAAAAACTGGCTCACCTCGAACTTCAATGTATCGCATTTCCCCATCCCGTCGCACGATTCGCAGGTTTGCTTCACAAGGCTTTCCCGCTGCTAAACGAGCTTTTACCAATTGTCGATCGATCCATAAATCATCAGGATGAATCAAGCAATCCATCTTTTCACCCACTGGTGCAGGTTGACTCGGATCGAGTTGATGAATGCGATACAATTCTTCTGACCAAGTACAAATTTGACTGGCAATGTCATACTCCCAACTACCAATGTGGGCAATTTTTTGGGCTCTGGCTAAATTTGCTTCGCTTTGACGGAGTTGGGCTTCTACTTGTTTGCGATCGGTCACATCTAAAAGCGTACCAAATAACCAAATCGCCTGCCCTTGCTCATTAAAAATCGCTGGTTCTACTCTAGCTTCAACGTAGCGAACTTCCCCATCAGGACGGATAATTCGCAAATCGCATTCAAAACCTTTGCCTGTTACTGCTGCCTTTTGCATTTCTTGATAAAGGTCGAAATCATCTGGATGAATGTATTTGCTCATCTTTTCCAGATCGGATAAAGAACTGTTGGGCTCTAGTCCGTGAATCCGATAAATTTCTTCAGACCAAGTAATTTTTTTCCCTTTTTCCCATTGCCAACTGCCCACATGAGCGACTCTTTGGGCTTCTCGCAAAGCCAATTCACTTTGACGTAATGCCTGTTCTACTTGTTTGCGATCGGTTACATCCAGTGCCGTACCATACAAGTGCAACAATTCTCCCTGCTCGTTGAAAACTCCTGGTTCTCCTCGCGCTTCAATGTAGCGAATTTCCCCATCTGGGCGAATAATCCGTAAATCAGTTTCAAAGGAGTAACCTGCTAAGGCTCGATCGACTAATTTTTGATATTCAGCTAAGTCATCTGGATGAATGAAACGTTCAATTTCTTTGACTTTCGCTTGTAGTGCAGGTTGATTTGGATCGAGTCCATGAATTTGATACATTTCTTCCGACCAAGTGATGGTGTTTTTCACACAATCCCAATGCCAACTTCCTACATGAGCAATGCGTTGGGCGGTACGCAGATTAAATTCACTTTGGCGTAGTGCTTCGATCGCCTGTTTATACTCCGTAATTTCTACCACAATCCCACCGATCGCGATCGAATCATCTGTAGAGTTAGAAATCGGAAAAAAGGAGTTGATCCAATGTCGTAAAACTCCCGGTTGACTGGGTACATAACCAGATACTTCTAAATTAGAAATTGGTTGTCTTGTCTCAATTAAAGCCTGGAACAAAGGAGTTAGGGTAGGAGCAAGTCCGGGTAACAAATCGGGTAAATATTTACCTAAATGGAACTCGATCGAATATCCATTGATATCTGCCAAAGTTTGATTAATGTGGAGAAAGCGGAAGTTTTTATCAACAATGAATAATCCAATATTAGACTGAGTTGCCGCATTAAAAAAACCAGCGAACAATTGCTCTTGGTGTAGTTGTTGCCCGGTATAGTTCTCGATTTCTATTACTTTTGGGTTGAACTTTTTCTCCGGCTGCAATTGTAAAAGCTGAGTTTTGGTTGCTAAAGTTGAGGAGTAATTTCCACTGACACGCGGCAATCTAAAAGAAGAATTCCCGGCTGAAGAATTCTGTTTCAAAGTTGCTACTTCGGCTCGTAATTCCTGCAATTCTTGAATGAGTTCCTCTTTAGTTTTAGTGCGATCGTCCATTGGTTTTCCCCGCTTGGCACCCTCACCTATCTTAAGGTATACAGCCTGAGATGGAAACTAATCTCTCTGAGGAGCGATGTGAAAATTGGCTATTTAGCTTAGTGGTAAAGCAACATAAAAAGTACTACCCTCCCCCAATGTACTTTCAGCCCAGATTTTTCCTCGGTGTTCTTGAATGATTCGATCGCAGATTGCCAGTTCTAATCCTAATCCTCCATAGCGACGAGTATCGGAAGAATCGACTTGTTCAAAGGGTTGAAAAATTTGTGGCAAGGAAGTTTCAGGAATTCCCACACCTTCGTCTTTAATGGTAATCAGCAGGTAAGGTAAAGTAGGTAAATCAGAAGTTTCTCCAGTTTGAATTATGGTAGCAGTTAACCAAACTTGGCGATCGCTAGGAGAAAACTTAATCGCATTATGGAGAAGATATGATAAAGCCCGACTCAAATAATAATCGTCTGCTGTTAAAGGAATAAAGTTAGGAATATCTAAATTAATTTGAATTCGCTGCTGAGTTGCGATTAATTGTACCTTGCTGACAACCCGCTGGATCAAAGCCGCCCCATCCAAAGGCTGCTTAAATATAGCATTTGCTTTATGTACGAGATCATACCAATCAAGAATATTTTCAATAGTTTGGGTTAAGCGATCGGCATTATCAACAGCTAAATTTAATAGTGCTTGAGCTTCCGATCGATCGCACTGTTGATACATTTGTAATAGATCGAGTGCTGTCTGTAGAGAAGCGATCGGAGTTCGGAGTTCATGATTGAGTAAAGAGAAAAGTCTCTCGATCGGAACTTCAGAAGGATTCATCATCTCTGACATATTTTGATAATCATAAATTTTCATGGATATTCTAATAACATACTATCTTATAAATTTTACTCTAAAAAAGTGTAAAATTCGGGGAAAAATAATTACAAGTATC
The DNA here is from genome assembly GCF_041929135.1 of Floridaenema fluviatile BLCC-F154. Classification (NCBI taxonomy): domain Bacteria; kingdom Bacillati; phylum Cyanobacteriota; class Cyanophyceae; order Aerosakkonematales; family Aerosakkonemataceae; genus Floridanema; species Floridanema fluviatile. Next base: position 343,156 of record NZ_JBHFNS010000094.1, on the reverse strand, counting down.
CCAAAAATTTTCACCACTTTGTCACTTTTTTGGAATAAGATTTTTATTTGCATAGCATACCGTAGGCATAAGCTGTTACGCATTTAAATCACTTATTAACGAGTAGGGTGCGTCAGATGGTAAAGCCTATGTAGAAAGGAAAATATCTAAATCTGACGCACCCTACAATATGACTTTTAAATGCGTAACAGCTTATCGTGTTATCCTTGTTTTAGAACTAAAATAATCAAATCTTCCCAGTTGGCTATTGATATTCCAGTAGAGAAAAACTATTTTCAGTTAGGAGGTTTTAATGAAAATTCTGGTGGCGATCGATGAATCAAATTCCAGCCACAAAGCTCTAGAAAAAGCACTGCATTTAGTTAATCACCAAAATGCAACCTTCGTGATTTTGGGAGTTGAAGAACCCGTAATGATGACCTCTACTTCTCCTTTACCCGGTGTTTTTGGCGAAGCTCCAACAACAAATTGGCAACAAGAAGAAGAGTTAGTAGAGTTGGAAGAAAAGCGCACAATCTCAGCGATTCGATGGGCGGAAAATATCTGCGATCGAGCAGGGATTATGTTTAAATCTCGGTTAGAATTCGGCGATGCTAAACATATTATTTGCGATGTTGCTCAACAGGAAAACTGCGATTTAATTGTCATCGGTTCTCATAGTTATGGAATCATTGAAAGGATGCTGATAGGAAGCGTTACCGATCATGTTGTCCATCATGCTCATTGCGCTGTTTTGGTAGTTCGGGAAGGAGAATAAATATTATTAATATGTGCCTAAACTGTCACGCATTTAAATTACTTATAGCAGTTCTCATAACGGTGAGGTATACGTATTGTAGGGGCGGGTTTAGCTGAAATCCTTGCTGTGTGAAAGATATACCAATCAAAACCCGCCCCCAAATGTACCGCATCCAAACGAGAAACGCTATATCTAATGTGATTGAGTTGGCATTGATATTTCTCCAGAAATTGTTAGTCTCTAAATCTTCGGAAGTCTTTGGCTGCGCTTAATCCGATTGAGAACTTGAGTTGAGAGTTCTTCTGGTACAATTGGTTTGGTTAAATAGTCATCTGCACCACTAGCAAATACTTGTTGTACAGTTTGACGATCGCTTTGCACGGTAAGAATTAAAATTGGCAACCAACTCCACTTCTCTGTATTCCGCACAGTTCGACATATTTCCAACCCATTGATCTCAGGCATATTGATATCTAAAATTAATAAATTTGGTGCAACAGTTTCTAATATTTGCCAAATTTGGGTTGGGTTTTCCAATGTGGCAACTTTGATTCCCACATTTTCCAGTATTTGTTTCAATAAAATCAGAATTGTGGCATCATCATCGATCGCCAAAACTCGAATTTCTCCACTATCAGTTAAAGGTAAATCAGACCAAGAAAATAACACATCAGTTTGAGTTTCTTGATTTGCCAAATCCCCTGGAGACTTTTCTAATTCTAAGCGTAAAGTTCTCACTAATTGAGAAAGTGAATCTAAGTTAATTAACAGAGGTTGATTTTGTAAGAGAACTTCGATCGCCTTGGCAATATAAGAAGCAGCTTCAAAGCCAAAAGTCGCCACCGTACCCGCCAACTGGTGAGCACTTTTTTGTGCTGCCTTTATCTGATTTTGATCTAAGATTCGAGATTGTAAACCGATCGTAGTTTCTTCCAAAATATCCAAGTGTTTAAACACTCCCTCTTGGATATTTTGCCAAATTTGGGCGATCGATTCATTTAATTCTTTACTTTGAGCCAAAGACAAAGAAGAAGTAGATAGCGAATTCTCTAAAAACCGCGGATTAATTCGATAACCATGTCCATAAAGAGTTTCAATTAAATCTTCTGCTCCCACCTCCTTTAACTTATTCCGAATCCGGCGAATATGGGATTTTACTGTATCCTCAGTTGGTAATTTATCCAATGTCCAAAGATGATCGACAATATCACTGCGGCTAAAAACCCGACAAGGATGACGGATAAATAGCTCTATTAGTAAATACTCTTTCCGGCTAAATGGTAATACTTTTCCGTTATAACTAATTTCCCGCATTTGGGAATTGAGACGGACACTACCACAGGAAAGAATAGCTGTGGATTTTTCCGTTAATCGTCGGGATAAAACACGAATTCGAGCCAGTAACTCTTGGATTTCAAACGGTTTCACTAAGTAGTCATCTGCTCCACTATCCAATCCGATTAATTTATCTGTCATTGAATCTTTTGCTGTCATCAGCATTACTGGAACTTGGAGATTATTGTCTCGCAAGCGACGACACAAACTAATTCCATCCAACTTCGGCAGCATGACATCAAGTAATACTAAATCATAAGAAATGATATTAATCATTTCCCAACCCATTTCACCGTCAGTTGAAACATCCAGAATGTAATTGTGTTTGCTGAGAACAGCAGTCAATGCCTTTGCTAAATTCCGATCATCTTCAACCAGTAAAATTCGCATACTATCCAGACGATTCACTTCAATTTATGAGGAATTGGGGAGAAATTCCTATTCAGCTTCGGGATTTGTATAAGGATCGATATTAGGATCGATTACTGGTTCTTCAGGATGCGGATTTGTGTAGGGTTCTAGATTCGGATTTTGATTCAAATCTGGTTCGGGATTTGCATAAGGATCGACATTAGGATCTTTTACAGGAGCAGGATGAGGATTAGTGTAAGGTTCTGTATTGGGATCGACATCAGATTGAGGATTAGTTGGCGTAGATTGTGTGTTACTCATGATCTTTTAGCCTTTTTGAGTTCAAATTGATGGATGATAAATTTGGCATTCTGGGATTGAGATAATTTGGCAGTCTATCATGAAAAAGTAGCAAACTGGTGACAAACTAAGATAGTTTTCAGAATTTCTCTGTTTAGACTAATAAATCGACGAAAAAACTAACAAAACTACTTTTTGACCGAGTTTGTCACTTTTTTCCTTTATCTTGGAGTGGCTGAAGGATAAGGTTTGACTCGATTTGATTGATTAAGGATGAACTCCTAATTATGGTTACTTTATTTTCTGAAACATAAAATTATGACTTCTGCAATCACGAATCCCCATCGAGATCCAGGGCGGTGGATGGTATTATTTGCCTGTATTATTGCTGTGTTGATGGTGGCGATCGATTCCGGCATTCTTAACTTAATTGTACCCGCAATTCAAAAAGATTTGAATGCACCGCAAGCAACGATCGGTTTAATGTCAAGCGTTTCCACTTTGATGCTGGCAGCATTCATTTTAGGTGGTGGTACATTAGGCGATATTTACGGGCGACGCAGGTTAATTTTAATTGGCACAGGTGGCATTGTTGCAGCGGCAATTTTATCAATGTTTGCTGCTAGTGCTGGTGCTTTGATTGGGATTCGGGCAATGGATGGGTTTTTTCAGGCATTAGTAAATCCTTTGGCATTGGCGATTATTACTGTTACTTTTGATCGAGAGGAACGTCCAAAAGCGATCGGGATTTACGGCGCAACATTAGGAATCATGGGAGGGTTTTCATCCCTAGCAATTCAATATTTTAATCAAGCTTTTGGTTGGCGATCGGTTTTTACTTTAGTGATTGCACTGGGATTATTAACTATATTTCTCATGTTGCGCTTTGTCTCGGAAAGTAAAGCCGATGGAAATAAAAAACTAGATTGGCAAGGAATTTTACTTTGTGCAGTTGGGTTATTTGCGCTGATTTATGGTATTAGTCAGGCAAGTGGTGCGGGTGGTTTTTTCAGTGCGGGAGTGTTGATTCCGGGAGTTATCGGACTGATAATTTTAGGAATTTTCGTCTGGTGGGAAGCTCATGTAGAATCGCCAGCATTGGAACTTTCGCTATTTCAAAAACCTGCTTTTTCCCTTGGTGCTTTACTGATTCTTTTGTTTTCCTTTGCTCAAACTGGAGTCTTTTTTCACCTTTCCAATTACTTTCAAGTTTTACTGAAAAAATCTCCAGTTGAATCTGCTTTGATGCTGTTACCTTTAACATTATCGCTGTTTGTTTTTAGCATCATTTCCGGTACTTTAGTTAATCGCTTTCCGATTCGTTCTTTAATTGTGACAGGAACTTTAATCTTTTCCTTTTCTCTGTTTCTGTTTTCCCAGTTAATTAGTCCAGAATTGACAATTTGGACATTAGTAATTCCGATGTTATTGTTAGGTGGAGGGATGGCGATCGCTAATATTCCCCGTACCAATGCTTTATTAAGTTCCGCACCTCCAACTTTAGCAGGTGTAGCTTCTGCAACTAATAACGCATTCATGCAATTAGGAAATGCAATGGGAGTAGCAGTAACCATCGCTTTGGTAACAGCTTTTGGGCGAAATTATTACTTAGGAGAACTTACGAAAGCCGGATTAGATCAAGAGCGAATTCAGAAAGTCAACGAGTTATTGCAGAAGGTTTTAAGTAGCAATATACCGTCAATTTCTGCTCAATTTGCTATTCCCCAAGAACAGTTAAAAGGGTTAGTAGGAAATTATCAGGCTGCATTTACAACCGGGGTAACTCAGATGATGTTAGTGAGTGCGATCGGACTTTTCCTAGCTGCTATTCTATCTTGGTTTTGGTTACGTTCCTATCAAAATATGCAAAAATAACAAGTTTTTGCACCAGTTTTCCACTATTGTTGTTTATGCTTTGAATGTGATTAAAGCAACAGACCTATTGTATGATTCATGATTCAGCTAAAGCGAACGACATCATTCAAAAAGAAGCGATCGTCAGCGGCATTATTAACGCTGTGATTAACGGCATTATTGGTTGGTTCATGTTTCAGGGTAAAGCAGCTATACCGATGACAGTAGACACGATTTCAACGCACGAAAAAACCGTTTTTTCATCAGGTGTAATGACTGCCTTTATGCTATCCCTGATTTTGGGTGCGATCGCCTTTTTTAACTTTGGCAAGAAAGCGAAAAACTTGCAATTAGCTCCGGTAGAATTGCTCGATCGACCTTTCTTCTTTTTTGGATTGAGAACTGTTTTATTTTATTCTCTATTCGCCTTTGGCACGGCTGCATTAGTAGCGTTATTTTGGCAAAAATTTCTCGGTACGATTTTAGTAACACCATTGATTGCAGCGATAATCCTGGGCTTGATTGCGGGTGTTGCAGCTTGGTTTATTAATGCAGCTGTAATGAAAGAAATGCTTCGTCCCGAATAGAGTTTTGGCTGCAAAGATCGGCTTTTTTTGATTCCTGAATTAGATTAACGGAGGTTAGTAAATATGTCAGTAGTAGACGCATTTAAACTTGATGGACAGGTGGCAATTGTCACAGGTGGGGGAGCCGGAATTGGGCGGGGAATTGCAGAATTGTTTGCCCAAGCTGGGGCGGCAGTTGTTGTTAGTGACTTGAAAAAAGAAACAGCCGATGTAGTAGCAGAAAGAATTAATGCTAATGGGGGAAAAGCGATCGCTGTTGCCTGCGATGTTACTAATGATGAAAACTTAGCAAATTTGGTCAAGGAGGCGATCGACTCCTTTGGCAAAATTACTATCTTAGTTAACAACGCTGGAGGTGGTGGACCAAAACCTTTTGATATGCCAATGGACACATTTATTTGGGCATATAAACTCAATGTTTTTTCAGTTTTTCACCTTTGTCAATTATGTGCCCCCTATATGGAAGCAGCGGGAGGTGGTGCAATCTTAAATATTTCCTCAATGGCAGGCGAAAACAAAAACATTAATATGGCTTCCTACAGTTCCTCAAAAGCAGCAGAAAGCCATTTAACTCGTAATATTGCCTTTGATTTAGGGCCAAAAAATATTCGGGTAAATGCGATCGCTCCCGGAGCAATCAAAACTGATGCTTTGGCAACTGTACTCACTCCAGAAGTTGAAAAAGTCATGTTAAAACACACACCTTTAGCACGTTTGGGACAACCAAATGACATTGCTTATGCTGCTTTATTCTTATGTTCTCCCGCTGCAAGTTGGGTAAGCGGACAAGTGCTTACCGTTAGCGGTGGTGGCGTGCAAGAACTTGACTAATTAGCACGAATTGCAGCATTCTAACGATTTAAACAGTAATTTTTGATTAGGAAAATACTGCTATGAATCAGTTAGAAATACCTCTGTTGATTGCTCAGACTCAAACCCCTCCACCAGCCGATCCTTTAATTAATTCTACAGGTCAGGATTTGATTTATATCGGTGTGGGTGGCATAGCAATCATGTTGGTTTTGATTGTTGGGGTACTCAGTCGCCGTTTTGCTAAGGCAATTTTGCTGGCGTTGGTGTTAAGTGCTGTGCTGATTATCTTGCTGACGATTACTTAGATAGTTTTGCATTTGTCGGGGCGGATTTAGCAGATAAATCTGTAATCACAACAGAAAAATTAACAACAAAATCTGCCCAAGGATGACCTCTTTTTTCTCATCTTTTTAACTTCATTTAGGAGATAACAATCATGACTATTGATATGTTTTCACTCAAAGATTACGTGGTAATTATTACTGGTGCGGGTGGTGCGATCGGAGGTGCAACTGCTCATGTTTTAGCAGAAGCAGGCGCAAAAGTTGTAATTTCTGATTTGAACTTGGAAGCAGCACAAAAAAATGCTGATGAAATTACCAAAGCGACAGGACAAGAAACTTTGGCAATAAAAACTAATGTTACTGATGAAGCACAGTTGCAAGAATTAGTAGATGCTACTATCAACAAGTTTGGCAAAATTACTGCATTAATCAACAACGTTGGTTGGGGAGAATCTACACCTTTGTGGGGTGTCAGCACCGATTACATGGTGAAGTCTTATGTGTTGAATACTGTCAGCAGTTACAACTTGACTAAGCTTTGTATGCCTTATTTGAAAAAAGAAGAAAATGCTTCCGTAACTTTCTCCGGTTCTTTGGTGGGTACTACTCCTTCTCCTGAGTTTATTTCTTACAGTAATGCAAAAGCGGCGTTGGTAAATATGTCGCGCAGTATGGCAGCAATGAGTGGGCCAGATGTACGGGTGAATACTATTATCATTGGTTCTGTGGATAATGGTGCGGCAACTTTAGAAGCAGGTTATGACGAAGCAATGTTGAAACGTTTGTCAGATTCGTTTGTGATGAAACGCCGAGGTAATCCAAAAGACATTGCTTATGCTTTCAATTATTTGATTTCTCCTGCTGCTAGCTGGGTAACGGGGATTGAACTACTAGTAAATGGAGGCGGAATTTATAAGAGCAAAATGCCAACTGGTGATGATGAGTAAGGGGGTAATTAGTAATCGGTAATCGGTAATTGGTAATAGGTAAAAAATTCTGATTCCTATTACCAATTATCAATAATTAATTAGAGGTTTTTTATGAAACGAAGAACAGTTATTGTTAGTTTGTTGGCGTTTAATTTGACATTATTAGGAGCGATCGCACCAACACTAGCAAATGGATGGGAATATTTAGGAGAACGAAGTGTTCGTTTAGTTACCGATCGCGATGTTATTCCTGTAAGAACTGGAAAACAGTTTGCTCGCATCAAGTTAGAAGTTAAAGAAACGGGTATTCAAATCTTCAATATGACCGTTACTTTACGCAATGGAAGAACTATCGATGTTCCTTTGCGGCAATACATTAGCAAAAATCAACAATCAAGAGTAATCGATCTCCCTGGACGCGATCGCTCCATCCGTTACGTCACTTTGATTTACAGATCTCGTCCAGGTTCAAACGAAAGAGCAATTGTTAAATTGTACGGCAAAACTCGATAAATACCATTTCTTAATTTAATCAGGAGTAAGACAATTATGACCACGCTAACAGTTTGGAAATTTCACACTGCTGATGGTGCTGAAAAGGTAATGGCAAAGTTAGTAGAACTGCAAAAACAAGAATTGATTGAAATTGAGGATGCGGCGATCGTATCCTGGCCCCAAGGTCGCAAAAAGCCAAAAACTCGTCAAGCAGTCGATTTAGCTACTACAGGTGCAATAGACGGTGCTTTTTGGGGAATGTTGTTTGGGTTTATTTTTCTGATGCCTATTGTAGGAATGGTACTGGGTGCAGCATTAGGCTCAATGTCTGGATCTTTTAGTGATTACGGCATTAATGATGATTTTATCAAAGATGTCAAAGAAAAAGTTACTGAAGGAACATCAGCATTGTTTTTGTTCACTGGAAAAGTGACGATCGATAAAGTAGAAGCGGCATTTTCAGCAGATGAAAAAGGAGAATTGATTCAATCTAATCTCTCCGCAGAACAAGAAGCCAAACTCAAAGAGCATTTTGGGGAAGAATAGCTTTTTTAGGAGTCAGAAATTAGAAACAATTCAATGAAACCAAGTTTTCAACATCTTAATCCTGACAATCCTGGAGTACAGGAAGTCATGAAGTATATGCTGTCACGTCGTCAGTTTCTCGTATTAGGTACTGGCTCTTTTGTGACAACACTTATGCTTTCCAACTTCTCTGAGGAGGCTGAATCTGCCCCAAATATCGCTGTTTCTTCTGCAAGCAATTCAATCAAAGGCGAGGTAAAAACTATGGATATTCAACCAACTAATCCTGACTATTTTATTCCCGATCGATTTCAAGGAAAAACGATTTTAATTACGGGGGCGGCGACGGGAATTGGATCGGCTACGGCGATTAGAGCCGCTCGTGAGGGTGCTAATGTGGTTGGAGTTGACCGCAAGGAAAAAGAGCTAAATCAGACAATTAGCAAGATTAAAGGGGAAGGGCATAAAGCGATCGCAATTGTGGGCAATGTCGTGGAAACGGCGTTGTGCGATCGTATGATAGCAGAAGCCGTGAAAACCTTTGGCAGTATCGATTTGGCGCTGAATGCGGCTGGGGTGATGGATGGAGGAGATCCGGCTCAACCGCTAAATTTTGATAATCAACGCAATTTGTTGCCTAATTCAATTCACCTAGCTACTGATGAATATTGGGATGCGGTGATTGCTACCAATACAACGGGTGTATTTAAGTCGATGCGCTCAGAACTGCGACAGATGTTAGGACAGGGTAAAGGTGGCGCGATCGTGAATATTGGTTCGATCGCAGGTTTAACCGGATTAGCCGGAAATCCTGCTTATGTTGCCAGTAAACACGGAGTTACAGGCTTAACGCGAAATGCTGCTTTAGATTATGCACCTTACGGTATTCGGATCAACTCAGTCAATATGGCAGCTACGGATACACCGATGGTAGCGAGAGCAGGTGAATTTGTGCAAGCAACGAAAAAAGCTGGAGAGGGTGGCTCAATGGGTGGACTCAAAGTAAAGAGTATTTTGTCTGCGGCTGATTCCAAAAATCGTTCGGCTACCGTTTGGGAACAAGGGGCAATTATTCTTTTTCTCCTATCTCAAGATGCTTCTAATTTAACGGGTTGCACTTATGCCACTGATGGTGGTTGGACAGCTTACTAAAGGTTGAGCAAACCAATGGTCAAGAATAGTTTTTTGTAGGAATATTATATGCCACATCTCTACAAAAAATAGATAGTTTAATTTATGATTAGGGAAATTACTTACCGTGTTTTTCAATTATCAAACTGCATCTAATTGGCTAGGAAAAATTCAGTTGCTTTTGTTAGGAATTGGTGCTAGTGCGATCGCTACTCTTCCGGCAAAAGCCGCAGAAACAATTTATTTTCAATATGGTTCCTTAGTTCAATCACTGCAAGTTAGTTCTCTGGAAACTTTTGCCGAAACAGGCGTTGTCCCTCCAGATCTACAGTTTTATTTCAACTTTCTCAAAGCGGATAAACAGGAACAAGAAAGATTTCGACAATTACTTAACTCTTCCATGAAAGTAAATCTTGTTCCCATTTCGCAATTTCTCTACACTGGGATGGGAGAAGGCTTGTTAAAACAGTTCGGTTCCTACATCCGTACAGATCCCAATATTAATGGCAAATATGCTCTCCGGGCGGCAATTATTTTAGCAGCTTCCGATCCCAAAGGTTTATCTTTGCTAAATTTGTTCCGCAAATATCCAACAAATATGTGGATCGATGTTCAAGCTAGTTTAAACTTGTCCAAGGCAGCGGGTATTGTTGTTGAAGCAACCCAATATTTCACTAAAACGGTGACGCAACTCTCGGAGGAGGAAGCTAAAAAAGAAGTAGGAACTAACTTTTCGGCTTTACCTGATTTGAGAAAATCTGGTAATTTGGGAATTGTAAAAAAACGCTGGCAGTTGCAAGATCGAAAGCGGCAACGCTCTTTTTATGTAGACTTATATCAACCCCAAAGTTGGAGAACGGGAAAAACACCGATAATTGTTCTTTCTCATGGGTTAGGTTCTAGACCTGAAGATCTTGCAGAACGAGCCGAATATTTAACATCTCATGGCTATTTTGTCGCGATTCCCCAACATCCGGGAAGCGATATGATTCAGCTACAAAATATGCAGCAAGGATTATCGCGAAATGTATTACTAACTCAGGAGTTTATTGATACTCCTCTAGATATCAGTTATGTTTTGGATGAACTAGAACGACGCAATCAAAGTGAGTTTTCTGGACGCTTAAATGTGCAATCTGTCGGAGTGATGGGGCATTCTTTTGGTGGTTATACTGTGTTAGCAGTAGCAGGAGCAACGATCGATTTTGCTAATTTACAAAAGGATTGTAATAATAATCTGAACTATCTCGACCTTTCTTTATTGGTGCAGTGTCGGGTATTAGATTTACCCCCTCAAGCGTACAATTTAAGAGATCCGCGAGTGAAAGCTGTTTATGCTTTGAATCCAGTTAATAATAGTGTTTTTGGTGCTAAAGGTTTGAGCCAAATTACTATTCCAACTATGCTGGAAGCGGGAACTTACGATCCAGCAACGCCAGCTGTTTTTGAGCAGGTGCGATCGTTCAAAATGCTGACAACTCCCAATAAATATTTAGCATTAATCGAAGGGCAAGCTCATGTTGATTTCTCCGTTTTAGGTTCTGGGTTAATGCAACTCGTTGAATCTGTGACTAAATTGACATTGCCACCACCCAAGCTTTTAGATTCTTATAGCAATGCTTTAACCCTGGCATTTTTTGAAGTTTATCTCCAAAATGATGAAACTTATCGACCTTATTTACAAGCAGCATACACGGAATACTTAAGTCGCGATCGGCAATTTAAGGTGTTTTTAATTAGTGCTAAATCTGATAAAGGTTTGGGGGAAGCGAGTCGGGAGTTTCGAGCGAAACTTTAAAATAAATAGGGCTTGCTGAAAAAATGTAGAAGATAATATAGGCAAGCTCTATTTAACTGAATTTAGCAAGATACAATTGTGTCAATTGCATAATCTTTTCAAAATCGAAATCTTGATTTAATTGCTCTAAAGCTAAAGCTAAAGATAAATGTTCCTCTGGAATTTGTTTGATTAACTGCGTGACTGCTTTTTGTTGGCAGCTTCGGGAAGCTTGATAAAGTTCAACTATCCAATTGTCTGGCATCACTGTGAAATTTTCCATTGTCAAATTTTTCGCCAATGTTTCTTGATTGAGTGAGTTGTAACTATCGTCAGCGTAGGTATAGCGTATTTCCAGATGTTTTGCGATTTTATGAAATAAGGTTTCTACTTCAAAGGGTTTACTGATATAGTCATTACAGCCAGCGGCGAGAGCTTGGGCACGATCGCTAACTGACGCTTGGGCAGTTAAAGCAATAATAATAGTTGGGCGATCGATCGCAGCAGATTCTACTTCTTGATTCTTTTGCTCTGCGGCGCGAATTAACTTAGTTGTTTCATAGCCATTGATTCCCGGCATTCGCAAATCCATCAAAATTAAATCGGGATGCCATTGTTGCCATAACCAAAAAGCATCCTCACCCGATACCGCTTCTTTTACTTCCAATTTCACTTTTTCTAACAGTTTTACTAAAAGTAATCGATTTCCGGCATTATCATCTACAATCAAAATTCGGTAAATAGGTTGATTAGGAGCGAGTCCTATCACTTGTTGCTTTGGTTGCTTTGGTTGGACGCTGGTTTCTGTAGTGATTTTGACTGGAAGGGTGAAGGCAAAGGTGCTACCTTTTCCCAAGTTACTATTAACTGTAATTTTGCCACCCATTAATTGTATAAATTTCCGGCTAATAGTTAATCCCAGTCCTGTACCCTCCTCTGTTTGCCTTCCTGCTGGTGCTTGAGCAAAGGCATCAAAAATCATCTTTAAATCTTCAGGCGCAATGCCAACTCCTGTATCTTCAACCTCAAAGCGTAGAGAGAGGAAAGATTCGGGAAATTCTAAACTCACTCGCAAGGTGACTTTTCCTTTTTTGGTAAACTTAATAGCATTGCCAATCAAATTAATTAATACTTGCTGTAACTTTTGCGGATCGGTAATAATATATTGTGGCACTTGTGGAAAAATTTCTAAATTTACCTGTAGTTCCTGATTGCTGACTTGCTGACTAAAAGTAGTATGCAATGATTGAAGAAACTCGAATAGGTCGATCGCCTTTTTCTCCAAAAAAATTCTCCCAGCTTCTATCTTCGAGAGTTCCAGAATTTCATTAATTAGCTTCAGGAGATAGTTGCCATTACTATGAATAATTTTCATGTAGTTCTGATAATCTGGGTTGAGAGTTGCATCTCGATTCATCAGTTGGGCGAATCCCAAAATGGCGTTAAGTGGGGTGCGAAGTTCATGACTCATAGTTGCCAGAAAAGCACTTTTAGCTTGGTTTGCGGCTTCTGCTGCTTCTTTGGCTTGCTGAAGTTCTTGTTCTACTTGTTTGCGATCGCTAATATCTCTAGCAGCTGAATAGATCAATTTACCAATGGGAAAAGATCGCCATTCAATCCAACAATAGGAACCATCAAAACAACGGAAGCGGTTAACAAAATTGATCACCTGTTTTTGATTAATCAGATCTGCAACTGCACCCAGAGTACTTTCTAAATCGTCTGGATGGACATAATCCCAGAAACTGCTACCCTCCAATTCTGACAGACTGTAACCCAAAGTTCTTTCCCACTCTTGGTTGAGGCGATGAAAATAACCATCGGTATCGGCAATGCAAAGTAAATCTAGTGCAACGGAGAAAAATCGATCGAGTTCCTCGGTTTTAGCTTGTAACGCTAATTCGGCTAGTTTGCGATCGGTAATATCCAAACCAGTTCCATAAAGCTTAATCACCCGTTGCTGACGATCTAAAATTGTCTGACCTTTGCTGACAATGTAGCGAATTGACCCATCTGGACAACAAAGGCGATGTTCGACTTCATAAGCTATTCCTTCTGCGATCGCTCGTTCCACAGCCGCAGCTAATTTATCTCGATCTTCTGCTGGTACAATTTCCTGTATTTCTGTAAATGAAGGTTCTGGCTGGCTGGGATCGAGTCCTACGATCCGAAACATTTGCTCTGACCATTTGCTTTTCCGAGTTGCCACATCTAATTCCCAACTGCCAACTTGGGCAACTCGTTGTGCTTCCCTTAAACGGGCTTCACTCTCTTGTAGGGCTAATTGTGCGGTTTTGCGATCGGTAATATCAATCACCACACCGTACCAGACGATCTCGCCATTTTCTCGCGCTTTCGGGCGGGAGTTCCCTTGAAGCCATTTGATCTTGCCTGATGAGGTGACAATGCGCCACTCATATTGAAATGGTTGCAAGCTTTCCCGGCTCACTTCGACGGCTGTTTCGTAGCCAGTCCGATCCTCTGGATGAATGCAGTCGAATAAGAGATTAGCGTTTTCCAGAATTAGTTCCGAGGAGATTTCATGAATCGTCTCGATCGCTCGACTGAGATGTTCAAAGTAAAATGAGCCATCGAGCCGTCTGACTAAGATGTAAATATTGGCAGGTGACGCTTCAGAAAGTTCAAGAAAGCGGTTTTCACTTTCTTTTAAGGCAATTTCGGCTTGTTTGCGATCGGTAATATCCGTCAAGGAGCCCACTAAGCCAACTACCTGACCTGTGGCATCGATTTCTGGAACTACCTGAGCGTAGTACCAGCCAATCGTACCATCGGGTCGCAGGTGTCTACCTTCGTCTGTATTGACAATGACATTGCTGGAAGAGAGTGGAGATCTTTGTGCTGACCATCGCGCCAGCATTTTCTCCCGTTCATCAGGATGCAAAGCTGCCATCCAGCCATATCCTAGCGCCGCTTCCTTCGGTTTGCCTGTCATTTGGCTCCAGCGATCGTTGACATACAAACAGTTAAATTGCAGGTCGAGCCGGAAAATTACCACTGGGCTAACTTCGGAAAGAATTCGATAGCGCATTTCACTTTCTCGCAGGGCAATTTCGGCTTTTTGGCGTTCCATTTCGCTGCGTTTGCGATCGCTAATATCGCTCAACACCCCAATTACACAATCTTGATCTTCCAGATAGCTGATTCTGGCAGATAACAATACCGTCCTCGCTTCACCTGATTTAGTGTGAAATACGACTTCAAAATCATTAATTTTCCGGTACAAAAGTAGAGATTCTCGAAATTGCTGTAAATCTCTTAAATCATCCCACAATCCCATTTCTACACAGGTTTTGCCGATCGCTTGAATTCGAGAAAAACCTAAAACCTTACTGAAACTTTCGTTTATATCAATGCAGCGTCCTTCTGCTAAAGTGGCAATCCAAGCTGGCTGAGGAATGTCGAGAAAAATCGTAGCGAATTTGAGTTCGGATTCTAAAAGGGCGATTTCTGCGAGTTTGCGATCGGTAATATCCTTAACAATAAAAATCGTTACATCCTCTCCTTGTAAATTGCATCTTTCCCCTGAGAGGAGCATTATTTTAGGTTCACCAGATTTGATTCTGGCTGTCATTTCAAAATTAGAAACTGCACCCTGTTCTAAGAGTTTTCTAAACTGTCTGAGTTGGTCTAAATCTACCCACAAACCCAATTCCTTCGCTGTATAACCGATTAATTCGGCGCGAGAATAGCCAGAAAACTCACACATTTTAGTATTGGCTTCTACAAAGCGTCCTTCTGCGGTAGTGACAATAGCGATCGGGTCAGGACTAGTGCGAAAAATAGTAGTAAATTTTTCCTGAGATTCTTCTAAAGCAACTTTGATTTGCTCGAAAGATTGTTCTAACCGATCTGCCATCAAATTGAAAGATTGTGCCAATTCTCGCACTTCTGAAATCCCCGACTTCTTCAAAAAGTCGGGGATCTTATGGGGCAATCTCTGGGTTAAATCTCCGGTTGCCAGTTGTTGACTGATTTGATTCAGTTGGGAGATCTGATTAGTAAGTCGATCGGCAATAATCAATCCCGATCCGATCGTTAATCCTAAAGTTAGCAAGCAAAGTAAAAAAGTAGTGCGGTTATTATTCTGAATTTCCGTCATAAAATCCGGCTCTGGAATCACCGTCACTATGAGCCAATCCAAGCCGTATTTATCTTTGAAGGGTGTTACTTGTACAAAATCCCGTTGATGATTAACTGTAAAACTTAATTGTTTAGCATCTTGAATATTTTGAAAACTGCCGAATTTTTGTAGTAAATTTTGAGCAATTCTTCGTGTAATTTCATCCTGGCTATTGACAGCTGATAAGCGTTCGCGTAGCTTGCCGTTAGGCGTATCGGTTTTACCCTTCACCAATTTCATTCCTGATTGTTCTGATAATACTGATGTAGCAACTAAATTTCCCGATCGTTCCACAATAAAAATTTGTCCTTGGGGGGAGAAGTCTAACTTATTCAGAAAAGTACTGATATTAGATAAGCCATAACCAGCGACAAAAAGCCCTTCAAACTTCCCGGTATTATCCGAGACAGGAGCCACTGCTTGGATCATTAAATGACCTGCTACCTTAGAGATAAAAATCGAACTCCAGTGCTGGCGATTTATCGCTTTATCCTCGTGATACCAAGGTAAATTGCGAAAGTCATCTCTGAAAATATAAACTTGTTTTTGGGGTTTGCCTTGAGCATCAACCAGAAAATAACGCCGCAGATTGGGAATAGTTGTATTGAAATAGATAGTGCCGATCGAAGTGGGAATTTTCGTGTGTTTAGTAGCTAAATTCTTTTCTTCCTCTGATACAACTCTGACATAACTCAGAGCCGTACCCCGATCGCTCCAAAATGCAACATTGGGAAGTGATGGATTGAGAATTATTTGCTGCCATAATTCTTGGCGCAACTGCTCTTGGTTGTTTAGGTTTAATATACCTTGTGTAACCTTATATCGATTAACGGCAACAAAGTATTGTGATGGTTGTAAGTAGGTGGTGAGGCGATCGCTCACCCGTTCTGAAGTTTGCCGCAACAACTGACTCGCCAAATTTTCTGTTGCCTGTTGCCCGCTGCGGTAAGACAAATAACCCACCAGTGCCACTGCTCCCACTGTTTGTAGCACGAAAGGAACTACTAATACCGATCGTAAAGGAATATTTGTTCCGCGATCGAAAAACGAGTTTTTGACAAATTTCCCTAACCAAACTTTCAGTTCCATCGTGGTTATCCTTGCTTTTCTATAGGCAAAGTGAAATAAAAAGTTGTACCCACATTTAACTCAGATTTTACCCAAATTTCTCCCTGATGATTTTCGATAATTTTCTTACAAGTTGCCAAACCAATACCAGTTCCGGGAAATTCTTTAGCTGAATGAACTCGGTGAAAAGCTTCAAAAATCCGCCCCAAATTTTCTGTATCTATCCCAATACCATTGTCATGAATTTCAAAACACCACTTGAAATTTTGGGGGACAGCTAAAATTTTAATTTCGGGTGATTTTTCTGGATTTGTGAACTTAATTGCATTGCTAATCAGGTTTTGAAAAAGTTGGATTAATTGAGTTTCATTTCCGATTACTTTCGGTAAAAAATCATAATCCAGCTTGGCATATTTTTCTGCAATTGCAGTTTGTAAGTTTTCTCTTACTTGCTCTAAGATCAGATTGCAATCAATTAATTCAAATGTCTGATTTGGCGTACCTACCTGAGCATAAGTTAATAAATCCTGGATCAATCGCTGCATTCGCCCCCCGGACTCAAATATTCGATTCAGATAGTCAAGGGCGGTTTCATCTAAAGAATTCTGATATTTGATCGCCATTATTTTGGCAAAACCTGTAATTCCTTGCAAAGGTTGTTGTAAGTCGTGTGAAACAACGCTGGCAAATTGTTCTAGTTCTCGGTTCGATCGAGCCAATTCTTCATTTTGCTGAATCAGTTTTTTTTGTAATCTTTGAATCTTCAGTTGGTTTTCAATTCTAGCTAGAACTTCTGCTTCTTGAAATGGTTTAGTTACATAGTCAATACCGCCCGATGCAAATGCTCTAACTTTATCCATAACGTCATCGAGGGCGCTGATAAAAATTACTGGAATATCACGAGTTTTGGGATCTGCTTTCAAATGTTGACAAACTTCATAACCTTCCATTTCTGGCATTTTAATATCTAATAAAATTAGGTCGGGTGTATCTGCTTGTGCTGATGCGATCGCGGCTCTACCATTCAAAGCTTTACGCACTTCATACCCTTTTTTAGTCAACATAGCGGACAAGAGGCGCAGATTATCTGGTGTATCATCAACTATAAGAATATCTTCGTTAGATTTAGTACTTCCTGATTTGTGCTTCATAATGTCATCTGTTGAGTAAGATCTAAAATTTCGTTGAAGTTAAAATCATTAACCCAGGTTGTTAAAGTATCACTTAAAATGGAATATTCTTCAGGTATTTGTTCTATCAATGTCAAGATTTGACAATCAGAGCCTTGAAGGGCTGCTTGATGTAACTCGGCTATCCATTCTTGAGGGAGTTGTGCTAAGAGTAAGTGTAACTGTTCCGATGTAGGAGTTTCAGCATTTTGGTGATTTTTTTCTGCTTCAATTTTAATTATATTCTCATGTATCGTGGTGGTATTAGATTCTAATCGGGAAAATTTAATAATGTTGTTAATTAAAGATAACAAATGTTCGGCGCTGGCTTGAATTTTAGCGATCGCTTCTTTGTGCTTCTCTGTTAAAGATAAATCATAATTCAATACCTGAGAAAAACCGAGAATAATATTCAGTGGAGTGCGTAGTTCATGACTGACTTCTTCCAAAAATCTACTTTTGGCAAGGTTAGCAACTTCAGCTGCTTCTTTCGCTTTGGCAAGTTCAGCAGTTCTTTCTTGCACCCGATTTTCCATTTCTGTAAAAGATTCTGTAAGTTGTTGTGCCATTTGATTGAAGGAATGGGAGAGAACTTCTAATTCTTTGACTCCCTTGATATTAATAGTTTGGTCTAATTCACCATTAGTAATTGCTTGACTTGCTTCTACTAATCGATGGATCGATCGGGTAATCCAACGAGAGGTAATTAATCCCAATAAAATTGCTGTAGCTAAAGCTAAAAAACAAAGCAGAATTGTTGTCCGAGTATTAGCATTAATCTGCTGCATAAAACTCGATTCTGGCACCACAACTACAATTAGCCAATCCAACCCATAACCCTCATTCCAAGGAGTTACTTCCGCAAAATATCGCTGATTTTTAGAAAAGATAATTTGTTGTTTATTCTTGATATTTTCTAAACTACCAAAAGCATTGATTAAATGTTGAGTAGTAGCTCGAATTTGCCCATCATTACTTTCTAATGCTTTCAGTCGATTAGCTTGATTATTTTGAATTTGGAAAGGAGTTGATTTAGTGGAACTAGCAACTAATAAACCATTGCGCTCAATGATAAAAATTTTCCCGGTTGCACTGAGTTTAACTTTCGCTAAATATTCGCTGATTTGTCTTAATGTATGATCGACACTAAGAACCCCAATAAGTTTTTTACCAGCAAAAACTGGGCTATTAGCAGAAATTGATAAAACCTCTGGCTTATCTTCCCATTGATAAATAGAACTCCAAATTGGTTTACCCGCTTTTACAGTCTCCGTATACCAAGCTTCAACTCTGGGTTCCCAAGTTTTAACTTCTAGCAGTTGTTTGCGATCGCCCTGCTTATTTGTAGAATAAATATAGAGTTTACCTAAACCAGTTTTTGCGGAAACTTCATTAAGCAGCAAATTTCCATCATCCAGCCTTTCCACCCCAATAAATTCCCCTTGAGGATTACCAAAAGAGATATAACTAACATTAAATGATTGCATCTGTTTCCAGAAATAACGCCCGGTAGTTGAGAAATTATTCACATTAAGCATTTTTTGATCGATAGCAGCTAAATTTATTTGATTAATTTGGGGAGGCGCAGCTAAATAATTATTGAGATGTAGCGAAACTCGTTCGCTTACTTCATCAAGCAACTGACTGGCAAGATTATTTACTGCCTGTTGACCATTGTTCAGAGAAAACCAACCTGTCAACCCAACTGCTGTAGAAATTTGTACAACATAAGGCACTACTAGGATAAAGCGTAAAGGCACTTTTTTGACAGTATTGGTAATAAAATGAGATGAATCTTTAAAGAGTTTCATACTTTTTACTGGGTGAGTAGTTGACTTAAGAATAAAATTATATACTTGATTATTTTAACCAAAGGCGTAATTACATTTTCCTGAATCTTTAAAGATTGCTTTCTTAAGTTTATGTCACTACAAGCTAAAGCTTAACTTATTCCTCGTCAAGTCCAGTTAACATTATGATTAGCGGAAAATTAAACTGGTCAATCTCTTCACTAAGAGCAAGTGCCAGATCGGAATCAGCTTCAGGAATTTGCTCAATTAACTCTAATAATTGATGATCGCGCCCTTCCACCGCAGCTTGATAGAACTGAGTCAGCCACTCTTTCGGCATGATCTCTAGGCAGCCGGGACTAAGAATTTGGGAGTTTTTGTGCGATCGTAATTCATTGCTTTGGCTTGCCACTCCTGGCATTTCTGCAAAAATATATTGTACCCCCAAATATTCAGTTAATTTAGCAAAAATTACCTCTGTACGAAACGGTTTACGAATAAAATCATCACAACCAATTTCCAAAATTTCTGAACGATTCTCCTCAAAAGCACTACCTGTGACAGCAATAATTTTCGTTGTTTGACCTTCAGGAGTTAATTTAATGCGTCTTGTTGCTTCATACCCATTCATTATAGGCATTCTCATATCCATTAAAATTAAATGGGGTTGCCAGTTTTGCCAAATTTCTATTCCTTCTTGTCCATTTTTAGCAACTTTTACCTCAAATCCAACTGGTTGCAGCAGTTGAACTAATACCTGACTATTTTCCCATTGATCTTCCACAATCAACAAGCGATAAACAGGTTGATTAGGTGCTAAACCGATAACTCGTTGTTGTTGATTAAGCGTGAGTACATTTGTTGCTTGAGCAGATTGTACTTGAATATGAAACCGAAATAAACTGCCTTGTCCAACAACACTTTCAACGCTAATTTCTCCATTCATTAAATGGACATATTGACAACTTAGCGCCAGTCCTAAACCAGTTCCTTCTGAAGATTTTCTTCCGGCACTAGTTTGCACAAAAGGTTTAAATAACTGTGACATTTCTTCAGAAGCAATACCAACTCCCGTGTCTTCAACCTCAAAATAAAGAGTAATCTGGGACTGGGAAGGTTTGGAGTTTTGAGTGAAAGAATTCTTTTGTTCTTTTGCTTCCTCACTTCGGACTCGCAGAGTTACGTAACCTTGGGTGGTAAATTTAATCGCATTTCCTAACAGGTTGAGTAAAACTTGACGTAATTTGCTTTCGTCGGTGGTGATGTATTGGGGAAGGTGGGGAGAGCGATCGAAAATTAAAGCAAGATTTTTCGCATTTGCCTTAAGTTGAAGCATTTCTTGCACATTATTTAGCAAATGGTAAAGGTTAAAACTAGTAGGATGCAAAGTAACTTTTCCAGCTTCAATTTTCGACATTTCTAACACATCATTGATCAAATCCAACAAATACTGTCCGCTGCGATTAATAATGTTGATATACTCTCGATGCTCTGATTTGAGAAATGTATCATAGCTCATCACTTGGGTAAAACCGAGAATAGCATTGAGAGGTGTTCGCAATTCGTGACTCATGTTTGCCAAAAATTCACTTTTAGCAAAGTTGGCAGCCTCAGCTGCATTTTTCGCCTTTTCTAATTCAATAGATTGTCGTTGTGTTTGGGCAAGCATTTCTGCTTGGCGTAAGGTAATTTCAATCCGTTCTAATTCGGCTCCGGCTCTAGCGGCAAAGATGCGAAGAATTTGTTCTGAAGTTGGCTCCCTATTCAAAGGTTTGGTGTCTATAACTTTCAAATATCCAATTACATTTCCGGCTGAGTCATTGAGAGGAACACCAAATAAACTTTGGGCATTTAATTCTGCTAAATGTTTATTTTGAGGAAATTGTCCTTGAATCGAATCAGAATAGTAAATAATTTCATTAGCTAAAATGCCCTCACAGGGAGTTCCCACTACTTCATATTCAAAGTCCTCTCCAAAACTATCTCCTTGCCAAAAGGCAAGAGTACGTACTTTGTTTTTTTCTGGCTGAATTAGTTGTGTGAGGAAGGCATAACGAACTTGCAGCACTTTTGCTAAGTAGCGTACTAAGGAATGAAAGAATTCATTACCTGTTTTAGCGGCTGTTCCTTCTAAAATTAGAGGTAGAGCTTGTTCTGCTTGTTTGCGTTCCAGGTGCAATGAGATAGCGGAGGCAACAGCACTTAAAAGTCTAACTTCTAGATAACTCCAGGCACGGGCTTCTTGACAATTATCAAAGCCGATGAAACCCCAAAATTCATGATTGACAATTAGCGGCAGCACTAGAATGGAAAGAATGCCCTGAGATTCGAGAATCATTCGTTCGGATTCGGGAAATTCTGCCACAAGTCCATTGATAACTTTACCTGATGCTAGTATTGCTCTCCAACGAGGGATGGAGTCTTGGTAAGAAAGATTTTGGAGTACTGGGTTCTCAATTTCGGGTTTAATTCCTTCGGCGCACCATTCGGCGCGTTGGCTCATTAACAAATTACCTGCACGATCGCGATGATTTTCAAATAAGTAAACGCGAGAAGCTTTAGCGGTGATTCCTAACTTTTTTAAGACTTCTACATAATAAGTGTTTTCCTGTTTAGTGGCGAGTAACTGTTGTTGAATTTCAACTAGGATCTCTAGATATCGCTCGCGTTGTGTTAAGGCGGCTTCGGCTTGTTTGCGCTCGGTAATATCAGCAGCAATTCCCAATGCTAATATAGTTTTACCATCGATCGATTGAATAGGTTTTTTGATCGTTTGAAAGTAGCGAATTTCACCTGTTGGTGAAGTAACTGTTTCTTCAATTAGTTTAGGTTTTTCAGTGGCGATCACTTCCCGATCGTCCTGAAGAATGCGATCGACTTCTGCCAAATTGGGATTAAAATCTGCGTCATTTTTGCCGATTAAATTCTCGATCGTTGTCTGATAAATTTCTGCAACTGCCTGATTTGCTAATACAAATCTAGAATTCCAATCTTTAGCAAAAATCAGATTTGGTGCTGTATTAATTAAGTTATTCAGAAATTCATTTTGTCTTTTTAGTGTTTCTTCTACTTTTTGGCGGCTACTAATCACATCATTAAGTCTACTTTTTGAGATTTGTAATGCCAGTGACATTTGACGACAGTCACATATTTTTTGTTTCAGCAACCTGTCATGTGTCAGTGCCATTAAACAGTTTTGCGTGATTAAACCGACTAAATGATCTTGAGCGTCGATAATTGGTAAATGCTTGACTTCCTGTTGATTGCATAAAGCAATAACTGTAGCAAGATCGTATTCTTCTGATGTTTTTAGAGTTGTGAAATCTTTTACCATGATTGCCCGTACTGGGCAGTTGGCGAAGTTTTTATCTAATGCTATTAGTTGCACAATTTCTCGATCGCTCAATAAGCCAACTAATCTATTTTCACCTGTTTCAGCTGTCTCAACAATTAAAAGACAACGATCTTCTGTTTGAGATATTAAAGCGATCGCCTCCTGCACGGAAATATCTGGTGCAGCAGTTTGAGGATTGCGATTAATGATTGATTCTAGTGAAACACACGCCATAAAGACTAATTCAGTAATTTGAACTTTGGTAGAGAGTACTAATTGGAATGAGGTAAATTCAGCAATGGTTGTGTTAAATCGACAATGCGATCGAACCAAAAGTTATTTGTCCAATATTTTAAAGTTTCAGCTAACGTGGAATGAGATGAGGGAATTTCTTGAATCAACTGTAAAATTTGGCGATCGAATCCTTTAATTGCGGCTAAATGAATCGCTTTTACCCATTGAGTAGGCATAATTGCTTGCAACATATCAGGTGTGATAGTTTCCAGTGACAACTGAAAAGAAACTGCATCTAAGAAATCTTCAGTAAACTCCCCAGGATTTTCAACCAATTCATCCGAATCATTTTTTTCTGCTAAATCAACTTTAATAAAAAAACTAACAGTTGTTCCCTGTTCGGACTTACTGCTAATAGCAATATCTCCACCCATACGTTGAATAAGTTGTCGAGTTATAGGCAATCCCAAACCAATTCCTTGGTTAGATTTTCCTCCCACATCTATTTGCGAAAACACCTCAAATAAACTACTAAGTTCATTTTCTGAGATTCCCATTCCTGAATCTTCTAACTCAAAGTAAAGTGCTATTTTATGCTTAATTAATATTGCCTCCTCAACCGTTACTTCTTGTTCAGCATTTGCAGTAATAGTGTCTGCATACACTCGAAAGTTTATATAACCTTGAGGTGTAAATTTCAGGGAATTTTCCAGAAGATTATTTAAAATGTGCAGTAGTTTACTTTTGTCAGCATGAATATATCGGGGTAATTTTGAACTATGATCGACAATAAACTGGATATTTTCATATTCTGCCTTAAACTGCCAGTATGTTTCTACTTGACTGAGTAAAGAATATAAATCAAAATCCTCTTCATTTAACGAAATATGCCGATTTTCTGCTTGTGTAATCATCAAAATATTATTGATCAGTTTGAGCAAGTGCCGACCACTACGATGGATGGTTTTGATGTATTCTTGATGTTCATTAGTAAGAGATGTACTGTCCTGCATTAATTCAGTAAAACCCAGGATTGCATTTAAAGGAGTTCTGAGTTCATGACTCATTCTTGCTAAAAACTCACTTTTGGAATAATTTGCTGCCTCAGCTACTTCTTTGGCATCTCGCAAAGCTGCTTCAGTGCGTTGATGCTCATAAATTTCCTGTTGTAAACGTTCATTTTTTTGCATAAGTTCTTTTTGTAGTTTTCCGATCGTTAATTGATGTTTAACACGAGCTAAAACTTCTTCGATCGCAAAAGGTTTAGTAATGTAATCTTCCCCACCAACTTCAAAAGCTTTTACTTTGTCGATCGGATCGTCAAGCGCACTGAGAAAGATAATTGGAATATGACAAAGTTGAGGATTTTTTTTCATTTGTTGGCAGGTTTCATAACCATCCATTTCTGGCATTTTAATATCCAGCAAAATCAGATCGGGAGGAGTAGTTTGAGCCCCAACTAATGCCATTGCACCACTTCTCACGCAGCGGACTTTGTACCCGTGATGATTTAGGTGAGTAGATAAAACACGAAGATTATCCGGTGAGTCATCAACAATCAAAATATCTGCCTTGAAAATGTCAATTTTGTCGAAATTCATAAATTTTGAAATCATCTTTAAATAAAAAACCTTTGAATTTTGAGTTTTGGGTTAAGGATTTGTTTTATCGTCCTAAACCCTAGATTCTCTGCTTATTATTCATTAATTTTATTTTTGCTGTCAATGAGATCGAGCAGCTTATCAAACTGGAAATTAGCGATCCAGTTATTTAACATATTAGCTAAATCAGGATCTAGTGCAGGAATTTCCGCAATCAGCCGATTTAGTTCATCATCTGA
The DNA here is from genome assembly GCF_041929135.1 of Floridaenema fluviatile BLCC-F154. Lineage (NCBI taxonomy): Bacteria > Bacillati > Cyanobacteriota > Cyanophyceae > Aerosakkonematales > Aerosakkonemataceae > Floridanema > Floridanema fluviatile. Next base: position 318,460 of record NZ_JBHFNS010000094.1, on the reverse strand, counting down.
GCCAGTAATTGCTGCTGTTTGAAACTTTTCCAACCACCGATCTGACATTTCCTGAAGAAATTTAGCAGCAAAGGTGGGGGTGATAGTATTCGAGTAAGTTGCTTTATTTGCTTTAATTTCTGTTTCCCGTTCATAGATATATTGTACTCCTAAATGCAGTGATATTTTTTGAAAAATTATTTTTTGTCGAAAAGGTTTGCTGACAAAATCATCACAACCTGCTGCTAAAACCTTGACCTGATCTTCTTTAAAGGCGCTAGCAGTGAGAGCGATGATTTTGGTGGGTTGTAAAGGAGATATTGCGCTTAATTTTTTCTCTATAGCTCTAATTTGCTGGGTTGCTTTATATCCATCCATCACAGGCATTCGCATATCCATCCAAACTAAATCTGGATGCCAACTTTGCCAGAGAGAAATAGCTTCTTGACCGTTAGTTGCTTCTTGTACTTCCAGCGGAAGCGATCGCAACAATTTTACCAACAACTCCCGGTTATCTAAATTATCTTCTACCACTAAAATCCGATAATTAGGTTGCCCAGGAACCAAACCAATCACTTTTTGAGTGCATTGTTGCGAGTTTTGACGATCGTTGGTTGCTAAGTCAACTTGAATCTCAAACTGAAGGAGAGTACCTTGCTGAGGCACGCTATGCACCCTAATATCTCCCCCCATTAACTGCACAAATTTTCGGCTAATTGATAAACCCAATCCCGTCCCTTCTTGGGTATTTGGCATATTTTGTTTCTGCACAAACGGCTCAAATAATACCTCCACTTCCTCCGGTTCAATCCCTGGCCCAGTATCTTCAACCTCAAAGTAAAGAGTAATTTTGTCAGAAGTGTAAGGAATATTTTCCCTATCTCCCCATCTCTCCGTCTCCCCATTTCCCTCGCTTCTCACACGCAAAGTTACCCCTCCTTCGGTAGTGAATTTAATTGCATTACCCAGCAAATTGATTAAAACTTGCCTCAGTTTGCCTTCATCAGTTTTTACATATAAAGAAACATTAATGTCGCAATCAAAAATTAGTTGTAATCCTTTAGATTCTGCTTTCAAGCGTAGCATTTCTTCAATGTTTTTCAGTAAATCATGCAAATTAAATTCATTTTGGTTTAAAGAAGTTCTACCTGCTTCAATTTTGGACATTTCCAGAACATCATTAATTAAATTCAATAAATGCTCACCACTACGATTAATAATTTCTACGTATTCTTTCGCAGAATTTTCTAAAGAACAGTCCTTGAGCATCAGTTGAGTAAAACCCAGGATGGCATTGAGAGGTGTTCGCAGTTCGTGGCTCATGTTGGCGAGGAATTCACTTTTAGTTCGATTGGCTATTTCGGCTGCTTCCTTAGCTTTAGCAAGAGCGTTTTCTGCCCGTTGGCGTTCTTTTTCTATACGTTTGCGATCGCTAATATCCCGCATAATCAACAACACTTCGTTAGCACCAACTACAGAAATTCGCACTTCTTCACATAAGACTTTATCGTTAATTTCAAATTCCTGCTCAAATACTTGTAGCTCATTTGTTAATAATGCTTTTTCAATAAAATGTAATTGACGTTCTGCTAATTCTGGTGGTAAGACTTGAGACAAATGCTTACCGATAATATCGCTACCAAATACCGCTTCAAAGTCTGGTGGCGCAACATGATCTAGATAGTAACCATCTCCATTTACCCGAATTAATAAGTCAGGAATCGCCTTTAATAATGCTCGATTATGTGCTTCACTGTGTCGCAAAGCTTCCTCAATTTCCTTGCGGGTAGTAATGTCCCGTGCGACGATAATTACCGAGTCTTCCGAGAGGGGAGAAATCCGCGCAGATAACCAAGTATTACGCCCCCGAATTGCTAGACTATATTCTAGGTCGATCGTCTGTTTCTTCTTGAGGCTGGCATGAATCCCGTCCAGCAAGAGATTGGCAATGGAAGGTGGCAAAGTTTCATGTAATGTTTTGCCAACCATTTCTTCAGCTGATTTATACAAGTAAGGACTGGGCGAAGCGATTTTTAGGCATCGTCCATTGATATCTCTAACAATAACAAGATCGGTCATTGCCGAAAAGAGAATGTGTAATTCTGCTTCTGTTTGACGGGCGCTGATAAATCTTGAAATGCTTTGAGCCATTAACTCAATGATTTCTTTTTCATGATTTTCAAATCCGTTAATTCTGGGTTCCTTAGAAAAGAAACAAAGAATGCCGTAGAGTTTTTCTTTAACAAAAATAGGTGTACCGATATAAGATTCTATTTGGAAATTTTTATATAGAGGGTGCGATCGCATTTCCTCCATTTCACCAACATGAAGAAAACAAATAGTTTGATGTTTCTCCACTACTTTAGCGCAGTAGGAATCTGATAAATTAACTATTAAGTTGGGAACTAAGCCTTCAATTTCTGATTTAACTGCTAAAAAAGTATAGCTATCATCCTGTACTCGACCGATTGCACCAGATGAAAAATTAAGTACTTCACATCCAGTTTGGATATAATCAGCAAATAGCGATTCCATGTTATCAAAATTTGTTATACTTAAACGATGCAACTGTTTCAAACTATGACTAAAAGCTATTAAAGCTTGCGATTGTTTGAATAGTTGAAGTTCCCCAGTTTTCCGTGCTGTAATATCACGATATTGCCATAGGTGTCCTTGGTAGTCTTGTTCGCGGAAAATTGGAATGTAATCTCTTTCAAAGATTCGACCATCTGCTAAGAAAATATTTTCACCTACAACTAACTGTTTTTCAGCTAATATTTGTTCAACCCTCTGAACAAATCGATCGGGTTCCCTAAATAATACTTTGCTCTGTTCTGCTGCTTGGGAACAGTCAGTAGCAATGAGAAACTGCGGTGAAACGGGAATGTTAAATTGGTCGCAAAATATTTGATTAACTAGCACAATTCGCCGATTTTCATCTTCCAATAAAACACCAGCTTGTAGATTTTCAATCAGTGTTGTTAATCGAGGATTTGTTTTACATAAATCTTGCTCGATTCGCTTCCGTTCAGCAATTTCCTGTTCCAAAACTTGATTTTGTTGAACTAGTTGTTCATTTTGCTGATTCAGTTCTTTTTGCAGTTTCGCAATCTTCAATTGGTATTCAATGCGAACTAGCATTTCTTTTACTGGATATGGTTTATTAATAAAGTCTACTGCTCCGGCAGAAAACCCAAGAACCTTATCGGGTACTTCTGATAAAGCACTGACAAAAATTACTGGAATATTACAAGTTCGATCGTTAGACTTAAGGGTTTGACAGACTTCATACCCATTCATTATTGGCATCATAATATCCAACAGAATCAGATCGGGTAAAAGCTGGTCTGTTTTCTCTAATGCTGCTAAACCATTTGTTACTAAATGTACTTCATAACCTTGCTTAGATAAAAGATTGTATAAAAAATTTAAGCTATCCAAGCTATCGTCAACAACAAGGATTTTAGGTTTTAGTTCTGGTTTTTCTTTACTCATTTAAGTTAAGTATTCCTAATAATTAATCTGGGGTTTTCAACTCAAAAAAACTGTTTTGCATTTTGAAGTAAAATAGTTGAAATTTGGCTAGATTTCGCATAATTTTACCTTTCCTTTCTGAGTTGGTGTAATTCGTAGCTTTATTTGATTAATTTAGTTGCACTCTGAAATAGAACCATTAATTGCTCAAAATCAAAGTTGTTAATTTTCTCTCGCAAAGCTTCAGCTAATGCTTGATGCTCTGGGGGAATTTGAGCAACCAATTTCAACATATTTGTCGAATTGAGATGTATTATTGCCTGATAAAACTGAAAAAGCCATTCTGGGGGCATGACTTGCAAGACGGATGGCTCTAACTTAAGAGCGGTAGTTTTTGGGTTATTATTCCACCTACCTCTAGGGAATATTTCTTCATAGATAAAATGTACTCCTAAATGCTCAATTAACTTGTCTAAAAGATTGCTTTCATGCAAAGGTTTGGGTATGAAGTCATCACATCCAGCAGCAATTACCCGATCGCGATTTTCCTCAAATACCCCTGCTGTGAGCGCAATGATTTTAGTTGGCTGAATAGAGTTTACCAGCTGAGATTTTTCGATCGCTCGAATTTGCCGAGTTGCTTCATAGCCATCCATTATCGGCATTCTTATATCCATCCAAATTAAGTGAGGTTGCCACTTTTGCCAAACAGTAACAGCTTCTTGTCCGTTGACAACAGCTTTCACCTGAAAGCCAAAGATTTGGAGAATATTGAGTAATAATTGCCGACTTGCCCAGTCATCTTCCACAATTAAGATGCGGTACGAGGGTTGATTGGGGGCTAAAGCGATCGCTCGTTTTTCCCCAAGTTTGGTAACCGTATCAGCAGCAGAAACTAAGGTAACTGGAATCTCAAAACGGAAAGTAGCGCCTTTGCCAAGAGTGCTAAAAACCTGTAGTTCTCCTCCTAATAAACGGACAAATTGGTAACTAATTGCTAATCCTAAGCCCGTTCCTTCCTGACTCAATTTAGGATTTTTCAATTGTACAAATGGCTCAAATAACCTGTGAAGCTCGTTGGGATCAATACCGGGGCCCGTATCTTTCACTTCAAATTTTAGACGGAGGTGCGACGATGGGGAGATGGGGCGAGATTTACCATTCTGGTTTCTGGCTTTGCTGTCCTGACATTGAACTTGCAGGGTAATTTTACCAGTTTGGGTAAACTTGATAGCATTTCCCAGTAGGTTAATTAATATTTGCCGCAGTTTACCTTCATCAGTTTCAATGTAGTTTGGTAATTCTGGGGGATAATGGCAAATCAACTTTAAGCCTTTATGTTCTGCTCGCAGTTGAAACATTTGTTTGACAGTGTAGAGTAAGTCTTGTAAGTCAAACCTTGTAAGGTTGATGGTAGTACATTCAGCTTCAATTTTGGACATTTCTAAAATGTCGTTAATCAAATTTAGAAGATGAGTACCGCTACGGTTAATGATGCTCAGTTGTTCTTGATTTTCTGGTTTCAAAGTGCGATCGCGAGACATTAACTGAGTAAATCCCAGAATCGCATTCAGCGGTGTTCGCAGTTCGTGGCTCATGTTTGCCAGAAAGATACTCTTAGCTCGGTTTGCGGCTTCGGCAGTTTCCATTGCCTTTTGTAAATCGATCGTGCGTTCTTCGACTCGGCGTTCTAGTACTGCGTTCATCTGGCGCAGTTCTTGTTCTAGGAGTTTGCGATCGCGCAGATCCATATCCAGACAATACATTTCTGATTCACCATTCAGGTTTTTAAGAGTTAAATGGTTGGAATAAACCTCGACAAGCTCGCCTTTTTTATTTTGGAGTTGTAGTTCCCCATGAGGTAAAGGATCTGCTATATCTGCAATCCAAGCATCAATAACGGGTATCATTTCAGCCCACATTTGTTTAGGAATGATTAATTCTTCCACTCGCTGACCCATTGCTTCCGCACAAGTGTAACCATATAATTCTTCACTGGCTCGATTCCAAAAAATTACTCGGCGTTCCTTATCAAAGCCCTGAATTGGGTTAGGTGTAGCTTCAAATAAAGTCCGAAAGCGTTCTTCACTTTCCCGCAATGCTAATTCTGCTTGTTTGCGATCGCTAATATCTTTAATAATCGCAATGTAATATTCAGGCGTTCCATCTGGGCGGCGAACTATAGAAACATTGGCGTGAGCATATAACAAACTGGAATCTTTACGGATATAGCGTTTTTCCACAAAAAACTCATTGATTTTACCTGTACAAACTTGCTGCATACAGCTTAAAGTTTCCGCGATATCTTCAGGATGGGTAATTTCTGTAACAACTTTTGCAGTTAGTTCGGCTTCAGTGTAACCAAGGGTATTGCAAAACTTTTGATTTACTTTCAGGAAGCGAAAGGTGATGGCATCAATTTGCACGATGCCAACTGCTGCCAGACTAAAAATAGTACTTAATTCTTCTTGACTTTGCTGCAATGCAGCTGTGCGCTGTTCGACAATGATTTCTAGTTCTTGATTAAGCTGCAATAAAGCTTCTGTTGCTTGTTGGCGTTCTAACTCGGCACTTGCTCGACTGGCAAAAATTTGAAGTAAGATTTCGGCTCGTTCTGCGTTGACGATCGGTTGGCGATCGAGAACGCTCAAAACACCGATAATTTCACCAGATGTAGACCTTAAAGCAGTTCCTAAGTAACTTTTAGATTCTAAGGGTATAAAGTCAAAATCGATTTGGTTGAGATTTTCCTGCCAGTAATACTTACCTCTCTGGAGAACCATTTCGCAGGGTGTACCAATGATATCTCGACAAAAGTTGGGTTGGAGTTGCCGATCGGAGTAGATAGCTAGAGTTTCTAATCGATCTCCACTTTTTTCGGAGACAATCACAGATGTTACATTGAGCGCGATCGCAATTTGTTCTACTAAAACTGGGAAAAATGCCTCTCCTGTCACCGAAGCTGTCACTTCTACTAAACTTTGCAGCGCCAGTTCTGCTTGTTTGCGCTGGGTAATATCCATTGCTGTGCCAAACAGTCGAATTACCTGTCCCTGACTATTCAAAGTAGCTTCACCCCGACCTTCAATAATCCGAATCGAGCCATCGGAGCGCAATGCTTTAAACTCCATTAAGTAAGGTTCTCCAGTTAATAGCGCCCGTTGCACTGTTTGAACAAAATATTCTCGATCCTCTGGATGAACGATCTTCTGGATATGTTCTGCGAAAGTTGGCTCAAGTCGATCGGTTTGCCAATCGTAGATGCGAAATAACTCCTCTGACCAGGTAATTTTCTGCTTTTCTACATCAAATTCCCAGTTACCAATATGGGCAATGCGTTGCGCTTCTGCCAATGCTGCTTCGCTTTTACGAATTTTCTTCTCGGCTTCTTTACGAGCACTAATATCTCGCACTACTAACAAGGTTTCATTTTCGCCACAGGCAACTACCCGCACTTCTTCGGTTTGAATTTTTCCTTCTACTTCCAATTCTTGTTCATAAATCTGAATAGTTCCAGTTTGAAGTGCGGTATCGATCGCTGCTATTCGCTGTTCAACTAAGCTATGGGGCAGACTTTCTCTGATATGAGTACCAATAAAATCTTCTTTTTTACCAAGGACTTTAAAAGTTTTAGTGGCAATGAAATCTAAGTATATTCCGGCTCGATTAATTCGCATAATTAGGTCGGGCAAGGCTTTCAGCAAAGCCCGATGTTTTTTTTCACTTTGGCGTAGGGCTTCTTCTGCTTGTTTGCGATCGGTAATTTCAATCACCACGCCTCCGACTCCAGAAGGGCGATCGCTAGCGTTTTTCTCGATCGGAAAATAAGATACAATCCAGGTTCGTTTAACTCCTGGCTGGTTGAGAATCTCAACGCTAACTTCCTGGTTCAGAATTGGTTTTGCGGTTTCTAAAACTTGTTCATGTAACGGTGTGATTTGGCGAGCTATTTCTGGTGAAATATCCCAAAGGGTTTTGCCAATATAAGCTTCTGCTGTCATGTTATCAATGGTTGCCAGCTGCTCATTTACCTGGAGAAATTGCAAGTTCTGGTCTAAAATCATCATCCCTACGGGAGCCGAACTAAAAAACGCATTAAGGCGGGCTTCTCTTTCTTGCAGTTCCTCTTCTAGCCGTTTACGTTTGTTAATATCGACGATCGTGCCAATATAACCCGTGATGGTTCCACTCGCGTCGATTTCCGCGACGGCTTGAGCAACAATCCAATTGGTGATGCCGTTAGGTGTCTGAAAACGGCATTCTGTTTTAAATGTCGTTCCTTTAACCACTGATTCGTACCATTCTGTGGCGATCCGATCGCGATCGTCCGGGTGTAAAACACTGTCCCATCCTTCACCAACTACTTCTGCGGCTGTTAATCCAGTTAATTCACACCAATGCTGATTAACATAAGTACATTTACCATTGACATCGGTACGATAAATACCAACTGGAGAGCTTTCTGCTAAAGTCACAAACGGTTTTTTGATTTCTGTTCTCAGTTGAGCAATCTGTCGCTGTAAATGCCCTTGTTTGATGGCGTTGCGAACTGTACGGCATAGCAAGTCAGCGGTGAGATTTTCTTGAATCAGATAGTCTTGAACCCCTTGTTCTATTAGTCGATCGGCGATCGTCTCATTCTCTTGTTCTAACAATGCAATTACAGGAATATCTGTATTACTAAACTCTGCTTCTAATTGTGAGAGAAATTCTTGAGTTTTTTCTTCTAGTATCTGTTGTGAAGAATCCCTAATAGCTCTCTGTTCTCCACGAACAAACAAATCGTAATCTAGTAAAATTACATCAGGTATTTTTTTCTGGCATGATCTCAGACTTCCTACTAGAGAATCACTTTCCACAATATAATAGTTACTCCAGTGGTTTCTTAAGCAACTACAGTAGAAAGTTGTATTTTTGCTAGAGCGAGCAATTATCAAAACCGTAGGGCATTTGTCTGACATCATTTCCATAGGTGATGATTATGATAATTCTCCACACGCTTAATTTTTATGAAAAGCGTTGGATTTCTATCCTTCTCTTTAATAAGAGATTAATATTATGTTGTAGCATAAAAGTAAGAGACTTATAAGCTTTTACTAAAATTAATCAATTTATCACATAAAGAAACTGTAATGTAAGCTTTTACGCATTTAAAAGTCATATTGTAGGGTGCGTCAGATTTAGATATTTTCCTTTCTACATAGGCTTTACCGTCTGACGCACCCTACTCGTTAATAAGTGATTTAAATGCGTAACAGCTTATTAATACATTAACATTTTCTGAGGTTTCATCTCTGTATAATTATATATTTGAGTGGTAGCAAATTGAACCAGGGGTAATATTAAGTTGCATTCCCTTTCTTGATCGGGGAGAAATTTTAGATTAATTTAGACGCAAACTCTGTTTCTTCCTTCTGCTTTGGCTTTGTAGAGAGCCCGATCTGCCACTGCCACTAATCTCTGGAAAGACTCATTGGGAGAAGGAATCATAGTGGCAATACCCAAGCTGAGAGTAAGGCGCTGACGGGGATGCTGCGGTACATCTGTGATTATCAGTTCCTCTACGGCGAGGCGTACTGCCTCTGCTACTTGAAGCGCCCCGTTCAGATCTGTGTTGGGTAGTAAAATAGCAAACTCCTCTCCGCCATAACGGGCAGCCAGATCTGCTGGTCGTTTAATTGTATTCGCGATCGTTCGGGCGACTTGTTGTAAACAGCGATCGCCTGCTAAATGACCCCACCAATCGTTAAATTGTTTAAAATGATCGATGTCTGCCATAATCAACGATAATGGACACCGATCTCTTGCTAATCGCTTCCACTCCTGAGCTAGGTAATAATCAAAATGACGGCGATTGGCAATTTGTGTCAGTTCATCCAATATTGCCAGTCGTCGCAGTTCGTGGTTTGCTCTTTCTAAAGCTTCAATTAACTCTTTTCGTTGCTTTTGCAGGTTGCGAATCATTAATTGATGCCTCACCCTGACTAAGACTTCTTCAAACTGAAACGGTTTGGTAATGTAGTCTGCCCCACCCATCTGAAACGCTCTGACTTTATCCAGCGGTTCGCCCAGCGCACTTAAGAAAATGATTGGTATTTCACTGGTAAGAGAGTTTGCTTTTAACTGCTGGCAAACATCGTATCCATTCATTCCCGGCATCCGAATATCTAACAAGATCAAATCGGGTTGCTCTACTTCCACCCCGATCAGTGCCATTGCACCACTTTTAACACAGCGCACTTCATATCCTGCTTGGGTTAGGGCATCGAATAAAATATGTAGATTACCTGGAGTATCATCAACAACAAGAATGGCTCCTGATGGAGATTTTGAAAGGGCGATCGTTGAATCAAAGTCCATCTTGGATTTTAACTGCATGAAAGGCTAATAGCATAATAATTGAAAAAATTATACCATTAAAATTTAAAGATTCATATTTGCATATTCAGCTTAATATATCCTTAGCCATTTCTAAAAAAAACAGGACAATATAAATATAGTGGTGCTAACTATTACCTCTAGTTACTTAAAATACATTACCTTAATTAACTTGTATTATAAAAATGAGAATTTTGTTAGTTGACGATGATGAATTACTGGTGCAAATGCTGGCAAAAAATTTAACCGAACAGCATTATGCAGTAGATATTGCTACAGACGGAGAAAAAGGTTGGGATTTTGCCCAAGCTGTTGTTTATGACTTAATTGTGTTAGATATAAATTTGCCCAAATTAGATGGAATTCGGCTGTGTCAAAGGCTACGTCAAAACGGCTATAACGAACCAATTTTGTTACTCACAGCTAAAGGGGGAAGTGTAGATAAAGTGATCGGTTTAGATGCTGGAGCCGATGATTATGTGGTGAAGCCCTGTAGTGTTGAGGAATTGAGTGCGAGAATGCGAGCGTTGCTTCGTCGGCAACATTCATCAAGTATGCCTTTGTTGGAATGGGGCAGTTTGTGTTTAAATCCCAGTACTTGCCAGGTGACTTTCCAAGGAGAGGAAGTGTATCTTTCGGCAAAGGAGTATTCTTTACTGGAACTGTTGCTCCGCAATCCGCAACGGGTGTTTAGCAGTAGTTTGATTTTAGAGCATTTGTGGAGTTTTGATGATACGCCAGGTGAGGAAACAGTTAGAACTCATATTAAGAGATTACGGCGTAAACTCAAATCGGCAGGTGCTCACGAGATAATTGATACAGTGTACGGAATGGGTTATCGCTTGAAGCCTTTAACTGATGAAGATTTGAAGAATGCAGCCGTCAAGCAAGAATCTGCCAAACATTTGCCGATTAGTACTTCAGCGGTGATGGCTAATCAGGCGAGGAAGGCGGCGATCGCGCTTTGGGAACAGTTCAAAGAGCCTTCTTTAGAAAGGTTAGCGGTGCTCGATCGAACTGTTTTAGCACTACAATCGGGTAATTTGTCTCAAGAGTTACATAATGAAGCCAAAAATGCGGCACATAAGCTCGCTGGTTCTTTGGGAATGTTTGGCTTTCTGAAAGGTTCAGATTTGAGTCGGGAAATTGAACATTGGTTGCAAAATACTAAACAGACAAGAGAATTTACGGTTTTCAAGTCGTTGGTGACTAAGCTACATGAAGAAATCGATCTAACGCCTCAATCATTGGACGATCGAGATGCTAATTTAGTTTCTAGTTCCCAGGTAAAAGATGAGGTAGAGAAACATTTTTCACCTTCGTGGATAACTAATCATGAAAGGAGTTCGCAGTTGCCAGACGCTGAGATTGTGGTGCTGGCTGTAGATGATGATTTGGCGGTGTTAGAAAGTCTCAACCTGTTTCTTCCTAAATGGGGAATTTCTCTGAAGATTTTAAATGATTCCCGTCAGGTAGTGGAATTTTTAGAAACTAATCGCCCTGATTTATTGATTCTGGATATAGAGATGCCTGGTGTCAATGGAATTGAAATATGCCACAGGATTCGGCGCGATCGAACTTGGGATGGGCTACCGATTTTATTTTTATCTGCCTGTAGAGATGCAGAAACGATTCATCAGCTTTACAGTGCTGGGGCTGATGATTATCTTGCCAAGCCTTTTACTGAAGCAGAAGTAGTTACACGGATTTTTAATCGATTAGAACGTAATCGTCTGTTGAGAATGTTGGGAAAGTTTGATAAAAATGAAATTTAGAGCAAAATTAATATGAGAATATAGAGAAAGTTGAAAAGGATGACAAGTTCAAATAACCGATCTTTATGGCAACTAAAACTGTTTTGATTATTGATGATGAAAGCGATATCCGCGAAATTGCAAAAGTGAGTTTGCAGTTAACTAGAAGTTGGAATGTAGAGGGTGTGAGTTCTGGGAAGGAAGGGTTGGCGATCGCGATCGACAAACAACCTGATCTGATTTTGCTTGATGTGGTTATGCCAGAAATGGATGGGTTAACCACCCTAAAACTTTTAAAAGAAAATCCCTTCACTCAGGAAATTCCAGTGATTTTACTAACTGCCACAGTGAAAGTCGCTACTAAGCAGCAATATGCCCTACTCGGAGCCAAGGCTGTGATGATCAAGCCTTTCGATCCGGGTATCCTGGCAGATCAAATTGAAACAGCAGTGGGGTGGAAAATTACCAACTAATCTTTCGGTTTGAGATTTTAGAATGCTTTTGCTCTGTCTTTTACTTAGTATTATGCAGGGCTAGAGAGAAAAGAAGCATTAATAGGAATGTTTGCTGGTTTTGTTTTGTTTACTTCCAGATACTTTTGGACAATATGTAAAAGTTTGGTTTTTTCCGGGGGTTTTGCTAAAAATTCGGAAGCCCCTACCATCCTGGCTCGAACTCGATCGATCATAGTATCCTGTCCGGTTAAAATTATGATTGGTGTATTTTGAAATACTGAAGTTTTGCGGAGAAAGGTACAGAGTTCATAGCCATTTGTATGGGGCATAATTAAATCAAGAAAAATTAGATCGGGTTTATTGTCCAATAATGTCACAAATCCTTCTAATGGGTTAGTAATAGATAGGACTTCATAACCTAAAGGTTGTAAGATTTGTTTAACTGTTTGACCAATAATTGGAGAATCATCAATGCAAGCAATTAAGCCTTTCTTTTTGGGGGAACAAGAGAATTTACGTTGCTCGATCGCGGGATAAGGAAATGGTAAGTCAGGAATTTCTTTTAATTCAATAATTCCTTGGCGGATTAGGGGTAAGAGCGATCGAATTACTGTATACAGTGGTTGATTCATTTTTAATGCTACATCCCATAAAGTTCTTTTTCCCTGCATTAATTTAGTCAGGTTAGCATTAACAGTGGGAGAAGTTTTCGCTGCCAATAGAGCCGGATCTTTAATAATTGGAGCTAGATCGGGGGAGAATTGAGGTACAAATTCTTGCAGATGTCCTAATCCTGCCGAACGCCATTCTTGGCGAAGTTTTTGGGCTTCTTGAATAATTTGATCGACAGAAAGAAATGCTGTTTGTTGAGCGATCGGTTGACTAGGTTGCCACCTAATTTCCAAAGTTTTTTGTTCCACAAAACCAAAGACTACTTCTTGAATAATACTTTGGACTACAGCTTTGGCTTGAACTGTGGTAATTTGCTCTTGTTGAATTGCCTGAGTTAGTATATCAGCTTGCCATAGCTTACTTGTAGGTTTTACCTTAGTTAACCAACCAGATTTATAAGTATTAGGGCAGTGATGGCGAAATGCACGATGCCATTGTCTTACAGGATGAATGCCTCCAGTGGCAAACACAAGTCGTCCCAGGTAGAAATAAAGCTGCCATTGAGATGCTGATTGATTACTGGTAATAACTAATTCACCCGTTGCTCTTTGCTGGTGCAATTTCTGCAAATCGTGGATAATTTTAGTGCTTACGGTTATCTCTGTAGACATGGTTTCCTATTTGCCGATCTAAACTAAACTAAACTGAATTGAACAAATAATTGCAACTAAAACTTGCTAATGGTTTATTAGTTGTAGAAGTTAACAGTGCCAAAGATAGAATTGATTATCCTAGTAGTAGATGATAAATAACTTACAGACAAGTGGGTTTAGCCCCTTAATCTGTAAATAGTAGATGCACCCTTATGATCTGAGAATTTACGACAAGTCTCTAGCTCATTTCTTGAATATAAAATATGAAACGTGAAAATCTTGTGACAGTTAGGATTTACGCAGAAAGTCGGTTTTTTCACATAATTCTGTGATTTCAGCGTCAAAGTAGTAACGAAAAACCCGTATCTTGGTTTTGTGACCGTTAGGACTTACGTAGAAACCCGGTTTCTTCAGATAATTCGGTGATTTCAGCGTGGAAGTAGTAACGAAAATTCCGGTTCGTTGGCTTTCAGGCTGCTTTGCAGTGACTCTGACAAACGGGAATTTCGATCGCAAATTCTGTACCCTTTCCTACTTCTGAGGAATAGTAGAGTTTACCATTATGTTTTTCTACAATAATTTGATAACTTACTGACAATCCTAAGCCTGTACCTTTGCCGACTGGTTTAGTGCTAAAGAACGGATCGAATAATTTTGATTGTACTTCTTTGTCGATCCCTAAACCATTATCTACAATCCGAATTCTGATCCAATAATAGTTAATTGGTTCGGTGGTAATTATAATAGTGGGCGTGAACTGAGGTAAAGATTTTTCCGGTTGATTCTTTAATATTTCCATCTTTTCTTCTAAGGCATCAATGCCATTACTAATAATATTCATTAATACCTGATTTAGTTGACCTGGATAGCATTCTATTTGCGGGATATGGCTATAGTTTTTGACGATTTTTATCTGCGATCGCTCTGGTTTACTTTTCAATCGATGCTCTAAAATCATTAATGTGCTATTTATTCCTTCATGGAGATCGGCTTCTTTAAATTCAGCTTCATCGAGGCGGGAAAAGCTTCTGAGGGATTGCACAATTTCGCGAATTCTTTCTGTGCCAACTTTGAGCGAAGATAAAAGCTTGGGTAAATCTTCAGCTAAAAACTCTAAATCAATCTCTTCTATTTCTGCTTGAATTTCTGGTTTAGGTGTGGGATAAACTCGCTGGTAAAGTTGTAAAAGATTCCATAAATCTCGAAAGTATTGATTAACATGAGTAATGTTACCATAAATAAAATTAACTGGGTTATTAATTTCATGAGCAACTCCAGCTACCATCTGTCCCAAACCTGACATTTTTTCGCTTTGAATCATCTGAGATTGAGTTAGCTTTAGTTCTTCTAAAGTGATTTCTAATTCCTTTGCTTGTTGTCTAAAAAGTATTTCACTTTGCTTTAATGCCTGTTCTGCGATTTGTCGATCGCGTGCTTCAATTGCTAGGGCAAATAATTCGGCGATCGAGCGGACAAAGTTTTCGTCTTCAGCACTCCAGAGGCGACAAACTGCAACTTTTTCAACGCAAAGTACCCCGGCGGTTTTTCCTTTTAAACGAATTGGCACATCTAACATCGAGTGAATATTTAATGGAGTTAGGTAAGTCTGAGAAAATTCTGAAGTGCGAGGATCGTTGTGAGCATCGAAAGCTGAGATTAAGTCTTCTGTATCGATCGCTTTAAAATAAGCCGGATAATCAGCAACATTTAGCGTAACTCCTGAACTATATCCTTGGGAATTTGACTCAAACAAATTGAGGCAAAATAGATGATTTTGACTAGTATCATATAGCCATACACTCGCCCGTTCTATATTCAAAAGGAGAGCAATAACTCTTGTAATTTCTTTGGCAAATTCCTTTAAATTCCCGTCAATAATTGCCCGATGTTTAGCCAAAGTACTTAACACCATATTTTGTTTGCGGAGTAGTTCGGCTCGTTCTTTTAATACCGTCTCTATGTGTTGCTGTTGACGAAAGATGGTGTCAAAGGTATCTGCAAGAAATTTGATTTCACTATTAGGTAATTGAGCAGGTAGAGAGAATTTTCTAGTGCTGTTACTTTCGAGTACTGCTTTGTTTAAGCGATCGATCGGTTTGAGAACAACTTTTCGCACCACAAACCCCATAATACCTAAAATCAGTAAAATCCCTGTTCCCATAGTTGAAATGGAATACAGAAAAATCTGTTGAGATCTGTATTGATAGATTTCTCGATCGATTACTACTAGAACTAATTCATACTGTTTAGAGTTGTTAAATAATTTACTTTGAGATGGTGAGAGATAGACAATCACAGGCTTATCTTGGATTTTCATGAAGCGATGGGCTTCTATCCCTGTCTGCCTGACTTGTTGTATGATATTGATTAATTCAGGATGAATTGATTTATATGAGTGATAGTGCTTCTCAGAATTGCTATGAGCTAATATTTTGTCATTGCGATCGATAATCAACACTTCGACAACTTCCGGTAAAGTGGCATAATTTTGCACAATTTCTTTTAAAGCTTGTATATTCCCAGTTTTTAGTAGTCCTTGGTTAGCAAAATCTATCGATCGGGTAATAGCTTCTGCTTGTTCTTGCGCTTCATGTTCGAGGTTAGATGCCACAAAAAGATAGTTGAGCGATAGTGTTGCCAATCCTACTGTAGTCAGTGAAATCGCAAAACCTGCAAGTAATTGAGAAAATAAACTGCTTTTACGTGAATGGCGTTTGGATTTCATAGTTTTTTGGGAACGAAGAAAATCAGTCTTCTTACAAGGTAAAAAATAAATGTGGCAAGCCTGTGAAAGGTTCCAATATTGCTCACTTAAGTGGCTCTCTCGTAGTTTTGGCGATCGCGAAGTAGGTGTAAATAAAGCGTTACCAAAATGATCGATCCAAATAAAGTAGGGGCGGGTTTAGCCAAAAGCCTGGAATACCCAGCCATAAGATGAAAATCAAAACCCGCCCTTTCTCAAACGCCAAAAGCCTGGAATACCCATCCATAAGATGAAAATCAAAACCCGCCCTTTCTCAAACGCCAAAAGCCTGGAATACCCAGCCATAAGATGAAAATCAAAACCCGCCCTTTATCAAACATTTAAGTAATCGATATACACCACAAGTACAAACGAGCCGAAAGGCTTTGTGTCACATAGTTGACACATTTGAGACGTACTATGAAATTCAAGGAGTCAACCTACTGATAGAAAGATGCTGTCTCAAACCTCATTTTTCTCATCGTTAAAAGACTTGATAAGGCTTAAATTTTATCTCGATTAGGAGATATGACAGATGAACGTTAATCAAGATAATTCTGATTTACGGCTTACCGAACAGTTGGCTAGTTTGTCATCGCTGGTTAGTCATGAACTACGAACACCGCTGACTTCAATCCGAGGAGTGTTAGGACTTTTACACAATGGCTATCTCGGTTCGCTTTCGGAAGATGGTTTGCGACTGTTGGATATAGCGATTCATAATACAGATCGTTTAGTTCGGTTAGCCAATGCGATCGATCGCGAATCTTCTGTGGCAATGGCTATTTTATCTGATGCAGATATTGAACAATTACAGCTAGAAAATGATTTGCATTCGGCATTGAGAAATCACGAATTTCGGCTTCATTATCAACCAATTGTTTCGATCGAAACTAACAAAATTATTGGCTTTGAGGCGCTTTGCCGCTGGCAACATCCAGTGAAAGGTTTGATCTCTCCGACAAAATTTATTCCCTTAGCTGAAAAAACTGGATTAATTCATCAACTCGGACTTTGGAGTATTGAGGAAGCTTGCTATCAGTTGCAGAAATGGCAGCAGCAATTTCCTAGTAATCCTCCGCTGAGTATGAGTGTTAATCTTTCCACTTTACAGCTAATTCAGCATAATTTAGTAGAGGAGATTCAAAGCATTCTTCAGCGGGTTGATATTGCACCAGATAGCTTAAGATTAGAAATAACAGAAAGTTCTTTAATCGAGAATCCGCAAGAAGCGATCGTCATTTTTTCTCAGCTTAAAGCATTAGGTGTTCAGTTTTATGTAGATGACTTCGGTACAGGTTATTCGGCATTGGGACGTTTAAAAGACTTGCCGATCAATGCGTTAAAGATCGATCGCTCTTTTGTGCTGGAAAAGAAATGGGATATTAGTGAAACTATTTTAATCTTAGCTAAAAAACTAGGCTTAGATGTGATTGCCGAAGGCGTAGAGACTCAAGAAGATTTAGCTTTTATAAAAGCTTTAGGTTGCCAAAAAATGCAGGGATATTTCTTTTCAAAACCCGTTGAACACCAGGTAGCCAGTGTGTTAATTTATCGGTCTTTGAAAGGAGAAGAAAGTTGTGATTTTTGCATTCCCACTGCAATCAAGAAATGATCTCAGCCAAAGCAGCATATTTAAATTTTGGAACGCGAACAAAAAAGGATGGCAGCCTAAAAGTTTGATTCCTTTTGCGATCAGATTCAAGTTTAATATATTCTCCAGCATTTAATCTAAACAATCAAATTCGCGATCGTAAACTCGCCAGAATAAATATTCTCGGACTTGATTGCGACGATAAACTTTAAGTTTTTGATGTAAGTAAGAATAATCAGGGTATTTAGTCCTCTTGAGAGAACTTTCTAGCCTGCGAATTGATTCGCAGGCTGTGGTAGAACATCTGATTAGACTAGTGAAAGTTTTATCGCTACCACTGATAATTTTATTACACCTCCACAACACAGTAAAATTGAATATTTCCTTTATTCAACTGTTACTGACTTCGCTAAATTACGAGGTTGGTCAACATCTAAACCTCTTCGAGAAGCAATATGATAAGCCAACAATTGTAGAGGAATTACTGTGACAATAGGAGACAATAATTCATCAACTAAAGGAACTGGTAAAATCTGATCGAAAACATCAGATTCTTCCCCTTCATTAGCAGCGGTTACGCCAATTAAGCGGGAATCACGGGCTTTGGCTTCTTGGGCATTGGAAATTACTTTTTCGTAAACTAGACTACCGGGCATGGCAATAGCAACTACTGGAACCTTAGCATCTAACAGTGCGATCGGACCATGCTTCATTTCCCCAGCCGGATAACCCTCAGCATGAATATAACTAATTTCCTTCAACTTCAGCGCCCCTTCCAAAGCAATTGGGTAATTAATTCCCCTACCCAAAAAGATAAAATCTTGCGTCTCCGCAAAATCATGCGCTAACTCTTCAATGTATCTTTCTTGGCTTTCTAAAACCATTTCAATTTGCGCTGGTAGCAATCGTAAACCATCTAAAATTTTCTCTATTGCCTTAGTAGATAAACTCTTTCTCCGATAAGCCAACTCCAACGCCAAACAATAAAAAGCAACTAATTGCGCCGAAAAAGTTTTCGTCGCCGCCACCCCAATTTCAATACCAGCATGAGTATCAATAAGATGAGAAACTAATTGACCAAGAGAACTTTCAGGACGGTTAGTAATTCCCAATAATCTCGCTTTAAACTCAGCAGACTTACCCAATCTTCGAGTTTGTTCCATTGACAAAGCTGCCAAAGTATCAGCCGTTTCTCCTGATTGTGTCACCCCAATAGTTAAAGTATGTGCAGTTAACGGAGGTGGTGCATAACGAAACTCCGAAGCATAATGCACAGTCGTCGTAATTCCCGCTAACTGTTCCAACAAATATTTGCCTACTAAACCAGCGTGCCAAGAAGTACCACAGGCTAAAATTTGAATATGTTCTAAATCTGCACAAAGTTCTGTTGGCAAATCCAACTTAATTGGTGATTGTTCATTCGATGCAGTCCAATCATCATTAAAATAAGCTTCCAAGCAAGTTCTTACCACTCCCGGTTGTTCATAAATTTCTTTCAACATGAAGTGACGGAACCCTTGCTTTTCTACTAAAATCGGATTCCAATTTAAAGTCCGCGGAGTTTTCTTCAATCTATCACCAGCAAAATTATAAACCTCGACACCCAAAGGTGTTAACCGAGCTAATTCCCCATTTTCCAAACTTAAAACCGCACGAGTATGAGGCACAATTGCCGGAGTATCCGAGGCACAGAAAAACTCGCCCGAACCAAATCCGATCGCCAAAGGAGCCTGCTGCCGAGCTACAATTAACTCATCAGGAAAATCAGCAGAAATTACCGCGATTGCAAACGCCCCTTCCAGCTTATTCACCGCCTGTCGCACCGCTTCCAAAAACCGCGAATGAGGAGAAACCGCAGAATTACTCGGCAACAAACTCAAAAATTCGGCAATCAAATGCGGAATCACTTCCGTATCCGTATCCGAACGAAACTCATGCCCCCGACTCTTTAACTCCTCCCGCAACTCCCGATAATTTTCCACAATCCCATTTTGCACCACTGCCACACGCCTCGCCGTATCCGTATGGGGATGTGCGTTGTACTCCTCCGGCTTTCCATGAGTCGCCCAGCGAGTATGCCCAATCCCTATTTGTGCCGGATTTTCATCCCCCGCCAACTTATCCCGCAGGTTTTGTAACTTTCCCTTCGCCCGAATACAGTGAATATCTCCCTCTCTCACCGTAGCAACCCCAGCCGAATCATAACCCCGATATTCCAGCTTTTCTAAACCCGCCAACAAAATCTCGCTAGCTGCCTGAGTGCCAATATAACCAACAATTCCACACATTTCACGACAACTCCCGCCGAACAGACAATTATACTTACTTGCTCAAAACTACTGACCTATCAGGATAACGTCAAGTTATTAAATGCTTAAAAAATAAATTAGTCCTGAGTGCGAGTCAGAAGTTCAACTAAGAAGAAGAAGCTTCACAACTCTACACTCAGGACTATTCAGAAGCAAGAGCTTAGTAGGCTAAGCCCATACTGCGAGTCGTTTCAGCACCCAAGTAAACTCGGATGCTCAAAAAGTCAGTGGGGCAAGCCGTTTCACAACGTTTGCAACCAACACAGTCTTGCGTTCTCGGAGATGAGGCAATCTGTTGGGCTTTGCAGCCGTCCCAGGGAACCATCTCCAATACGTCAGTGGGGCAAGCCCGGACGCATTGAGTGCAGCCAATACAGGTATCGTAGATTTTTACTGAATGTGACATGGAATAAAGACTCCAAACGAGGCTCAACAATGCGACTCTGCATGAAGCAGAAAACACAAGCTTCTTTGAATCAAAGCTTAGTTTACCGCAGACTTTCTCAGCTACTCTTCAAAACTAAGCAAAACTTTAAAGATCTTGACAATTGAACGAGATAATCAGGGTTTCAGGGCGCAGAGGGGCAGAGGGGCAGAGGGGCAGAGGAGATGGGGAGAAATTTACTCTTCTGCCTTTCCTAGTCCCTAGTCCCCAGTCCCCAGTCTCCAAATCTTAATGGTTCGGTCTTCGCTGCCACTGGCTAGCATTTTACCATTGGGGCTAAAAGCTACAGAACTTACTGGTTCTGAGTGTCCCCAGAGGATATCCATTAGTTTGCCAGTTGTTAAATGCCAAACTCTAATTGTATTGTCGGCGCTACCACTGGCTAATAATTGATTATCGGGACTAATCGCTAAAGAGTTAATTGTTTGGGAATGTTCGGTTAAATTATGCAGCAAGATTCCCCCGCCTAAATGCCAAATTTTAATGGTTTTGTCTTCACTGCCACTGACTACAAATTTACCATCGGGGCTAATGATAACTGTTTTTACACCTGCCAAATGTCCGGTTAAAGTGTGTAGTAATTCTCCGGTATTTGTATCCCAAATTTTAATTGTGTTATCAGCACTGCCACTAATTAAACTTTGTCCATTGGGACTAAAGGCGACTTGATTGACTATGCCAAGATGTCCAATTAAGGTGTGTTGAATTTTTTCGGTGGCTAACTGCCAAAGTTGAATTGAATTATCTCCGCTACCGCTAGCTAGCATTTGTCCATCGGGACTAACAACGGCGAATTTTACGCCTTGAGATTCGCTAATTACTGATTGGATTAATTCACCAGTTTCTAAATGCCAAACTTTCAGGGTTTTATCTTCACTACCGCTGGCTACAGTTTCTCCATCTGGGCTAAAGGTGACTCGGTTTACTATTCCTAAGTGTCCGCTAAAGGTTTGAATACACTGCCATTTTGGTAAGGTTTCTTGTAAGTCTTGCATGACTTCGCTGGCAGTTTGGTAGCGTTCTTTCAGGGAATCTTTAATTAATTTGTTTAAGATTGCTGCTAGTTTATCGCTAACGTCAGTTCCTCTTTCTTGAAGATATTCTCTCCATACCCAAACGCCTGTTTCTGCTTGATAAATCTCTTCGACTACTGTTCCGGTAATTAACTGAACGCAGGTAACTCCTAAACTAAAGAGGTCGCTGGCGGGGAAAACTTTACCACGAGTTTGTTCAATTGGTGCGTAGCCTTCTGTGCCATATTGGGAACCTGTTTTTCCCCAGGAATTGATGTTTAGTAGTTTTGCTAAACCGAAGTCTACTAATACTAATTTTTTGTCGCTTTGGCGGCGAATTATGTTCATCGGTTTAATGTCCCGATGCACTACGTTATGTTGATGGATAAAGTGTAAAACTGGTAACAGGTCATTTAATAGGTTTCTGATTTTTTGTTCGCTGAATGTTCCTTGCTCTAAGATTTCGTCTAATAAATTTTGTCCGGCAATAAATTCTTGCACTAAGTATAAGCGTCTGTCTTCCTCGAAGCAAGCTAGTAGTGTAGGAATTTGGGGATGTTCTCCTAGTTGCAGTAATAGTTTAGCTTCTTTCTCAAATATTTGAGTTGCTCTCGCCATTGCTTCGGTATGTGTTTTGATTTTGCGCCATTTGAAAAATTGTTTGATCACGCAATGAGCTTTCAGTCTGTCTGTATCTGTACAAAGTAAGGTTCTGCCAAAACTTCCTTCTTCGATTAGTTTAAGCGATCGATAACGCTGCCGCAGCAATAAGGGCCAGTGACAAGTTAAACAAATCTCTGTGTCTTGCGGATTTTCCGGTTGTTCGCAGGCGGGATTAAAGCAATAACTCATATTAGGAAACAGTTAAGAATTTCAATGTTTGCGATCGTAACGCAATCAAAACTATCTTTACCAGTAAACACTGCTAGTACTTGACTTGATTCCAAGTAACTTTAACTACAATACCTCTCACGTCAGCACCCAAAAAAGAGCCGGAACAATTTGCTACTAAGGCAATTTGTAGTTACACCAATTATTAACTTAACTGAATCAATCAACCACAAGCTTGATTTTTTGAGCATCTACCTTAAGATAGATATAGTAATAAAAGTAACAGAAAAGACCACCGTAATGATAGCTTTACGGTGAACAAGAGTTATTAATAATAAAAGCTATATTACCCACTCAGGGCGTTAAAGATGTCATTTTTTAATTAAAATTTTTTTTCCGAAATTCGGGAACCAGGTCATGTAGAATACAGTCAGTTACGGGTAGTGCATCTAACTTCTCTGGATCGTAAAAGGAGAAGTAGTAAACTATCAGTTTTCGGAGAGAGATTGTATGACTTTAAATTTAGTAGACATTTGCGACGAGCAGTTTTATCGCGAAAAGTACAAAGACGTTGACGACGCTATTGAGAGAGGCGAATTCAAGAGTGCTAAAGAACACTATGAATTAGTCGGCAAAAAAGAAGACCGTCAACCTTCTTTAGCTTTTAATCCTGAAGAGTACCTAGCTTTGAATGCTGATATTAAAAAAGCATTGGAAGAAGGCAGTATTGTCAGCGCCAGCCAACATTACGAAGAATTCGGCGACAAGGAAGCGAGGGAAACAGGCAATCAATTCTTTAATGCCAAGGAATATCTGGCGAACAATTTTGATGTTAAAGAGGCAGTAGATAGAGGCGAAATTGGCGTTTTAGAACACGCTATCAGATATGGCAGCAATGAAACCTATCGTACAGTCACGACATTTTTTAGTGCTACCTACTATCAAAGTACTAACGTTAAAGTGCAGCAAGCTATCCAAAGCGGAGAAGTTGTTAGTGCTTTCCAATATTTCTTAAAAAAGGGTGCATCGGAAGGAGATGTCCCAACTCCTTACTTTGACGAAGAATACTATTTACAATTCAATGCTGATGTTGCAGAAGCAAAAAATAAAGGTCAAATTGTTAGTGCTTTTAACCACTGGTTAAATCATGGTCTGAAAGAAGGTCGTGAATTCAACCGTGCTATCAATGTGGCGGAATATCTGCAAGTTAATCAGGATGTAGCAGAAGCAGTTAAAACAGGGACAATAACTGCTTTTGAACATATTGTTAATTATGCTTTTAAAGAACAACGCTTCATTAGTTCTAGGTTTGAAGCTAGTCTGTACACTGACCTAAATCCAGAAGTACAAAAGGATTTAAGTGAGGGTTTGTTTGATAATCCTCTGGAACATTTCTTGGTTAAAGGTCAGCAGCAAGGTTTCATTGCTTCTTCGGAAAATACTTTGGCTTCGGAACGAGATGATTTACTCTTAGGTAAAGCGATCGCTGACAACCTAGATGGACTGGGTGGTAATGACTTGGTTTCTGGCAGCGGTGGCGATGATAATGTCAAAGGCAGTGCTGGTAACGACCACGTTTTTGGTGATGGTGGCGATGACCTAGTAATTGGTGGCGAAGGCAATGACCTAGTATTTGGTGGTTCTGGTGACGACTTAGTACAAGGTGATGCTGGCGATGACATCCTTGTTGGTGAAAGTGGCAATGATGTCATCATAGGTGGCGAAGGTGAAAACTTCCTTTACGGTGGTGAGGGAGATGATTACCTTATCGGTGGCAAAGGTAAGGATAAAATCGTTGGCGGTGAAGGGAACGATACTCTCTACGGTGATGATGGAGATGATATTCTCTTCGGCGGCGATGGCGATGATGTAATGTATGGTGGCGCTGGTAAGGACACTCTCTACGGTGGCGCTGGTAAGGACATCTTTATTATTGATTCGTTGCGTGTCGGTACTTTGCCTGGTGGTACTGGCGATGATACCATGACTGGCGATGACGATGACGATGATGACAGTGATGACGGCGGTACTGGCGACACCATGAATGGTGGTACTGGTGGCGATACCATGACTGGTGGTGACGATGATAATGATGATGACAGTGATGATGGTGGTACTGGCGACACCATGACTGGTGGTACTGGTAACGATACTACTACTGGCGGTACTGGTGGTGACACCATGACTGGTGGTGACGATGATAATGATGATGACAGTGATGATGGTGGTACTGGCGACACCATGACTGGCGGTACTGGTGGCGATACCATGACTGGCGGTACTGGTGGCGATACCATGACTGGTGATACTTTAACTGGTGGTGGTAAGCAGTTTGGTCAGGATGTAATCTATGATTTCAATGCTGATGAAGATGTGATCCAAATTGCTGGTTTTGGTTATGGCAATGCTGAGGAATTATTCAGTAGTGTGACTAAGACTGGTACGACTTTGAGTGGTAGTTACTATACAACTTTGGCGATTAGTCAAGAGTTCCAGTTGACTGTCTTCAGCAGTTCTTCGCTGTCGGTGAAAAACTTTACGGTTGGTTTGGGTAGCTTACCTTCTTCTTTTGGTGGTTCTAGCTTGCAAGAACTAACTAAGGTTGTGGGGATTAGTTCTGGACTGAAGGTGAAGATTAGTGGTCGTCTGAGTTCGGCTGGTTTCAAGGTGAAAAGCAAGTCTTAAGGATTAATCTGGTGTGTCAGAAATTCAATGACGCACTCTACAACTGAATGTTAAAGAATAGCGATCGCATTTCTAGCTTAGTGGAGTGCGATCGCTATTCAGTTTTGAGAACAATTCCTTATCATGTTAAAAAGGCATCACAACTAAAACTAACTTTGTCCATGCTTGCTGATATTAAAGAAATAGCTACTAAATTAGCACCTCGTCTGATTGAAATTCGTCGTTATATTCACTCTCACCCGGAATTAAGTGGTGAGGAGTATCAAACTTCCGCTTATGTGGCTGGTGTTTTGTCTTCCTACGGGGTTCATGCTCAACAGGGTGTGGGTAAAACTGGAGTGGTGGGAGATCTTCGGGGTAATGGTGAGAGCGATCGAATTTTAGCGATTCGTACTGATTTGGATGCTTTACCGATTCAAGAACGTACTGGTGTAGATTATAGTTCGGGTGAACCGGGAGTTATGCACGCTTGCGGTCATGATGTGCATACAACTGTGGGTTTAGGTACGGCGATGGTTTTGGCGCAGTTGGGAGAAAAGTTTACCGGAAATGTGCGTTTTTTGTTTCAACCTGCGGAGGAAATTGCTCAAGGTGCTAATTGGATGGTGGAAGATGGCGCATTAAATGATG
The DNA here is from genome assembly GCF_041929135.1 of Floridaenema fluviatile BLCC-F154. NCBI lineage: Bacteria > Bacillati > Cyanobacteriota > Cyanophyceae > Aerosakkonematales > Aerosakkonemataceae > Floridanema > Floridanema fluviatile. Next base: position 292,905 of record NZ_JBHFNS010000094.1, on the reverse strand, counting down.
TGTCAGGTATTTTAAGTTTGCACGTTTTTCCTTCGATTCCGGCGGGTTCTTTGGGGATTCGTTATGGTGCTTTGACGGCGGCGGCTGATGATTTGGAAATTATTATAATTGGTGAGTCGGGTCATGGTGCTCGACCTCATGAGGCGATTGATGCGATTTGGATTGCTTCCCAAGTAATTACTTCTTTGCAACAGGCGATTAGTCGCACCCAAAATCCGCTGCGTCCGGTGGTGGTGACGATCGGGAAAATTGTTGGGGGTCGTGCGCCGAATGTGATTGCTGATGAGGTAAAATTGCTGGGAACTGTGCGATCGCTCCATCCCGAAAGTCGCGAAGCTTTACCAAAATGGATTGAACAAATTGTTGCTAATGTTTGCCAAACTTACGGCGCTAAATATCAAGTTACCTATAAACAAGGTGTTCCTGGCGTACACAACGATCCGAGATTAACTCAATTATTAGAGCAATCGGCTAGGGAAGCTTGGGGTAGTGATAGTATTATTATTCTCCCTGAACCTTCGTTAGGTGCAGAGGATTTTTCTCGGTATTTGGAAAAGGTTCCTGGTTCAATGTTTCGTTTGGGTGTGGGGTTTAAAGATAAACATAATTATCCGCTGCATCATCCTCAATTTGAAATAGATGAATCGGCAATTATTACTGGTGTGGTGACTTTGGCTTATTCTGCTTATAGATATTGGCAACAAGGGAAAAAGTAGTTTTGTTCGTAGTAGCGATTTCAATCGTTCCTCGAACCAGGAACGACTGAAGTCGCTACTACGAACTGTTAATATGAATTACATCAGACTAAAGACAGATGAAAAATGTTATAGCGATATTTAGATTTCTAGTAGGAGAAAGTAGGAGGAAATATTGGTTATGGCATCTCATAATCAGTTGCATGGGGTAGAATTAATTGATTGTGCTAAAGCTAATGCTAAACAGGGAATTGAAACGGCAACCAAGCTTTGTGGTTACGGTCAAGATATTAATGTTTTTCAAGCGGAATTGAAAAAAGCTTGTCAGGATATTGGGGTGGAAATTCATGAGTTGAGTGATTTAATTACTACTCAGCAAACAGTTAGGCAAGAAGGTGGTTTTGATATTGCTCCTGAAAGTGCGACGGATTTGTAAAGCAGCAGGAAAGTGGGAGTAGGGGAGTGGGGAAGCAGGGGGAAAATTGGTTTAAGCGAAGATTTAAGATGTATGAAAGCTGAAGATTAAGGTTTAAATTTTATAAATTTTGGCTGATTTTATTAATGGGGAAAAGCGATCGATTTTACATATAAATGTAAATCTGTGACAGCAATAAGAAAATAAATATAAAACTCGGTCACGTCTTGGCAAAAAATGCGGTAAGGTGAAACAAGTGTCAAAGGGAATGAAAATAATATGGAAAGTATAGATTGGCAGAATGTCATAGCAGGTGGATTGGCGATCGCGCTTTTAATCGCTGCCATGTTGATGATGTTTACTAATATTTGGACTACCAAAGACAAAATGTAAAGCCTTGTTGCTAGTTTTTGTTAATTAATTACGAGTGATTATTCAATGTTTGATTTTCATCATCTTGGCGAATTTTCCCGCCTCAACTGTGCTGCTATTTGTGCGTTCCTAGTACCAGCTAACTTACTAGCAACTTTGCAAACTATGATCCTGGTGGGATTAAATCGGCCTTTAGTGCAGTTAGTTCCATCAATTATAGTGGCGACAGTGTTAGCTGCGTTAATGATTTTGCACGTCTTTACCTGGTTTGCGATCGGGGTGGTAATGCTACCAACTTACATTTTGCTGGCTTTGGGTAGCGTCTGCTTAACAGTTAACTTTTGGGCGATGCTTAATCAGACAAGTATGAGACAATTGTTAAGAGAGGTGTGGTTGTTGGCTTCTCGTTCGTTGGGTTGGGTGAAGTAATGGCGATCGTAATTTGTGATAATCATCACTAGCAATGAGGGATCGGAGCAGGTAAGTTTACATAATCTTATCACTCATTTGTTATTAAGTTGTCACAATTACCGCTAGCTTCCATCACCTTATCAGTCAGTTCAATAGCCGATATTTAATAATATATTCTGTTGAGGTGACTGTGATGACTTTAACGTTCAGCATCCTAAGTGCATTCACTTTGGTTCTAGGACTACAGCTAACCAATATTTACGTTGCGGCGGCGGCGACTGGAGATATTCATAGTTTGACTCAAATTCAGGAATACGAGCCACCGAATGAAGGTGGACCCGATAGTAGTCAAGGTTCTGGAACTCGATGATTCCGAGATCAAGTTAGTTAATAGAGTTCAGTTGCCAAATTTTTAGGGTTCCGTTGACGCTCCCAGCAGCTAATGTTTGACCATTTTTGCTTAGTGCCATTGAAACGATCGCCTGTGCAGGTTCAAAATTCAAGGTAGTTAACTGTTTACCAGTAGCTAAATCCCAAATAATAATTGAACCATCCACACTGGCACTAAAAAGAGTTTTACCATCAGGATTGAAGCAAACAGAACTAACTCCGCCTGTGTGACCAATGAAAGTATAAAGCCTTTCGCGAGTACCCAAGTCCCAGAGTTTGATAGTGCGATCGCTACTAGCACTAGCTAACATTGGTTGTTGAGGATGAAAAGCAATTCCGGCAATTACACCCAAGTCACCACATAAATTGTGCAATAATTGTCCCGTGCTCCAATGCCACAATTTCACCATGCCATCGCCGCCACCGCTAGCGAGAATTTGTCCGTCTGGACTAAAAGCGATCGCGCTAACTGCACCAGAATGTTTAGTAAAACTTTTAATTTCTGTAGTCGTATCTAAATTCCATAACCTAATTGTGCCATCATAACTACCACTAGCTACAACTTGTTCATTAGAACTAATAGCAATTGCTCTTACCGATCCACTATGTCCTTTACAAACTTCTACTAATGCACCTGTTTCTATTTCCCAAAGTTTGATATTTTGTTCCGAACCACCCTGAGCTAGTAAATTAAGATCTTGACTAAAAGCCAAGGCATAAACTACACCAGCATTTTCCGAAATTACCCGAATTAATTCCCCTGTTTGATAATTCCAAAGTTTAATTTCTCGATCGAAACTACCAGTAACAATCTTTGGCATATCTGCCGCAAAAACTACAGCAGACAGCCAATCAGAATGTGCTGATAAAGTATGAATACCATCCCATTTTGGCGGTGCAACTGGGGAAGTTGACGGTTGCAAACTGGCAAAGGGTAATTGAGGTTCTCGAAGCGAAGAATTGTTCGCTGTTTCTACTCCTACAGTTCGCTGAATTTCTTGCACCTGTCGCTTCAGTTCATCTAGCTTACTCATTAACCAGGACTCAATTTGGGAATATTCTGCAATTCTTTGTTTGCGGTTGTCGGTTTTCGTCTCCTGAGTTTGTAGTTCTCTAATTTGTTGTTTCAAATCTTCTATTTGGGTAATTAACCATTGTTCAGGAGGGACAGAAATATCTCCGATTTTGCCAGAGAACTGTTCTATGGTGTGTTCTAAGTTATCTAATCTTGGTGCAAGAGAAGTACTATTTAGGTACTGTACTACACTACTTAAAGAATCTTGTAAACTGCTGTATCGATCCTTAAGTTCTCCGATATCTTCATGAATGGGATTAATTTTTGCTCCGAGTACGGAAGCAACAAATTCCTGCATTCTTGCTGTCTGCTTAGCAATACCTAAATAACTCGCCTCTCCTCCAGAAGCTAAGGTTCGCGTCACAGCTTGTAAAGTTTGGATATCTGCTGCGAGTTGACGATAAAGGCGGGTTATTGCTGCGTTGGTGTTGTTCCTGCTTAGTAATTCAAAGCGACGACGGTTGACTAAGTTAAGTAACACGGAAGCAGACAGCGGTACTGCCAAATAGATGATGTTGCCGCTAATGACAGTTACCACCGCTCCGGCGATCGTGCCTACCACGGCAGCATATTCTACCATTTCTAGCCGATTAGAGTTGTTCGACATTTAACACTTTTGACAAGACCTGCCTTTTGCATCATATCAGTCTTGGCAACCGAGAAATGTCATTTTGACACAGTTTCTTATTTTATTATCATCCGTAGTTATAGTAATTTAGCTAAAGTTATGCCCAGATATAGAGAAAATATTCCTAAGATTGCACTGCCTAACCAGTAAAAAATTGCTGATGAATAATTGCCAGAGTCTAAAATATTCATAGTATCTAGGCTATATGTAGAAAAAGTGGTGTAAGCACCCAAGAAGCCTGTAGTTGCTAATAGCCGCAATTCGGGAGATATATTTATTACTTGGCTGGTTAAGGTAACAAAAAATCCCATCGCAAAGCAACCAGTGAGATTGACAAAAAAGGTTCCGAAAGGGAAATCAGTCCCAAAACGTTGCAGAAAGTATAAGGTAATATAGTAGCGACTTAAAGCACCGCCGATCGCACCCAAGCAAATAGCCAAGGGAACACGCAAATTTGGATCTTGCAGCATTGGAGGTAAAAGCATAAACTGTAAGTGAATTTATCTGGAAAATCCAACTTTGTAAATTAGGAAACAAAATAAATTAGGATTTGCTTTAGTTAATGAAAGGAAGTCCGAAGAAATTCCGATAAAATAAAGTTTTAGGAGCAACAACCCATGAACAGAGAAGAAAAAATTCCTCCTGAATCTGCGATCGTCGAAGTTAGTCCAGAAACAAATGATTTGGTAAAAACAGAAACCCCCGATCCCAGCGATGACGTAATTAAAGAAACAACCGCACTGTTTGAAGCGATTAAAAAGCGTGCAGAACAAGAATGGCAAACTGCTAGCGAATTAATTCGGGAAAGTTATCTGAAAGCTGTTTCCCAAGCACAAAACGCGATCGAACAAAATCAAACGGAAGCCAAAGACCGCATCGAACAAACAAGTCAATTAGTCCAGAAAGAAGCAGATAAAAACTGGCAAGCGTTTGAAGCGATTAGAAATAAGGCGATGGAAATGACTCAAGAATGGAGTCAACTTAGCCGAGAAAAATATTTAGAATCTGTACGGAAAGCGAGAGAATCAGTTGAACAAAATAAACTGATTGAAAAAGAACGAGTTGAAAAAACCGTAGAAGATTTACAACAACAAACAGATAAAAACTGGCAAGTATTCGTCAGCGAAATCGAATCTCTAGGAACTCAGCTAACAGATGCAGCAAAAAAAGCCTGGAACGATTTAATGTCTTCTGTTCCCAAGGATTAGGGAATGGGAATTGGGGACTGGGGAAAGTTTTGATTTGTAGGGGCGGGTTTAGCAGAAAATTTTTGACTCAAAGCAAAAGAATGAACGACAAAACCCGCCTTGCAGAGTTTTAACTTAAATAACTTCCCCCAGTCCCCAGTCCCCAGTCCCCAGTCCCCAGTCCCCAGTCCCCAGTCCCCACTCACCCCCGCAATAGTGCATAATGGTGAAGTTTTCCAATTTTTAGTGTCTGAATTTTACATCAACAGGTATGCGAACTCATTATTGCGGTCAACTCCGAAGTTACAATGTGGGAGAAACTGTCACTCTGTATGGATGGGTGGATCGTCGCCGCGATCACGGGGGTGTGATATTTTTAGATTTGCGCGATCGCTCTGGGATTATCCAAATTGTTAGCGATCCAGCACGCACTCCGAATTCATATCAGCTAGCAGAAAAGATGCGGAACGAATATGTGGTAAAAGTGACTGGTCGGGTAACGCCGCGTCCAGAAGATTCTTTGAATCCACGGATTCCCACAGGTGAGATAGAAGTTTACGCTGATGAACTTGAGTTACTGAATCAAGTATATAAGCAGATGCCGTTCCAGGTTTCTACAGCAGATGAAGAAGCTGTCCGGGAAGAGTTGCGGTTGAAGTATCGCTATTTGGATTTGCGGCGCGATCGCATGACTGCTAATTTACAACTTCGGCATCAAGTTGTCAAAGCGATTCGTCGTCATTTAGAAGATGAAAAGGGTTTTATTGAAATTGAAACCCCAATTTTGACTCGTTCCACTCCCGAAGGTGCCAGAGATTATTTGGTGCCCAGTCGCGTTAATCCGGGTGAATGGTATGCTTTACCTCAGTCTCCGCAATTATTTAAACAGTTGTTGATGGTTTCGGGGTTCGATCGATACTATCAAATTGCGCGTTGTTTTCGGGATGAAGATTTACGCGCCGACAGACAACCAGAATTTACTCAGTTAGACATGGAAATGAGTTTCATGTCGCAAGATGAAATAATCCAACTAAATGAAGATTTGGTTTGTGATGTTTTCCAAACGGTAAAAGGAATTGAATTATCTCGTCCTTTCCCCAGATTAACTTATGCCGAAGCGATGGATCGTTATGGTTGTGATAAACCCGATACTCGTTATGATTTAGAGTTAGTAAATGTTTCCGACTTGTTTAAAGATTCGGGATTTAAGGTGTTTGCGAGTGCGATCGCATCTGGCGGAATGGTCAAAGTTTTGCCAATTCCAGGGGGAAATGATGCCATTTCTAATGTGCGAATTAAACCCGGTGGCGACTTGTTTAAAGAAGCAAGCGAAGCAGGTGCAAAAGGTTTAGCTTATATCCGCGTCCGCGATAACGGAGAAATTGACACCATTGGCGCAATTAAAGATAACTTGACCGAAGAACAAAAGCAAGAATTACTTAAACGCACCAATGCAAAACCCGGTCATTTATTATTATTTGCTGCTGACAAAACTGCGGTAGTAAATAAAACTTTGGATAGGTTACGTCAGGTAATTGCAGAACAGTTAGGTTTAATCGATCAAAATAAAATTAACCTGCTTTGGGTGACAGATTTCCCGATGTTTGAATGGAACGAAGAAGAAAAGCGTTTAGAAGCATTACACCACCCGTTTACCGCACCAAAACCGGAAGATATAAATGATTTGAAAAATGCCAAAGCACAAGCTTACGATTTGGTGTACAACGGTGTAGAAGTTGGTGGTGGAAGTTGCCGGATTTATCAGCGGGATGTGCAGGAAAAGGTGTTTGAAGCGATCGGTTTATCCCCCGAAGAAGCAAGAAATAAATTTGGCTTTTTGCTAGAAGCATTTGAATATGGCACCCCGCCTCACGGAGGAATTGCCTACGGTTTAGATCGTTGGGTAATGCTATTAGCTGGCGAGGAGTCAATTCGCGATGTAATTGCATTTCCGAAGACACAACAAGCAAGTTGTTTGTTAACCAATGCACCATCTAGTGTTGATGCCAAACAATTGAAAGAATTGCAAGTGCAATCAACTTACAAACCGAAAACTTAATTTTAGATCCCCCTAAATCCCCCTTATTAAGGGGGACTTTGAATTCGATTTACTCAAACCCAAACAGAAAGATTTTCAATCCGGTTCCCCCATTAATCTGAATAAGGAGGATATCCGGTTCCCCCCTTATTAAGGGGGGTTAGGGGGGATCGAACCTTTTGCATTATTACTTAATACTGGGGGTTAAGATGACTGAAACTTATGCTTCTTTAAATCTACCAAAATTTTTACCAGATCACACACAGTTACCTGAATCTGACGGAACATTTGTAAAAAACTTTCAGGAACATCCCCAAAGTATTCTACTAACTGACTCCATTACACCTGTCTTACAAAATTTACATCCTAATGGGCAATATTGCATCGGTCAAGATAGCGGAATTTATTGGCGAATCACAGAAGAACCATTAAGAGGCGCTGTTTCACCTGATTGGTTTTATGTGCCAAATGTTCCACCGAATTTAAATGGACAAATGCGCCGTTCTTACGTACTTTGGCAAGAGTATGTTGCGCCTTTAATTGCGATCGAATTTGTTTCTGGTGATGGTGCAGAAGAAAGAGATAGAACTCCGATTACTGGGAAATTTTGGGTTTACGAACAAGCAATTAGAGTGCCTTTTTATGCAATTTATGAAGTGAGATTAGCTAGAGTAGAAGTTTATGAGTTACGAGCAGGTTTTTATCAATTAATATCTGCTAACGAACGCGGACATTTTCCGATTCCTCATTTAAATGTAGAATTGGGAATTTGGCAAGGTCAATATCAAAATACTGAATTGCCTTGGTTACGTTGGTGGGATAATCAAGGTAATTTGTTATTAACTGGTGACGAAAGAGCGCAATTAGAAAGTCAACGTGCTGAACAAGAAAGTCAACGCGCTGAACAGGAACATCAACGTGCGGAAAGATTAGCTGCACAATTGCGTGCTTTGGGAGTTGAACCAGAGGTTTAATTAAGATTGTAGAGACGTTATACAATGTCTCTACAATCTACCAACCCATTGTTCCCGGTTCTCCTTTAAATGGGCCTACAATATCTTTGGTTATCCATCCACCATAGAACCCGCCCGCTTGTGGTTGAACTAATTTGTCATCAACATAAATTGATGGAAGAGTCTAATGGTGAACTATCTGGGTGAAATTGGAAAACCGTTTCGAGGAGTGCAGCTATTACAGACTTGACCATCAGGATCATACCATTTCCCGTCGTTGGGCAAATAAAAGAATCCATTTCGGGTTCTAGGTGGATTTGGAAAACCATTGGCAGGCGTACAGGTGTTACAAATTCTTCCATCGGGTGCAATCCATTTGCGTGCTTGTGCATTCCAATAAATCTGTCCTGTTCTCCGGTAAGCAGATTGCCGAGGAGTCTCTTCTAACCGGACGAAAACATTCCGGGAATTGAAAAAGCAGCGTCCAGACTGGCCTGTACTCCTAATACGCCAAGATAGATATGCTCCTTGTTCTGCTGTAATTGAAACGTCTGCACGATTGGTATCAAAACGGTTCATGACTTCATTTTTGCACCAGTTTCCCCTCTGTTCGCGTGTGTAGTTCTGTGCCCAGGATGGAGAAACAGCAACGATCGTTAGAATACCAACAGCCCCAATTCGGTGTAAGTTAGCTAGCATTCCCATACTCACTCCATAACTAAAGCGTATAAAATGACGAAAATAGATAAGTAGTTTCACAGAACGAATTTATCTATAATAAACAAAAATTACATCCTTGTAGTCTATTTTGTCTAGTTTTAAGTTATACAAGTTAACTATAATTAATAAACTTGAGTGTCCCGCCAACCATTTTCGAGTTAAGAGAATGCGATCGCTCAAAAGAAATGTGGGGAAAAAGCGATCGCACCTACCTTTAACTAACAGCTACCAATTCCAAAGGTTCACTCGGAACAATAAACATTAACTCTGCACCTTCCGGTTTATCTTCATTAGCAGGAGTTAATTTTAGCCAATCATGAAAACTAATTCCTAGTTGACTAATAGCTTGAATTTCTGTTTGATAAGACTCAAAACGGCGATTAGTTTCCACCATAGATTCCATAACTTCTAAAGCTTGAGGAAGGCGTTTGTAAGCTTCTTTCTCAAATCTTCCTGTTAATGGAGTGGGATTTGCTCCAAATAGTCCCCATTTAATCTCACTACGATCTATAATTGCTGGTGGTAAAGAGGACAACCATTGCTTAGGATTCTCTATTAAGTTAACCAGATTTTCCCGTTGATTTTCAAAAACAGCATTTTCATCCAAAATGGGATCAATCCATTGATAAATTCTGGTTAATCTACGCAAATCAATTTCACCTTTGAACTGAGGATGTAAGTATACTGCGGGGTTAGAAGTAAGTAAAATATCAAGATATTTCCTAGTACGATCGCGAAGAACAGCTGCACCTTCTTGAAAGCGTCTAAGTGCTGTATCATATTCTTCTAATTCTAGGTAACAACGTACTTCAGCAAGGTAAGCTAAAGATAAAGTCAACAAAAACTCGTCAGTAATTGGGCTTTGTAACTCTATTTCCTGATCCACAAAATTAGTGTAAACAGGTTCAGCTTCTAGGAAGCGGTTGATAGCTTGCATTGCGCTAGATTCTCGTTTTTCAGCTTTGTTCATTGTAAAGGCATTAGCTGCTAAATTGATGGCTGCATGAAAATTTGCATAGAATCCAAGATCTATTTTGCGATTAATTTTGTTTAAAAGTTCCTCGACTTTTTTGAGCCTTTGTTCTAATTCTGTGATACGCTGATTTATGACAGCAAATCCCATTACTGAGACACCTAAACTAAGAACACTAGCAGCAGTAGTTACCTGCAAAATTCCTGAAGCTTGTTGTAAATTTTGCTCAATATTTCCTAATTGTTGCTCAAGGCTACCTATACGTTGGTTGACATTATTTATTCCTTTGCCTGTGAAGGCAGTATTAGCTATCAAACCAATTAAATTGGTTCCAGAAAGAGCAACATTTCCTAAACTGACTTGTGCAATACCATCTAATTGCTGACTAACATTAGCTAAACCTTTACCTGTAAAAGTGGTATTAGCCACTAAACCAGCTAGATTTGCACCTGAAAAAACAAGGTTAAGTAAATTAGGAGAAGCACTATTTGGTGGTGATGCTGGAGCAGTACCAGAAGTTAGTTCTCGTAGCATAGTGACAATTCGCCCGGTTGCAACTTCTCTAATTACACCGCCATATCGCTCAAACTCTCCACTCATCAGACCTTTCACAATCCAACTACCAAGTGTAAAGCTGACTGTAACTGCGTCCATATTCTTTTCCAAATCACTTCCATTTCAGTGGTGCATTTGCCCCACATTCATATCTGAGGAATTCCTGTATCCCTCTTTGGTAGTATTCCCAAATCTCAGCAAAAAGAAACTATCCTCCACCAACTTACCCACAAACTACCCGCCCGCAGAATTGATAGAATACTCAAATGCTGATTTCAAATGATTACATCGAATTACTTAAATCTTTTCCCCCGCGTCCCATAACTTCTGAAGAGGAATTAAGGGAAACTCAGAAAGTTATTGATTCGCTTTTAGATAAGGGGAAATTGAGTAAGGAAGAACGCGATTATCTTCATGTATTAGCTGCGTTAGTATATGACTACGAACAAAAACAAGAACCCATACCCGATATTTATGGAGTAGAACTTCTTAAGGTTTTGCTAGAAGAATTCGACTTACGGCAAAAAGATCTTGTACCAATTTTTAAAACTGAGTCTATTGTTTCTGATGTACTCAGTGGAAAGCGACAACTAACCACTAGACACATAGAAGAATTAGCCAAATTCTTTCATGTTTCGCCAGCTGTCTTTTTTCCAGGTTAGCGAGTGTATTATTCTCAATTTTCAGCAAGAAAACGATACGTGCTACGCACACGCTACGCGATCGCACTCTCCCCCAAAAGCACACATCAATTCAACAAATCTGCATCAGAATCCAGTAGAATTCCCGGTAAGAAATCAGGGTTTTCTAATTCTTCCCATTTGTAAGAAACTTCAGTGGGAAAATCTCGAAGTTTCATTCCTGTTTCTTTAGCAGCTAAAATCACGGCATCTTCGTAACTATCTGCGATCGCATCTGGTAAATAAGGCTTTAAACTGGGACTTTCTTTTAAAAGTCGCCGAATCGCACAACGTTGTTCACGAATCGTTAAATACCAACTTCTAGATCTATAATCAGTTTGATATTCCCACTTTAATAAATGTGCAATTAAAACTATTAACCGATTTACTAATTCTCGCCTCTCTTGTTTCCCCAAAGAATCAATTTCCTCAATCAAATTCTCAATATCAAGATTATTTAAATCACCTTGACGCAATAACTCTACCTGTTTTTGCGTCCAAGCATAAAAATCAGTTTCGTATAAATTGACAAGTGGAAGCTTCATACTTTCTTCCTCAGATGGCTTTATACCTATTTAATTCTACTTAGAAATCGCTAGAGTGTTTCCTGGTTTTGCACAAAAAACGATCGCACTCTCCAAACAACCATTTTCCAGTTCAGAGAGTGCGTGACTACAATTAATTAACCAAAAAGTATTAACTAAAACCGTTTTTTCCGTCTTCTAGAATCAGCCTTGCGCTTGCGTTTTTCTGGAGGCGTTTCAAAGTGACGCAGACGCTTAATATCAGAAAAAATTCCGGCTTTGGAGACTTGACGCTTAAACCGACGCAACGCCGATTCCAGCCCTTCATTTTCCCCTACAATAATTTGGGTCATCCTGACTACTCCTAAGCTTCGGTGAATTATCAGACACTTACTTAGCATCCTTGATCGGCGTAAATGGGAGAAAAAAGAGATTTTTGTGACTACACTAAAGAAACCCACTTACTTATCAAAACCTGAAAATGGAGAAGCATTCCGTCTTGCTATACTTATCTGAAAAATCAGAAGCGCAAACGAAATGCCCCTGAACAGAAAATTTTAGTTTAATAAAAGCTTGATTAGCTTTTTACCTTAGTAGCGATTACGATTATTAAATCCGCCACGACGGTTGTCGCCATAGCGACTACCACGGTCTTCACGAGGCTTAGCTTTATTTACTTTCAAGCTACGCCCCATCCATTCCGCACCATCTAGTGCTTCTATGGCAGCAGTTTCTTCCGCTTCCGATGACATTTCCACGAAAGCAAAGCCACGCATCCGACCAGTTTCACGGTCAGTAGGTACTTGAACCCGCTTTACCGCGCCATATTCAGCAAATACGCTATTAAGGTCGGCTTCTGTGACTTCGTAGGATAAATTCCCTACATAAATAGACATTGGTTCTCTCCTGAATCAGGTATTGCAGAGATTACGATTCGGAGAGTCGCTTGTGAGTACTAACAACAAACAGTGTCACCGAATTTCATCATCGACCGATATTTTAGCACATGATATGTGTGAATTTGTCAAGGGAAACTCTTCCCAGACCGCAATTTTTTCGGCAAAATATCCTAAAAGTGAGCCAATTTGAAAATGGCAGGCTGGTAGCGTGTTCCAAACGTTGATAATATTCCTCATAGGTTTAATTCCGCCCATAATCTCCCTCTGGGTAATCCGCCAAGCCGAAGCTAGAGGACGAGAAAGGTTGAGAGTGGCTATAGAAAGAGCCTCTTTTACTGCCTTAATTGTGCCGCCCCAACCGGAAAATCAAGATTATATTGGTGACACCAGCTGTAAATTTAATGCGCGATCGCCCCATTTACGCTGTGCCATCAATCCTCATGGGCCATGTGAAGATTGTATTCATTATCAGATGAGGGATTAGGGACTGGGGACTGGGAAAGTTTTTAGGACTTACGCACTCTCAGCCTGAAACCCCGATCCCCAAAATAAAAAAAAATAGGGATGACTTCCATCATCCCTATTTATTCACCTAGAGCTTCAAACTTTATAACTGAGGAACGTATTCTTCTTTCTCAGGAACAACAGTGTACTCAGCAACAATTTGGCGGAACTCTTCACCTTCGATCGTTTCTTTTTCGACCAGAAGATCTACCAAGCGATCGATAACCGAGCGATGATCGCGCATAATTTGCTTAGCATCTTCATAACATTGACTGACGATCGCTCTTACTTGACCATCCACACGAGAAGCAATTTCCTCAGAATATTCGGAACGATTCATCAAGTCCCGTCCTAAAAATACCTCACTGCTTTGACCTTCCAAAGACAACGGCCCCAAATCAGACATACCCAAACGAGTTACCATTTGTCTAGCCATGCCAGCGACCTGTTGCAAATCACCACCAGCACCAGTAGTCACCTCTGCATCTCCGAAAATAATTTCTTCCGCAGCGCGACCACCCAAAGCACCAGTAATTCTTGCCTTCAGTTGGGCTCTAGAAATCAAACCTTGTTCCTCACTAGGAGTAAACCAAGTCAAACCTCTAGCTTGTCCTCTAGGAATCAAAGTCACCTTTTGTACTGGGTCATGGTCTTTCAACAAAGTCCCAACAATAGCGTGACCAACTTCGTGATAAGCAATTAACCGTTTAGTTTTGCTATCTACCAAAGGAGTACCTTCCATTCCAGCAACCACACGGTCAACCGCATCGTTGATTTCCAACATGGTAATGCCTTCTTTGCGCCGTCTGGCGGTCAAAATTGCCGCTTCATTCAGCAAATTCGCCAAATCTGCGCCTGTAAACCCTGGAGTTCTGCGAGCGATCGCCTCTAAAGAAACTTCATCAGATAACTTCTTATTCCGGGCATGAACTTCCAGAATTTCCAAACGTCCTTTAATATCAGGAGCATCCACAGTTACTTGGCGGTCAAAACGTCCCGGACGCAACAAAGCTGAATCAAGTACATCAGCGCGGTTAGTAGCGGCAATGATGATAATACCTGTATTACCTTCAAAACCGTCCATTTCCGTGAGCAACTGGTTTAAAGTTTGCTCTCTTTCATCGTTTCCGCCACCGATACCCGTACCCCGCATTCTCCCGACGGCATCAATTTCATCGATGAACACCAAGCAGGGAGCGTTTTCTTTCGCTTTTTTGAACAAGTCACGGACACGGGAAGCACCCACACCGACGAACATTTCCACGAACTCAGAACCGGAAATACTGAAGAAAGGAACCCCAGCTTCCCCAGCAATAGCTTTAGCTAACAGAGTTTTTCCTGTTCCCGGAGGGCCAACTAAGAGTACACCTTTGGGAATTCTCGCACCAACAGCACTAAAGCGTTCTGGTTGCTTCAAGAAAGTAACAACTTCTTGCAGTTCTTCTTTTGCTTCTTCAATGCCTGCGACATCATCGAATTTAATTCCGGTTTTCGCTTCCATCATGAAGCGGGCGCGAGATTTACCGAAATTCATCGCTTGTCCTGGCCCACCGGGAATGTTGCTGGAACGACGGAACAAAAAGAACAATCCGGCAATCAATAAAATCGGGAATACCAAGTTACCTAATAATCCCCAAATTGCGCCATCGTTTCGCATGGGATGGGCGGCGAAGCTAATGTTGGATTCTTTGAGTTTGGCTATTAATTCTGGAGCATTAGAAGGTAAATCTACTCGCCAGTGTTGTACTTGGGAGCCCAAAACTGGTTCTGGGTCGATTCCTTCAACAATAGCTGTCCGACCACCCTCATAGAGGTCAACGCTGGTAACTCGACCGGAATCTAAATATTCTAAAAATCGCCCATAGCTCATGCGGGTACTGGCAGTATTTCTGCCTGTATCGATCGCCGATGATGAGAATGCCCCTTGCCACAGGAAAAATCCTATGAGTAACGCAGGCAACATCCACAGTACTACGATTTTCCAGGAAGACTTCATAGTTGGGTGGCCTCTAAATGCAATTTAAACAAAATAGGTTCTCGATTACACGATTGACACTCTCACCGTCAAGCTGGCGCTGTAATGGGAGATTCCTGATTCAACGAGCAATGCTTTCTGATACAAGTACCAACGAGTCTTACTCACTCTCCACAGGCTTAACATTCCGTATGCCCTACGGTAGTTGATGCTTTAGCAGAAGGCAGAAGGCTGTAAATAAGCTTGGAAAAGCTGTTGACTGCGATCTGTACATCCGCTGTCCGGCACTAATGTCTTGTCAGAGTTAAAAGGCTTTCCTTAGAACGAAAGCGTGTAACAGCAAACAAATCTTAATTAAATTTAACTTATTTATCATAATTAGGGCAAGCTGGGGATTGGGGATTAGGGACTGGGGACTGGGACAAGGAGACAAAGGGAAATTAATTAACTCAAAAAACGAAGCTAAAAACTCAAAACTTTCCCAGTCCCCAGTCCCTAAAATTCTGCACTCAACAGCGAATTCCTTAAACTCCAGTCTGGTCTGAGGCTTTTGGCTTGACGGAGGTAGGGATGGTAAATTTCGATGGGATGGGGGACGTTGACGTGAATTAGGAAGCGGATGCAGAGTTCTAGTCCGCCTTCGACGTGCATTTGCTGGACATCTAGGAGGGGGACGTTTTGCCAGTGCGGGCGTTGACGGGCGATCGCAGCTGGGAAAATGGCATCTAGATCGCGTGTAGCGGAGAAAATGGCACTAATAATATCGTCAGGGTCAAAATTATTATGCGCTTCTAATTCGTCCAATAGTTCTGTTACTGCTTCGCTAATTGCTGTCACGGTATTTTCGGTGACAGTTGTCGCCCCACGAATTGCCTTAACTCGCCACTCCACGCAAAAATCCTCCTTAATTATCGAAACGAACAAAGTAGACAAACATTTTTTTTAAAGTTGACGATCGCAGAAAATAGCGATCGCTTATTTTTCTCATCATGACTGAAGCACTGCCGAAAAGTCAGCAGTGCCGTCAGCAATATTAACAAAACCTGAGATTGAACCTACAAAGTACCAAATTGTTTAAGTTTATGGTTTATATAGCCACAAGGGTTGACCACTTGTCTTTAGCTCAAATTCTAACCAATTCATGCCTGCGGATAAAGCGGTGCTTTCCTGTCTATCCCCAGAAATTAAACGACTGAACAAGGGTTTCTTTTCTTCAAAGTTGTAGCAGCGAGTTTTTTCTGGGTCAAGTCCTGCCAATTCTGCTGCCCAGCGACGGGCATCTTCTTCGGTTCCCAAACGATCGACAATGCCTAATTCTACGGCTTGTTGTCCGGTAAAAATCCGACCGTCAGCAAAAGTTTTTACTGAGTCTACTGTTAATTGCCTTGCTTCGGCAACGGTTTGGACGAATTGTTGGTAACTGGTATCGATTAGTTCTTGGAGGATATTTTTTTCTGGTTCGGTGAGTTCGCGATCGAAGGACAAAATATCTTTATAAGGGCCAGATTTAATCACTTTGAAGGAAACACCAATTTTATCCAACAGGCGTTCTAGGTTGTTTCCCCGCAAAATTACGCCAATGCTACCAGTAATTGTACCGGGGTTAGCCATAATATGCTGGGCACCCATGCCGATATAAACGCCACCAGAGGCGGAAATATTGCCAAAACTGGCGATAATTTTGACTTTTTCTTGTAAACGCTTCAGGGCACTGTAAATTTCTTGGGAATCTCCCACTGTACCCCCAGGACTGTCAATTCGCAGCAGTAGGGCAGGAAAACGCCTTTCTTCTACGACTTTTAGGGCTTCTAGCACTCTGTTGCGAGTTGCACCTGCGATCGCACCTGAAACTTCTATCCGGGCTATTTGTTTGCGAAACTTAGGCTTAAACGGCCAAATCATGAGTAATTAAGATTTATTGGTGATGATAGTTACTTCCTATCTTCAGTCTAAGCAGAAACCGGGGGATTGGGGGGATTGGGGAAACTCAAAACTCTGTAGGGGCGGGTTTTGTTGTTAATTCTTCTGCTAAGCTGTTACGCATTTAAATCACTTATTAACGAGTAGGGTGCGTCAGACGGTAAAGCCTATGTAGAAAGGAAAATATCTAAATCTGACGCACCCTACAATATGACTTTTAAATGCGTAACAGCTTATGACCAGAGATTTCTCTACTAAACCCGCCCCTACAACTCTTTCTTCTGCCTCTTTGTAATCTGCTTAACAGAACTATACAATTCTGTACAATCAAGATATTTATTAGAGATCTCCCAATCCAGAAATGAATTTAAAAGAAACGCAAATTGATTTAGAAAAAGGCTTTAATTTAGAATCTCCCACGGTGACGGATCGTGGAGAAACCGTTTTAAAAGGAGAAATCAACCGATTTAGAATGCCGTTTGCTTCTTTGCTGCTGATTGCGCCTTTTTTCCTTTGGGGGACGGCAATGGTGGCGATGAAAGGTGTAATGCCGCAGACGACACCTTTTTTTGTGGCAGGAGTGCGGTTAGTGCCGGCTGGGGTGTTTGTGTTACTTTTTTGTTTGTTTACTGGCAGATCTCAACCGCGGACTTTGTTAGCTTGGTTATGGATTACTTTGTTTGGGTTTGTTGATGCGGCGTTGTTTCAAGGTTTTTTGGCGGCAGGTCTAGTTCGCACTGATGCGGGTTTAGGTTCGGTGATGATTGATTCCCAACCTTTAGCTGTGGCAGTTTTGTCGCTGTTGATTTTTGGGGAAAAGATTGGTTTGTGGGGTTGGTTGGGTTTGGGAATAGGGGTTTTTGGGATTAGTTTAATTGGTTTGCCGAATGAATGGATTATGGGGCTGTTGCATCCTGCTAATAAAGATTTAGGATTAGGGATGCTGGCTGATTTCCCTCAAGAATTTACTGACGTTAAAGTTGTAATCTCCAGTTTGTTCGATCGAGGTTTGTGGTTGATGCTGCTAGCGGCGTTGTCGATGGCGATGGGAACAGTAATTTCTCGGTTTGTTAGTCGCCATGTCGATCCTGTGGTAGCGACGGGTTGGCACATGATTTTAGGTGGTATACCTTTGTTTGCGCTTTCGGCTATTCGGGAAACTCAGCAGTGGCAAAATTTGGATTTTTCTAGTTGGATGGCTTTGAGTTATGCGACGATTTTTGGTAGTGCGATCGCTTATGGTCTATTCTTCTACTTTGCTTCTCGTGGTAGTTTAACTAGTCTCAGTTCGCTAACTTTTCTAACTCCGGTATTTGCATTATTGTTTGGTAATCTTTTCCTTTCCGAAATGCTACAACCTCATCAATGGTTAGGTGTTAGCTTAACTTTAGTGAGTATTTACTTAGTAAATCAGCGAGATAAATTGAGTAAGTTGCTAAAACTTCAACCTGCTACGGAGATAGAGGACAAGGTAGGAGGAAATAAGGAAACTTTTTAACCCGTACTTCCTGCTAAATCCAGTAAATTATCTAGTAAAGAGGTCATCTTTTTTTGCCTTTCTTGGTGATTTTATCCCCTTCTTCTTCTTCTCTTCGCGTTCTTTGCGTTCTTTGCGGTTCAAAATAAGACTGAATTTTTACCACAAATAAACCCAGATGAACACAGATGGGATAATTATTTGTACAAAAAATCCCCCAGTACTACTACCAGGGGGAAACTAACAGTGCAAAGCTTTAACCAACAGGTTGCAGAACTAAATTACGCTGTTTCTCTGCGGTGACAACTACCTCGCCATCTTCGCCAATATCAATAACAGCAGTATCACCGTCTTGAACGCGACCTGATAGCATTGCTTCCGCTAAACTATCTTCTAAAAGTCGCATAATTACCCGTCTTAATTCTCTGGCACCGTAACCAGGATTGTAACCTTCTAGGACTAAGCGATCGCTAAATCTCTCAGTCACATTCAAGCTAATTCCCTGTTCGCTTAACCGAGAAGAAATCTCGCGCAACATAATGCCAGCAACTTGCTTAATTTCATCCTTAGTTAACTGACGGAAGACGATAATTTCATCAATTCGGTTGAGAAATTCAGGACGGAAATATTGCTTAAGTTCATCATTTACCAAATTGCGAACTCGATTATAATTCGCTTCACCTAGATTTTCGGCAAACTCAAAACCTATTCCACCACCACCTTTTTCAATCACCTTAGAACCGATGTTTGAAGTCATAATTAACAAGGTATTCTTGAAGTCTACCGTGCGACCTTTGGCATCGGTTAAACGACCATCATCTAACAGTTGTAACAAGGTATTGAAGACATCGGGGTGAGCTTTTTCAATCTCATCAAACAACACCACCGAGTAAGGTCTGCGGCGTACTGCTTCGGTTAATTGACCGCCTTCATCGTAACCGACGAAACCTGGAGGCGAACCAATTAATTTAGAAACAGTGTGAGCTTCCATATATTCGGACATATCGACGCGAATCATCGCTTCTTCAGAACCGAATAAATAAGCGGCTAATGCTTTGGCTAATTCGGTCTTGCCAACTCCGGTAGGGCCTGAGAAAATGAAACTGGCGATCGGACGTTGAGCATTTTTCAACCCAACTCTAGCGCGACGAATCGATTTCGCAACTGCTGTCACCGCTTCATCTTGACCGATCAAACGTTCATGCAAAGTATCTTCTAAATGTAACAGCAATTCGGATTCGGTTTCTGTTAGTTTGCTAACCGGAACACCAGTCCAAGCTGCTACGATTTGGGCGATATCTTCTTCATCTACGATCGGCATTGCTTCAGGATGAATTGGCTGATTTTTGTTGTCAGCGATCGCTTTTAGTTGAGCTTCTAACTCCATTTCCCGATCGCGCAATTCGCCAGCTTTCTCAAAATCTTGCTGTCTGACAAATTCTTCTTTCTCTTTGGTAACTTGCCGCAATTCTTGCTTCAATTCCTTAGTTCCAGAAGATTGAGAATTTCTGAATCTAACGCGAGAACCAGCTTCATCAATCAAATCAATTGCTTTATCGGGAAGGAAGCGATCGGAAATATAACGATCGGAAAATTTCGCCGCCGAAACTAACGCTTCATCCGAGATTTTTACCTTATGATGTTGTTCATAAGCAGAACGCAAACCATATAAAATCTCGATCGTTTCTTCTACAGAAGGTTCGCCGACCATTATTGGTTGAAAACGACGTTCTAAAGCAGCATCTCTTTCAATATGCTTGCGATATTCATCTAAAGTTGTCATTCCCATACATTGCAATTCACCTCTTGCTAATGCAGGTTTAAGTAAATTAGCAGCATCCATACCGCCTTCCACACCACCTGCACCTACTAAAGTGTGAACTTCGTCAATTACCAAAATGATATTTCCACCTTGACGAACTTCATCAAGAATTGCTTTGATGCGTTCTTCAAAATCACCGCGAAAACGAGTTCCCGCAACTAAAGAACCCATATCCAAACTATAAACCTGCTTGTCTTGCAGCATTTCCGGGATATCTTCGTTAGCGATGCGTTGTGCTAAACCTTCTGCGATCGCAGTTTTACCAACTCCCGGTTCTCCAATCAAAACTGGATTATTCTTAGTCCGACGACCTAAAATTTGCACAGCGCGTTCAATTTCTTTTTCCCGACCAACAACCGGATCTAACTTACCTTCAGCGGCTAATTTCGTTAGGTTACTTGCAAATTCATCCAAGGTTGCAGTCTTCGTTCTACCACGAGAAAATCCTTGCTGTCTACCACCAGGAGCAACGGTAGCTACATCTCCCAGCATCTTGATAATCTCGTTGCGAAGCATGGCAATGTCAACACCCAAATTTTCCAACACTTTAACTGCAACTCCAGCTTCTTCCTGAATAATTGCCAGCAGTAAGTGTTCAGGGCCAATGTAATTATGTCTTAATTGACGAGCTTCTTGATAAGCTTGCTCAAAAACCCGCTTAACCTTTGGGGTGAAGGGAATTTCTCTGGGGACGAAACGACTACCCCGACCAAGAATTTTTTCTACTTCTCTACGTGCTTTTTCCAGAGTAACGCCATTATCTTTCAGGACTATAGCAGGTACTCCGGTTCCTTCTCCAATCAACCCCAGGAGAATTTGCTCGGTTCCCACGAGGTTGTGTCCCAGGCGACGCGCTTCTTCCTGAGCTAGCATTACTGCTTTAACTGCTTTGTCTGTAAAGTACTCAAACATAAGTGGGCTTACCTCGCCGAGCGTTCAATAATTATGGATGAATCTTCATCCTGCTGTGTGAACTTTTGTGTACTGATTAAAGGTTAGCTCTCTGGGCTGAGGAATAGCAGTCGTGAGAACCGTATGTTATCAGGGTAGTTGCCGCAAGCTAGAAGGTAGAGGGCAGAAGGCAGAAGGGAAGACAAGAAAGGCTAAACTGAGGAAAAAAATTAAAGTTAAGTTTGTTATGAGTTATCGCAACATCATTACCATTGAACCAGGCAAGCGTGGTGGAAAACCCTGCATTAGAGGAATGCGAATTACAGTTTATGATGTTTTAGGTTGGTTAGCAGCAGGGATGTCTCATGCAGAAATTTTGGATGATTTTCCTGAGTTGACTGAAGAAGATATCAGAGCGTGTTTAGAATTTGCTGCTGACAGCAGAGACAGAATGTAATTTTAATTATTTTTGTAATGAAGCCGGAACATCTGAGTCTGGCAAGTCTCGAAAAATAGCTCCACGACTACGTAAATTTGTCTTGTCTTCTTCCTTTAACCCACGGTTGTTTCCAAAGATTGCTCCTTCTACAATCACGCTACTGAGGTCAGTTTCGCTGAGATCAGCACCAATAAGGTTAGCGTAGCTAAGAATGGTGTTAAAAAGATTGCTCCCACAAAGGTCAGCCCTATTTAGGTTAACTCCATTGAGATTAGCTTCTTGAAGGTCTGCTCCGCTAATGTCAGCCCCCATAAAGTTGGTTCCACTAAAGTCTGCTCCGCGAAAGTTAGCTCCAGTAAGTTCAGCCAACAAAAAATTAGAGTCATTAAGCTTGGCTCTGCTGAAGTCAACTTCGCTAAGGTGAGATCTGCTAAAGTTAACCTCAATCTCAATCAGGTAAGCTTCACTGAAATCTGCTCCACTAAGGTGTGACCAACTAAAATTAGCTTCGCTGAGATTGGCTCTGCTGAAGTTAGTCTCGCTAAGGTTGGCTCTGCTAAGATTAGCACCAGTGAGATTAGCCTCCTGCAAGCTAGCTCTACTAAGGTGTGAATGTCGGAGGTCTGCATACGTAAGATCTGCACTCATAAGATTAGCTTCACGCAAGTTAGCTCCACGCAAGTTAGCCTCAGAGAGGTCAACCCCAAAGAGGTTAGCTTCTCGTAGGTTAGCTCGACTAAGATCTATTTCTAAACTTGCTTCTTGTTTCCACTCATTCCATTCGCTAACACTTCGTCGAAGAATTTCTAATTGAGCATCTTTGGTTATTAGAGTGCGCCTCTGTTGAGCTAATTCTTCCTCTGTTAATTCATCAAATTCCTCGTTGGTATCTGAGCCTTGAAAATTCTGCCTATACTCATCCAGAGCCACCAAAAAAACACTAAAAAAAGCGTAAGTAGCTAACCAAGAAGATGGTGGGGAACCCTTGGTTACTAATAAAAGAACTATAAAGCCTAAAAAAACAAAGAGTATCTGCCTGATTAAAGATTGAAGCCACGGAAACATTAGTAAGTTAGGGATTACCCGCACGTTTACCTCCCTTCTTGATAAAAAGTTGGTTCAAATCTGTCAAAAAGCGACTGATGATCCGACCTGCCAGAACGAACCAAAGGCAAAAGTCTGAAGCAACGATAATGAAACACGCATAACGATTAACTCCTAACGGGCTTTCGAGCATACAAGCATCAAACCCTGAAAACTCCTTACCCAGAATCCATTTTCCAATTAAGCTTGGAATCTGGAGTAGCAAACTGAGTGCGATCGCATCCCGTATAGATTCACATAGAGTTTTCCATAGATCTCCCATTACAGCCTTGCCAATGACATCAATAGGATCAAAGATTACGGCTAAGACTTTCTCTGTCTTTTTGCGTGGAGTTAGGTGCTTCTTCGGTGGAGATGATCTAGGGGGAACCTGTGATGAGGACATTAGCGCAAACGAAAACTTTCCTTCAGTTTACCCCCACACTGACTGTTTTTAGGCTTATAACAGTAATAAAAGTTTTTCTTCCAATGCTCTCTAAGTGTGGAAGGGTAACTCAAAATTGTCATCACAGAACAATGAACTATGGCTAAAGTAATAAAAGCAACGGACATTAAATGGGCTTTCAACAAATTGATAGATACTGATCCAATTCAAGGTTTTCTTCATAATCTTTGTATATTTGTTGGCGAAATCATCAGAAGTGATGAGATAGGACTGATTGTTTTCCGAGGACAACCAACTCTAATGGTTCGGATTCATAAAATTGATTTTGAGACTGAAGGAAACTATGTTGAAATGATTAATTTCAAAGGTTCAAAATTAAAAGAAATGTTGATGGATTTCAATATCAATAATAATAAGCCTACAATAATTTTTTCAGGCTTTGAAGTGTTCTGCTACCGTCCAAAACCTGAAAAACCTTATCATCCTAAAATGTATCTTACATATAATCGAGCTAGAGAAAAAGCGTCAAGGATATTATATATAATGTTTATATTGGGAGTAGCTCCAGGTATGAATACCTGTATTAAATTTGCTCAAGTTGATGAAAAGACTTCTAAAAAGTTCTATGACAAAGTATCTAATAAAGAACAACATTCTGACGAAATCCAAAGTTTAGAAACAGCTATAGACAATTGGATAGCAGAATTTTACACAGACGAAATTGGCTCCAAACAGTATAAAACCAAAAACCGATATCCCCTAGCTCCTAAACCTCTCCAAGGTTGTGAACTCTGCGTTATAACTTCAGATGATGATGGTAGTTTTATCTTTTACCAAACAGAAGTTTGAAAAATGTAGACACTAGTTACAAATTTTCAAGTTGTTTACTAGGAGATAGCGATAAAGTAGGCATAAATAAGTATTATGCTACATAAGTATTTTATTATCTTCGTTACTATCTCTTCTCCAAATACTTCAACCCCCACTCGTGCATAGCATCAAGAATTGGCTTTAATGTTTCCCCCAATTCGGTCAGCGAATACTCGACTTTCGGCGGCACTTGTAAATAAACATGACGATTAATAATTCCATCTTGCTCTAATTCTCTTAACTGCTGTGTCAACATTTTCTGAGTAATTCCATGCAAAGCTCGGTGTAGTTCTCCGAACCTTTTGATACCAGTAAAAAGTTCTCGTAAAATCAATACTTTCCAACGTCCGCCTATCACTTTTAAGGTGATTTCTACCGAACAAGATAACCTTTCTGAAGTATCTAAACTTTCCATAGTAACTTTTTGGGAACTATCTTACTTTAAAGTGCATACTTTTCATTCTAGCGTTATAGGTTCTAAAGTAGATATAGAAATAAAACGCAGTAAGTAACAGGAAATTACTATGATTACCATCCGCCCAGCAGAGGAAAGAGGACACGCAAATCACGGCTGGCTTGATAGTTATCACTCTTTTTCTTTCGCTTCTTACTATGACCCTAATTTTATGGGATTTCGTCATTTACGAGTGATAAATCAAGACCGAGTTGCACCGGGAATGGGTTTTGGTACGCATCCTCACAAAGATATGGAAATTGTTTCTTATGTGGTTGAAGGTGCATTAGAACACAAAGATACGATCGGTACTAGTTCGGTAATTCGTCCCGGTGAAGTGCAAAGAATGAGTGCGGGCACTGGAATTGCTCACAGCGAGTACAATCATTCTGAAACTGAGCCTGTGCATTTTCTACAAATTTGGATTTTGCCGAATGAAAAAGGTTTAAAACCAGGTTATGAACAAAAAATGTTTGCTGATGAAGAAAAGCGTGCTCAACTGCGCTTAGTTGCTTCTGGCGATGGTAGAAATGGTTCTGTTACCATTCACCAAAATGTGGATCTCTACGCTAGTTTACTCGAATCGGGCGAACAGGTGGTGCATAATCTGGAACCACAGCGCCATGCTTGGGTACAAGTAATCAAAGGGCAAATTATGCTCAATGATTTACCTTTGAAAGCTGGTGATGGTGCGGCTATTAGCGAGGAAAATCGTGTGGCTATTGAGGCAACCAATTCTGTTGAATTTTTGTTATTTGATTTAGCCTAAGATTAGGTACGTTGTTGCGCTTTGGCGCTAAAGCGCAACAACGTACCTCAGTCTACTATTTTTCACGGGATTAACAAAAATGATGCAATTTACTAAGTTAGGTTTAACTACTGTTTTAGTGGGAAGTTTTTGGGGTGTTTTAACTCTGGGAAATTTCGCTAAGGCTGATTTAATTGCTCAAACTACTGATTTACAAGAAGTACAACAGCTGATTCAACAAAATCCTGCTTTAACTCAACAAGCACAACAGTTACTACTGGAAAATCCAGAGTTAGTTCTAATGTTGGTGCAACAATTAGTAGAATCAAACCCACAGTTGCTTGAACAACTTGAAAGTAATCCGCAACTTGTACAACAGGTGGGAAGTCAAAATCAGCAACTAATTCGGTTGTTACAGCAGAATCCTAAGTTGGTACAACAATTGCAACAAATTATTCAAAATTCTCGCCAAAGGCGATGATTTGATTATAGTATAATTGCTCTGGGTAATTTAAAATTACTCACTCACAAACCGATCGCAAAGGAATAGGATTTATGGCTTATAGGCCCAAAATTTTGGCATTTGCAGGTAGCACTCGCACGGATTCTTATAATAAGAAATTAGTCCAAGTTGCTGCTAATGGTGCGCGTTCAGTGGGTGCGGAGGTGACTTATATTGATTTGCGTGATTTTCCAATGCCGCTGTTTGATGAAGATTTAGAAAAGGAGGAGGGAACACCGGAAAGTGCGCGAAAGTTTAAGGAGTTAATGATTGCTCATGATGGGCTTTTGATTGCTTGTCCTGAGTATAATAGTTCGATTACTCCGGTTTTGAAAAATGCGATCGACTGGGCTTCGCGTCCTGGGGAAAATACTCCTCCTTTGGCGGCTTTTGTGGATAAGGTAGCGGCGATTATGAGTGCTTCTCCTGGTGCTTTGGGGGGTTTGCGGGGGTTGGTGACTGTGCGATCGATCTTAGGTAACATTAAAGTAATTGTTCTCCCCGATCAAATCGCTGTTCCAAAAGCTTATGAAGCTTTCAATTATGATGGCAGTTTGGTAGATCCAAAACAACAAGAATCAGTGGAAAAACTCGGCGCAAATGTCGCCAACGTAGTCGCAAAATTAAAAGCATGATTTAGGTTTGTAGTAAGCACTTCAGTGCTAAAATGCTGAAGCGTTTACTACGAACTGATATATAAAATAAGCTATAATTTACTAAAACCATTTCAATATTAGTACCATGACTGCATCAATTACCACAGTCAGCGAAAAAAATGCAAAAATTCTGCATCATTGGCAACCCGCTACTTGGGAAGATTATTTACTTTATCGGGACGATCGAACTAATAACAGGATGCGGCTATTTTTCCATGAAAACTATATTTTGGTAATTGATATGGGTTGGGAAGGAATCAATCACGCTACTATCAATGAACTGTTTTCTATGTTATTCATTCTCTGGTTTATCCAAAAACCAGAACAGATATTTAGTTCGTTAGGAGGTTGCTTATTAGAAAAAGCGCCAAAACAAGCAGGTGCGCCAGATTTAGTGCTTTATTTGGGTGATGATTATCCGCGATGGACAGAAGGTGAACCGCGTCGAATTGATTTGAATCGGTGGCGAGTACCTAATTTAATTGGCGAGGTTTCTGATACGACTTTGGCAACGGATTTGGATCAGAAGAAAAGGCTTTATGCTGATATGGGAATTTCTGAATATTGGGTGATTGATGTTCAATGTTTAAGGGTTTTTGCGTTTCAGTTGGATGCAAATGGGAAGTATCGGGAATGTGATTCTTCTTTGGCTTTGGCAGGTTTACCTATTTCTTTGTTAGCGCAAACTTTGGGGCGGTTGAAAGAGGGAACTAATGGTAGTGCTGCGGCTTGGTTTGCTCAACAAATTGCTAGTTTGAAAATAGCTTAGGCTTTTTTTAACCGCAGATGAACGCAGATGAACGCAGATGGGATTTTTGGTTGGTGTCTGAGATTTGGCTTTTTTTACCACAGATGTCCACAGATAAACACAGATAAACACAGATGGGGTTATTGGTTGGTGTCTGAAATTTGGCTTTTTACGACAGATTTAGGTTCAGTGAAAGAAACCCGGTTTCTTGAAGAAACCGGGTTTCTGAAAGTTACGAAATAAAAATAGGATAGACTTTGCCTATCCTATTTCTATGCTGCTAAAAGTTGTGGTTGGTTTTTTGAGGTTGGGATTCTTTTGCCGATCGCTTCTGCTACAGGTCTTATACTTTTTACTAGTTGCACCATGTCTTCTAGGGAAAGGGCTTGACGGGCATCGGAAACGGATTTTTCGGGTTCTGGATGACATTCTATGATTAATCCGTCTGCACCACAAGCGATCGCAGCTTTCGCTAAAGGCGCAACTAATTCCCGCTTTCCAACTGCGTGCGATGGGTCTACAATTACGGGCAAGTGAGTTAGTTGTTTTAGTGCGGCTACTGCTCCTAAATCTAAGACGTTTCTCGTATAATTGTCGAAGCTGCGAATACCTCTTTCACAAAGTACTACGTCGGGGTTTCCGTGACTTAAAATGTATTCGGCGGCGTTGATGAATTCTTCAATTGTTGCGGCTAAACCTCGTTTTAATAAAATTGGTTTTCCAGCTTGTCCTAATGCTTTTAATAAGTCGAAGTTTTGCATATTTCGGCTGCCAATTTGCAGCATATCGGCATAAGCGGCGACGGTTTCAATTTGACTAATTGACATTACTTCGGTGACAACTGGTAAATTATAACGCTCTCGAATTTGCGTGAATATTTTCAATCCTTCCTCACCTAAACCTTGGAAGGAGTAGGGGGAGGTGCGAGGTTTGTAAACTCCACCGCGTAATGCTTGCACTGAGTTAACTAAATGACTGGCGACTTGTTCCATTTGGGTTAAATTTTCGACTGCACATGGCCCACCAATAATTATTAATTCTTTGCCGCCTATTTGTACTTCATCTGTTAGTTTGACAATGGTTTGTTGGTTGAGTTCGGTTTGGGATGCTAGGGTTGCGTTGAACATTGGTTTTCTCCTTAATGAAAAAGTGTGGTTAATAAAAAACCCGGAACCTTATTTCATGTTCCGGGGGTGGTTGTCAAGTTGGCGACAGGACTTATTTACCCGGAACTGTTTCTGGGCCAAAAATAAAATCCATAAAACCAACTGAAAAGTGATGTAGTCATTGTGATTGAACTGTCCTGCAATAAACAAAAAACCGCAGATTTTTTGATCTGCGGTTCACCGGGTTGGTTCCAAGCGTTCTTGGATCACTCTCGGTGAACCGCTGGATACCAAAAATAAAAGTAATAAGATTTGTTTAACATTTTGTTTGCTTTGAGATACTTGGCTCGAAACTGAAATATAAATGCTTACTCTATGAAGTTAGCAGAGATGTTTGTCAGCGTCAAGCTCCTATGGGGAATTTATTCATTTTGGCTAGAAATGAGTTTTTTTCCGGGAATTTCCCAGGATGATGGAAATAATTCACGATCGCTCTAAAGTTAACCAAACATTTCTCGACTTCCACTTTAGTCGGGTTTCCCATTTTTTGGCAATTTTACGCCAAGAGGCAGGCTTTCTCGGTAAAAAATAGTTGTGATAGATGCGATCGATTGTCTGACTCATGATTTTACTTTTTGTAGAAGACACTCACTAAATTTTTATGCCGTTAAACACTCTTTAAATGAAGGCTTTAAAGATGCAACTAACAAATCTCTACCCAGAGATGGAATCAAACTGGGAACTTTTTGTTCTAGTAAGGGCATTTCACTCCAGCAATGGCGACAAAACCAATAAACTTGATGGTTTCGGACGTGGCGAAGCATTTTGTGGGAACAACAAGGACAGTTATTCATAGTAGTTTGTTACCTAAAAAAATTAAAGCAACTAATGAGTCGGAACTGAACTTTCTGGATAAGTTTGTAAAGAAAATTGATAACGGTTTTAGAGTCTGAAAAATTTGTGAAATATCTGTGAATCTGTAACATTCTTATACAAAAGTTAAATACCTGTAATTTTACCTACTGCGAGCGAACGAAAAAATGCGGAAGCACTTAATAGCAGAGATTTAGCGGTTTTTAGCAGTTATTCTTAATTTTCACAAAAACCACATAAATTTCTTACATATTTTTGATAGCTTAGAATCATTCAAATTCTTACTAACCTTCAGTAAGCTGGAAGCTTGGTGCATTCTTACAAATTGCTTCCACATCTGCGTCAAAACAAAATTATGGCATAGAAAATTAATAAATCAAGCTTTTAGCTACTGAATCAAGCAGACAAATTGGAGTAAATAAATTTGTGAAGATTCTTTTAGTAGAGGACGATCAAAGCTTGGCTAACTTGCTACAAACAACATTAAACTGGCAGCAGTATCAAGTTGATACGGCGGTTGATGGTCAACAAGGATGGGAGTTAGCTGAGGTGTTTCAGTATGATTTAATTTTACTGGATGTAATGTTGCCTAAACTTGATGGAATTACTTTTTGCCAACAGTTACGGACGGGAGGAAATTTTGCGATTCATCTTCCTAATCAAGAAACTCCAGTGTTATTAATGACCGCAGTAGATACGGTAACTAATAAAGTTATGGGTTTAGATGCGGGGGCAGATGATTATTTGGTAAAACCGATTAATTTAGATGAGTTGTTAGCACGAATTCGGGCTTTGGGGCGGCGAGGTCAGGTGCAGCGATCGTCTACATTACAGTGGGGAGATTTGCAGTTGTATCCGAAAAACTGTGATGTGCGAGTTGCTGGAAATCCAGTTTCTCTGACTCTGAAAGAATATCAATTGTTGGAATTATTTTTACGTTATCCCGATCAAATATTTAGTCAAAGTAGATTGATTGAACAACTTTGGGGACAGCATGAAACGCCAACGGAAAATGCGGTACGGGCGCAAATTAAAGGTTTGCGGCAAAAGTTGAAGCAAGCTGGAGTTAAAGATATTATTGAAACAATTTATAAGTTAGGATACCGATTACTGCGACCACATCCCGATAATAATCATCAGCAGAATTCTTTACCTGTAATTCCTGCTGCTACTAAGGCTGCATCTGTTAATTTTCCTTCCTCAGATCTTTGGGAAATTTGGCAAGAATGTCGCGAATCTTATATCGATCGCCTTACCATTATCGAAGAAGCGGTAACAGCATTAAAAACAGGCAATTTGACCAAGGAATTACAACAGAAAGCAGAAAGAGAAGCACATACTTTCGTTGGCTCGTTAGGTAGTTTCGGCTTGGAAGAAGCTTCCCAAATATCTCGCCAAATCCAGCAAGTTTTCCAACAAGAATCACCTTTAGGAAATTCTGAAGCTAAACAATTAAGAGGATTATTGAAGAAATTACGCGGGGAAATGACTGGAGATTATAAGATAGAAATAACTCAGAAAATCCCGAAAAATAAAACTGCTTATGTTGACTCTGCTTCGGCTAATTTGCTGATAGTTGATGATGATTTAATATTGGCTCAAAATTTAGCATCGGAGGCGGTTACTTGGGGAATTCAGGCGGAAGTAGCAACTAATATACAGCAAGCGAAAAATTTAATTTTAAAGCAAGAACCAGATGTTGTGTTACTGGATTTAAACTTTGCAGAAATTGACGAAAGTGGGTTAGATTTTCTGGCGGAATTGCACAGAGATTATCCAGAGATTTCGGTTGTTGTATTTACGGCTAGGGATCAATTGAACGATCGCGTCCAAGCTGCTAGATTAGGTAGTAAGGGCTTTTTACAAAAACCGATCGCACCTTCTCAAGTATTAGCAGCGATCAGCCAAACTTTGCAACAATCCCATCAAGCTCTATCCAAACTATTAATTGTTGATGACGATCCCCAAATCCTTAAAATATTACAAAATTTTCTCGAACCGGAAGGTTATGATTTAATCCTCTTAGACAATCCCTTAAGATTTTGGGAAATTTTAGAACAAACTGTTCCTGATTTGTTGATTCTCGATGTAGAATTACATGGTTGTCCTACAAGTAATGGAACTTCTCAAAATGCGGAATTAAATGGTTTTGACCTTTGCCAAATTATCCGAAACGATCCCCAATGGCACAATTTACCAATTCTGTTTTTATCTGCTCATACTGATTCCGAAACAGTTTTACAGGGATTTGAGGCGGGTGCAGATGATTTCCTACATAAACCAATTGTGCCTACAAATCTGTTAATTCGGGTGAGAAAAAGGTTAGAACAGGGAAAAATGCGCCGCCAAACTGAATTAGATTCATTAACAGGAGTGAGTAATCGTGGCAAATCTATGCAAGATATTACTCGTTTATTGCGTTTAGCGGTTCGTCAGCAACAACCTTTTAGTTTAGCTGTATTAGACTTAGATCAATTCAAGTTAGTGAACGATCGGTACGGACATGAAATGGGCGATCGCGTTCTTAACTATTTTGGGCAATTGCTCAGTCAATCATTTCGTCGGGAAGATGTGGTTGGGCGCTGGGGAGGAGAAGAGTTCGTCGTAGGAATGTATGGAATTTCTAAGGAAAATGGCGTAAAACGGATAACTAAAATGCTCAATACCCTAAGAAAAATTAAATTTACCGCCAGAGATGGCAGTGAATTTCAAGTAACATTTAGTGCTGGAATTTCTCAACTTATAGAAGATGGAGAGGATTTACAAACGCTTTACCGTTCTGCCGATCGAACACTTTATCAAGCTAAAATTCAAGGGAGAAATCGAATATTAGCAACTGAATTCGGAAAGCAATTTTTGAATTAAAATCTTTTAATTCTCTATTAATTAGTTCAAAGATCTAAAATCTCAAGTCTAATGTAGGAAAAAACAGGAGATGAGCGATCGCCATAAAACTAAAAATCAATTAATTGCTGAATTAGAGCAACTAAGAGCAGAAATTGCTGCCCTGAAACAGGGAAAAAATTCTGCTCCAATTTGTATCTCAGATAACTCCGATCTAACTGATATACCAGAAGTTTGTCGAATAGCTTTATCTCCTGAATTAGGAGCAGTTTATCAAGCAATTAATCGTCATCCACTCACCGTTACTTCTGATACAGTAATTCCAATAGTGATTCAGCAAATGGAGCAAACACACTCTAGTAGCGTGTTAGTTGTCGATCGCAAATTACTAGTGGGAATTTTTACAGAACGGGATTTAGTCAAGCTAATTTCTCAACGAATTTCCTTAGATAAATTAACCATTGCTGAAGTTATGACTCGGCAGTTGATTGCCATTTCTTTAACAGAATTACAAGATGCTGCCAGCGTATTTAACTTAATGCAAGAACAAAAAATTCGCCATCTTCCAGTATTAGATAAATTTGGGTTGATGTACGGATTAATTACGATGAAGACTCTGCGGGAGTCACTGCAACCAAGCGATTTGTTACGCTTGCGGCGAGTTAAAGAAGTGTTGGTACGACAGGTAACTTATGCACCTCCTAAGTTTAGCTTATTTCAAATTGTGCGATTAATGGCACAGGAAAAAGTTAGTTGTGTGGTAATTGCTCAAACAGATAACACGGAAGTAGTTTTACCTGTGGGAATTATCACTGAACGAGATATTGTGAGGTTTCATACTTTAAAACTAGACTTTTATCAAACTCAAGCAGCAATGGTAATGAGTACGCCATTGTTGCCAATTTCCTCAGAAGATTCCTTATTACAAGCATATCAATTAATGAATCGCTATCGAATTCGGCGGTTAGTTGTATGTGATGAAGAGGGTAGCTTAGAGGGTATTTTAACTCAGAGCAATATTTTGCAAGCAATGAATCCCGCTGAGGCATATACTGTGATTCAACTATTACGCCAAGAGGTCGATCGCCTGCAAAATGAAAATATCCAGTTGTTACAAACTTGTAATCGGGAATTGCAACGACAAGTGAAAGAAACTGGGGCGCAATTAGCAGAACAAATCGAACAAGATCGTCTCTTAGCAGATGTTACCCAACAGATTAATCGATCGCTAAATTTACCCAAAGTTCTCAATACCAAATTATCTTGCACTGTTTTGTTACTTGCACCACAAGAAAGCGATCGCATTCTTTATCAAAACTATCTCAATCAAGATGAAGAATACAACTACCAAATTTTAGAATTTTCCCACCCACAAGCAGCATTAGAAAGGTGCGAACAGCTGATGCCAGATTTACTTTTGGTTGACGATTTGTTACCAGATATGACTGCTCAAGAATTTCTCATTGAACTAGGTAAACGGATTAAACAAAAACCATTACCAATAATTGTAATTACTGCTAACGATCATGCACAAATTATAGTTGAATTATTGAGAAGTGGCGCACAAGATTATTTAAATAAA
Organism: Floridaenema fluviatile BLCC-F154; assembly: GCF_041929135.1. NCBI lineage: Bacteria > Bacillati > Cyanobacteriota > Cyanophyceae > Aerosakkonematales > Aerosakkonemataceae > Floridanema > Floridanema fluviatile. The sequence goes on along the minus strand of NZ_JBHFNS010000094.1, from coordinate 259,490 downwards.
AGCCAACTTACTGCTACAAAATTACATAAAACTGTCAAGAGTGTTTTAGAAAGAATACAATTAAGCCAAGAACAACCAAAGCAACAAGAACAGGAACAACTCGTTTCTACTACAGCTTTGCATATTCGTCAGTTTTTAGATTTAAATGAAATTCTGGCAGCTACAGTTAATGAAGTAAGACGCATTTTCGACTGCGATCGCGTAATTATTTATCGCTTTAAACCCGATTTTAGTGGAACTATTGTAGTAGAATCTGTTGCCGATCCTGCCTTTTCGATGTTGGGATGGGAAATTAAAGATGATTGCTTCCGAGAACATTGGATTCAAGCTTATCGTCAAGGGCGAGTTCGGGCGATCGAAGACATTTACACCACTACTAATATCCATCCATGTCATATCGAATTCTTATCTAATTTTCAAGTCCGAGCTAACCTCGTAGTTCCGATTTTACCTGGAGAAAACCTTTGGGGTTTACTAATAGCTCATCATTGTACAGCACCTAGACATTGGAAAGATACAGAAATCGATTTTTTATCCCAATTAGCTACTCAAGTTAGCATTGGTATTCAGCAAGCAGCACTAGTTATTCAACTACAAACAGAACTTAAAGAACGTCGGGAAGCAGAAGTTGCATTACAAGAAAGTGAAGCTCATTTCCGTAACGCAATTTTAAATGCTCCCATGCCAATTATGCTTCATGCTGAAGATGGCGAAGTATTATTAATTAATCAAGTCTGGACAGAAATTACTGGTTATACTAAATCCGAAATTCCCACAATAACTAGTTGGATCAATAAAGCTTATCGAAAACAACGTAACCAATTTAATGCCGAAATTCAGCAACTTTACAACCAAAGAAAAAGAGTTTCCCAAGGCGAATATACGATCGCTACTAAATCTCAAAAAACTCGCATTTGGAATTTTTCTTCAGCTTTCTTAGGCGAACTTCCTGATGGCAGGAGGTTAGTAATTAGTACGGCTTTAGATATTACCGAACAGCAAATTACACTACAGCAACGCCAACAAGCTGAATTGCAACTGCAAGAAAGCCAACAACGTTTGCAATTATCATTAGAAGCAGCAAAAGCAGGTTCTTGGGAATTGAATTTGCTCACAGAGGAATTAATTGCTTCGGATCAATATAAAGCAAATCTTGGACTTTCTTCAGAAGATGAACTTAGCTATCGTCAATTAATTGAAGAATTGATTCACCCGCACGATCGAGCAATCATGCAAGCATTTGTTCGTCAAGCTTTAGAACAACATAGTCGCTACGAGGCAGAATACCGCTGTATTTGGGCAGATGGTAGCGTTCATTGGTTAATGGCAAGAGGACAAGCTTATTATAAAGAAGATGGTACACCTTATCGCATGATTGGCGTAACTTTGGATATTACCGATCGCAAAAAAATCGAATTAGAAATTTTTGAACTCACTGCGGAATTAGAACAAAGAGTAGCACAAAGAACCGCACAAATATCTCAAGTTAATGCAGATTTGTTACAAGAAATTAGAGAGCGTCAACGCATCGAAAATGCCTTACGAGAAAGTGAAGCTAAATGGCGCAGTTTAGTCGAAAATGCCCCTAGTTTTGTGCTGATGCTCGATCGCGAAGGCAAAATTTTATTTATTAATCGAGTCTTACCCGAATTTTCTCTAGAAACTGTGATTGGACAGAGTGTTTATGACTATGTGATCCCCGAATATCAGCCAATTCAAAAAGCCGCAGTTGAGCAAGTTTTTCTCTCAGGTGAAGCAACTACTTTTGAAGTTTTAGGCTATAAAGATGCTCAAAGAAGAAATTTAGCTTGGTATGAAACGCGAATTGCTCCAATTTGGCAAGATGGGGAAATTTCCGCAGCAATTGTAATTTCCAATGATATTAACAATCGCAAAGAAACAGAAGCAGCATTACGAAAAAATCAAGATCGACTAATAGAAGCCCAACGAGTAGCCCACATCGGTAATTGGGATTACGATTTAGTTACCGGAGAAATTACTTGGACAGAAAAATTATTTCAAATTCATAACCGCGATCGCACATTAGGAGAACCAAACTATCAGGAAAATTTACAGCTTTATCATCCTGAAGATCGAGGAAAATTGCATCAAGCAGTGCAACGAGCTATTACCACAGGTGAACCTTACAAATTAATCTTACGAGTTGTGCTGCCAGATAATTTAATTCGCTATATTCAAGCCATTGGAAGAGTCGGATATAATGCCGCTGGAGAGTTAATTCGTCTTTACGGTACTGCTCAAGATATTACAGAAAATGTCCAGGCAGAACAAGCCTTACGCAACAGTGAAGCTAGATTTCGCAGTGCTTTTGATGATGCAGCTACAGGAATCACGCTGGCTGCTTTTGATGGTCAATTTTTACGAGTTAATGCGGCTTTTTGCGAGTTTGTTGGCTATTCCGAAACTGAGTTACTGGCAACTAATTTTCAGGCGATTACCTATCCTGATGATTTGGATCTCGATATTGATTATATGCAGCAAACTCTCAGGGGTGAGTTAAAAACTTATCAAATCGAAAAACGCTATCTTCACAAACTTGGTTATCCTGTCTGGGGTTTGCTTAGTGTCTCGTTGTTACGAAATCAAGAAGGAAAACCTTTATATTTTATTGGACAAATTCAAGATATTACCGATCGCAAAAACACCGAAGCAGACTTAAAAGAAAAAAATCGTCGTTGGCGATCCCTTCTAGATAATATACAACTAATAGTTATTGGTTTGGATCGACAAGGGTTAATCGAATATGCTAACCCCTTTTTCCTGAAACTCACTGGATATACCGAAGCAGAAGTTTTGGGAAAACTCTGGGTTGACAAATTTCTCCCATCTACTAGAAAATCAGAAATCCATAAAGTTATTCAGGAAATTATCCAAGAAGTGAACACTCATAGTTATGTGCTCAATCCCATTTTGACAAAACTCGGTGAGGAGAGGATGATTGCTTGGAGTAACACTTTATTGCATGATGTACAAGGTAATGCGATCGGCTTGATCAGCATTGGGGAAGATGTTACGGAACGCTATAAACTAGAACGGATGAAAGGTGAATTCGTGTCAATAGTCAGTCATGAACTCCGCACTCCTTTAACTTCTATGCAAGCTGCTCTCAGTTTGCTCTCAGAAAATATTGTCGATCCCACTTCCGAAACCGGACAAAACGTAATTCAAATCGCCGCTGAAGGAGTCGAGCGTTTAGTACGGTTAGTGAATGATATTCTCGATTTAGAGCGACTAGAATCTGGAAAAATTCGCTTAGAAAAAAGCTGCTGCGATCCTGCACAAATAGTGAAAATAGCGATCGACCAAATGCAAGAAATGGCGAATCAGGAGAGAGTTAAATTAAGCACAAAAATTGACAGTTGCCCAATTTATGCTGATGGCGATCGCCTACTGCAAGTCTTAATTAACTTATTGAGTAATGCCATTAAATTCTCGATCGAGAATAGTACAGTATGGCTGAAAATAAAACGAATTCAAACCCCCGAAAAAACCTTATCTTCTACTCAACTTCAGTTTAGTATTAAAGACCAAGGTAGAGGAATTCCCTCTGATAAATTAGAAACAATATTTGAGCGATTTCATCAAATAGATGCTTCTGATTCTCGCGAAAAAGGTGGAACTGGTTTAGGTTTAGCCATTAGCCGTAGCATTATTCAGCAACATGGGGGAAAAATTTGGGTGGAAAGTGTTTTAGGTAAAGGCAGCACATTTTATTTTACCTTGCCAATCGGGGAGGAAAATTGCAATGGTGACTAAACGAGTTTTGATTATTGATGATGATTTGGGAATTCGCAAAATCGTGCAAATTTCTTTAGAAACAGTTGCGGGTTGGGATGTATTAATTGCAGCTTCGGGAATGGAAGGAATTACGATCGCCGAAACCCAACAACCAGATGCAATTTTACTCGATGTGATGATGCCAGGAATGGATGGAATCACCACACTAGGGCAAATTAAACAAAATCCTACCATTCAAGAAATCCCAGTTATTTTGTTAACTGCTAAAGCACAACCGAATGAACAAAAACAATTTGCCAAATTACAAGTAGCAGGTGTAATTACTAAACCTTTCAGAGCCTCAGATTTGGTGCAGCAAATGCGATCGTTGTTGCACTGGCAAGAGTAGCGAAAAAAGCCCAAAAGCAGTAAGTCGCTACAGCTTTTAACCTGTAACGACTTAAATTTAGAAAACTAATCAACTAGGAGGTTCTTAGATCGATCGAAACCTATATTCCGTAGAGTGCGTCAATTCTATTTACTTTAGTAGAACTGCGGCACCGAGACAAAGTGTTTCGGTGCCTAGCCGAAATTCTAGGCTGACTGACCAGCTTTGCGGCGACGTGCCATTACCATTCCGCTAGCTACTACACCTAAACCTAACAAAGTAGCATTAAATTCTTATTAGAACCCAAGTTGAGAAAGGCTAACCAATGCAGTTTTTTGATAAGTTGCTGTATGCGATCGAACGGAACCAAAGCTTACTGTACGTAACCCTCGATCCCGATTTAGACGAAGTAGTGATTGGGCAAAATGGTCAGGATCACGATCGCTTGTTAGAACAAGTGTGGGAAAGATTGGACTATATTATTGAACAAACTGCCGATTTAGTCTGTGCTTACAAGCCAATTTTAGGATTTTACCGGGCATTAGGAACTTTGGGATTAGAACTACTCAAGCGCACTTTGAAGAAAATTCCCCCAGAAATTCCGGTAATTTTGGACGCGAAACACAGCGATGTTCACACCAGTACAGTGTTTGCCAAAATGGTGTTTGAACAATGGCAAGTAGATGCTGTCACCTTGACTCCTTTAGCGGGAATGGATCATGTAGCACCATTTTTGGTTTATCCAGACAAAGCCGTGTTTATCCAATGCACTAACGCTAATGCTAGTGCAGCTGCATTGCAAGAATTTCCCGATCGGAATCGTCCTTTTTATTTACATTTAGTGCAGGAAGCAAAAAATTGGGGAACTCCCGAACAATTGGGATTAAAAGCAGGTGTGGCAAAATTGGATATTTTAGCTAATATTCGTCAAGCTGCGCCGGAGAGATTAATTTTATTGCAAGAAGGTGTAACCGAAAATTTTGCTTTGCCGGATATTTTAGCAGCTGGTTTAGATGCCCAAGGAGAAGGATTATTAATTCCTGTACCACCAGAAATTACTGAAGAATCTGGGCAAAATATTAGCGAATCTGTAAAAGAATTACGCGATTTAGTCAATCAGGAAAGACAAAGGATTGTCCAAAAAAGCCCCGCCTGCAATCTCTGGCTTCCTGATGTTTTGCCTTCTGTTTCTCATCCTCATCAAGATTTAATTTTGCAACTTTATGATCTTGGTTGCATCATTTTCGGGGATCATGTTCAAGCTTCCGGTGCAGTTTTTCCCTATTACATTGATTTGCGAATCATTATTTCTAAACCCCAAATTTTCCACCAAATTTTGAGCGCCTACTCAGAAATTTTGGAAACTTTAGAATTTGACAGAATAGCGGGAATTCCTTACGGTTCTTTACCCACTGCAACAGGTTTATCCCTGCGGTTACACCATCCAATGATTTATCCACGAAAAGAAGTGAAAGCACACGGAACTCAAAGAGTAATTGAAGGTTATTACCAACCAGGAGAAAAAGTTGTTGTAGTGGATGATATTTTGATTACTGGTAAAAGCGTGATGCAAGGTGCGGAAAAGTTACAAATCTCTGGTTTAAAAGTAGAAGATATTGTAGTATTTATCGACCATGAAAAAGGAGTAAAGGATAAGTTAAAGGAAAATGGTTATCAAAGTCATGCAGTTTTAACTATTTCCGAAATAGCTGAAACTTTACATCAAGCTGGTAGGATTGATGATTCACAGTTTGAACTTTTCTGATTCTCAGATTCCCGACTTCTTGAAGAAGTCGGGGATCTGAGAGGGGATCTAAAGTCTAAATAGGCTTTTTACCTCTGAGAAAATAGGTTGTCATTTTGCCTTTGCCTTTAACATGAATTTCCGCCCGTTTTGCAAATAAATATTTATGTTTCAACCTTTGATATGTGGCTTCTGTAACTTGAATGTATCCGGGTATTCCGTGAGATTCCATCCGGCTAGCAACGTTAACTGCGTCACCCCATAAATCATAAATAAATTTTTTCTTGCCAATGACTCCAGCAACAACAATTCCAGTGTTTATACCAATACGAATTTGTAATTCTTCGTTGATTTGCAGTTGAAATTTCTGCATTATATTGAGCATAGTTAGGGCTAACTCTGCGATCGCTTCTGCATGATCGATTCGCGGAATTGGTAATCCTCCTGCTACCATGTAAGCATCACCAATTGTTTTAATTTTTTCTAAGCCTAATTCTTCTACTAGTTGGTCAAAGGTGGAAAAGATTTCATTGAGTAAGTTAACTAATTCAATAGGTTGGAGTTTAGTAGAAAGTGAGGTGAAGCCAACAAGATCGGCAAACATAATTGTTACTTCATTGAAGCTTTCGGCAATCACGCTGCTATCTTGTTTAAGTCTGTTGGCTATGGGCTCTGGTAGAATATTGAGTAAGAGTTGTTCCGATCGCTCTTTTTCTAAACGTAATTCGGCTTCGGCTTGTTTGCGATCGCTAATATCCCTGGCTACCCAAATTACTGAATCTTCCGAAAGGGGTGCAATACTAGCAGAAAACCAATATTCTGTTTCATCAATAGGCAAATTATACTCAAAAGTTACGATTTCTTTTGTCTCTAGTGCTTGGTGAATTTGACTTAAGAAAATTTCCGTGTTTTCCCCAACTAAAAATTGTTCTATAGTGGGACTGATAATATCAATTTCCGGTGGGTATAAACGTTGGGGATTTGTCGGTGCAACTTTGATATTATTGGCTTGAGAATCAATTACTAGTATGACATCAGTCATTGATTCTAAAAAGGCATTTAATTGAGAGTACGAATCGCGTAATTTGTCTTCTAAAATTTTGCGATCGCTAATATCTCTAGCTACCCAAATTACTTGTTCTTCAGACAAAGGTGAAATATTTGCCGAAAAGCAAACTTGTTGATTATTAATCAATAAACTATATTCAAAATTGACAGTTTGTTGCGTTATTAAAGCAGTTTGTACATGATGAAAACAAATATCAGCTTGTGCTGCTGGGAGAATTTCTTGTAGAGTTTTCCCTACTTGTTCGGATAAAGGTTTGAGTAAGAGTGCTGGATTTGTAGAAACAATTTTGCGGCAATATCCTTGGCGATCGACTATTAATATTACATCAGTCATTGCTGCAAATAAAGCTCTCAGTTCTGCTTCAGTTGTTGCTAGGGTAGCTGTTCTTTCGGCAACTCTAATTTCTAATTCTTCATTCAGGTTTTCTAGGGCCAATTCAGCTTTTCTCCGTTCGGTAATATCTGTCCCAATAGCTATAATCCCAATAAAACTACCTTGGGTGTCTACTAACATTTTATTTGACCAAGAAACCCAAACTTTTTCCCCATTTTTGCGGAGATTTTCTTGCTCAATTTGCTGGTACAATTCAGGATTATTTAAGATATTCGTCATCATGGCAGCGATCGTTTTTTCTGCCGTGCTGTTCTTTTCAAGAATAGTACCAATGGGACTTTTGCCCAGAATTTCTTTTTCGGAAAAACCAAAGAATTGTTGAGCAAATTCATTAAAAAAACTGATTTTTGCTTGAGTATCTAATTTGAGGATAATACTGTTTCCACTTTCTACTAATTCTCGATATTTTATTTCACTTTTTCGCAGTAAATCTTCTGCTAAAGCACCTTCGGTTACTGTAGCAGCTAATAACAGAGAAGTCGTAGTAATTACTCCTAAAAAGGCTTGTAAAAATAGCATAGCCTGATTAATAGTCGCGCCTTTAGCAATGAAAGGGCCTCCGCCGTTAATTACTCCCAAAATAGCAATACAAGAAATCAGAAAGGAAGTCAAAACAGCACCAGACTGACCCCATTGAATTGCTGCCCAAATTATAAACGGAAAAGGTAAATATTCTAAGGGATAACGGGAGATTGCTGCTTCTGTTTTGGCGGTAAAAACAATCCAACTTACTGTAAATAATAAAATTAGTAAAGCGATCGATACCAAGCAATTTTTGCAATATTTTAAATTTAAATTGGGATATCTTATTTCCCATTTGAACTGAAACAAAACTAATAATAATGGCGTAAATATTAACACTCCCATTGCATCTCCGAGAAACCAATTCCAGCGCACTTCCCAGTACTGATTCCACGAAACTAATCCCATTAAACACATTCGCAGTGGCCCCAAAGTGGAATTAATTTGGGTAGAAATGATTACCCCAAAAACGAGAAAATTAATTGCATCTTTGAGGCGACTTAGGGATGTATGAAAACCTAAGCGATGTAATACCCCAACTGCAAATACTGCTTGTAATGTAGCACCAAAAGCAGCGGGTAATGCTAGCATTAATGAGGGTTTAATACCTAAAATCTCAAAGAAAAATGTTCCTAAAGCTACTCCAGGCCAGTAACGAATTCCTAATAATAATAATGCAGCTTGAGCAATTCCTGCGGGAGGCCATACTGAAGAACCTAAGAGATCGACACCTGGAAGAGAAACAGCCAGTTTTCCTCCGAGAAAGTAAGCAACAGCAACTAAAGTAATTTTGGCTAAATATTGCCCAATTTTACTAGATTTAGATAATCGCAGCGATCGGCTTTTGTTGAGGTTCATATTGATTAAGATTTTCAAGATTGCTCGGAATGATGAAACTTTTGGCTACGATTGGGATGTAAATATTAAGACACTTGCTAAATTATGCTCATCTACAAAAAAAAGATTTATCGATTATTTTAAAGGAAAAACTACCTAATTGTAACTATGGATGACCATGACAGGAAAAATCAGAGATGTTTTCTTAAACATCTCTACTCTACAATATTTTTATCTCTAGTCAACTTTAATAATTACGCTTAACTGGCTTTTTGCGAAAGCATCATTTGGCGTTGCTGTGCGGTATGAATAAAAGCGCGAAAAATTCGCTGTTGGCGGGCATCATTTAATGAAATTTCGGGATGCCATTGAATAGCAAAAGCCCAAGGATGATCTTCATGTTCCAATGCTTCAATAACTCCATCCGCTGCCGTTGCTGCTAAACGCCAACCTCTAGGTATATTACTAGCCGCTTGATGATGCCATGAGACAACTTTTGTTTCTCCGACACCAATAATGTTAGCTAAATGAGTTCCCGGAAGAATGTCTACGTTATGTTCAGCAGGGCGACTTTGGGCTTGGCGATGAATGATTTCTTCCCCAAATTCATCGGGTAAATGTGATACTAATTTACCGCCACTAGCAACTACTAATATTTCTAATCCGCGGCAAATTCCTAAAATAGGAATATCTGTTTCTAAGGCAAATTGAGCTAGGGATAATTCAAAGCGATCGCGTTCTCTATTTACATTATAAATCTCTGGATGATCGACACCATTGTAGGTAGCAGGATCGAGATCGCCACCCCCAGAAAATAGAATACCATCAACCCATTCTAGAACACTATTCAAGTTAGGTTCGCCCGGTGGAATTAACATCGGTAAACCACCTGCTAAACGAATTGCTGTTATATATTCGTGACGCAGACAATAGTCATTTGTTTTACTTTGAATAGAGGTAGTAACGCCAATTAAAGGTGGATGAAATTTCATGTAAGTTTTCTTTAAGTTAGGTAACTAAGTTTTTTCCTTTAAGTTTAGTATTCCCAAAATTGGGGAATTTTCATCAGGATTTAGGAAAGTGTATATTCTAAATGAGCAACTGCTGAGATTTTTGTATCGAGAGATACTCAGCAATAAAATTAAATAATTAAAAACATCAACTCCAAAGAAAGAGAATAAATAAAAACTTCACTGCTAGGGGAAATTACATCGTAAATTTATCAATTATGCTGTCTAGAACACGCGAATTTTAAACTTGGTTTGCTATGATATTGGTTTATCATTCAGAGTCAGCTTTATGGAAAAACCCACAACAACATCTAAATACAAACATATTGTTCTCACATCTCATCCGGGTAGAACTAGTCAAAAACCTGTGCCAATTCATTGGGGAGAAATTGACGCGATGAAACGCGGTCCAATTATTGGAACTTTAACAAATCCTGCTCAAAAAAATGTGATTGGCACTCATTCTGGTTCTTATTCAGTTTATCGTGCTTTGGCGATCGCTTCTGGCTCACTGCAAGCAAATCATCGTCCAGATTTTACTAATACTTCTCCAGTAGTTCATATTGGTCCTTATCCCAGTTGGTCCGATCCAGATAAAATAGTTTCTCTCGATCCTTTTGGTGCAGTAGTCGGTGAAGTTTTCCAAGAATACTATCAAAAAGAATACGACATTCGCCCCACTATTGCAATTACTAAAGCACATATTAATATGCCAGAATTGCAGGATGCTGTAAATCAAGGAATTTTGCAAGTTGATGGCAAAATTTTGAAAGAAAACGGCAATTTAGTAGTCACTAAAATAGCCGTCGATCCAGTTTGGTATTTACCGGGAATTGCTAAAAGATTAAATGTGAAAGAAAGCTATCTGCGGCAAGTGCTTTTCCAACAAACTGGTGGAATGTTTCCCGAATTAGTAACTCGCCCAGATTTGCAGGTTTTCTTACCTCCAATTGGCGGCAATACTGTTTATATAATTGGCGATGTCGCAGCTATTACTGACCCTGATAAATTATTAGCAGTTCGGGTACATGATGAATGCAATGGATCGGATGTTTTTGGGTCGGATATTTGTACTTGTCGTCCTTATTTAGTACATGGAGTTGAAGTTTGTATTCAAACTGCACAAGCTGGCGGTGTGGGAGTAATTGTTTATTTAAGAAAAGAAGGTAGGGCATTAGGAGAAGTTACTAAATTTTTAGTTTATAATGCTAGAAAACGTCAGGAAGGTGGCGATCGCGCAGATGCCTATTTCACCCGCACTGAATGTGTCGCTGGTGTCCAAGATATGCGCTTTCAAGAATTAATGCCAGATGTGTTACATTGGTTAGGAATTACCCGGATCGATCGCTTAGTTTCCATGAGCGATATGAAGTACAATGCAATGGTTAATTCGGGAATTCAAGTAATCGAAAGAATCGCTATTCCTGACGATCGAATTCCTGAAGATGCACAAGTAGAAATTGCGGCGAAACAAGCTGCTGGTTACTATACTCCTAATACTGTTCCTGATGCGATCGCTCTTTCTCAAATTAAAGGTAGAACTTTGTCAGAATAAATAATAGGTAGTAGATTTTGAGATATAATCTCTTTGCTACTACCTAAATTTTTTTTAACCACAGATATCCACAGATAAACACAGATGAACACAGATGAAGAGAAATATTAAGTTTTTGCTGAAAGTAGAGGATTTGATTTTTAAACCGCAGATGAACGCAGATGAACGCAGATGAAGAATTTGATTGATTATTTGCAAAGTCCAGAGGCAATTCGGGAAAGGTGCGATCGCCTTTTTAATTTAGCATTAGATGATAAATTACCTTACTTTCGGGTTGATTTAACTAAATTGGAAAACTGCGCTGATTATGTTATCCAAGTAATGCGCGATGATTATCCTAATTTAGAAATTCCCTTCCATAGTCGTTGGCGACATTTTGAAGTTGGTAATGTTTCCCGCATCTCTAAATTAGATGCAGCTTTAGCAGAAGTTTCACCTCTGGAAAAAGCGAAAGTTAAATTTGATTTGGCAATTATTAGCGTTTTATTAGATGCTGGCGCTGGCGCAAATTGGCAATATTTTGAACCGGAAACTGCACAAGTATTCCGCCGTTCTGAAGGGTTAGCGGTAGCAAGTTTTCGGATGTTTATGCAAGGTGCTTTTTCCAGTAACCTAAACTTTCCTTGGCAAGCAGATGCAAAAGGATTACAAAGTTTAAGCTTAACAACCTTGCAACAAGGATTTCAAGTAACTGACAATAATCCTTTAGTTGGAGGAGAGGGAAGATTAAAATTATTGCAAACTTTGGGAAAAGTTTTAACAGAAAAACCCGAAATTTTTGATCAAGAAAATCCCCGACCTGGAAATATGGTAAACTACTTATTAAATCAGGGAAATCATCAGTTAACTGCTAGTCAAGTATTAAAAGCAGTTTTAACAGGATTAGGCGAAATTTGGCCCGGAAGATTAACAATTGATAGTGTTAATTTAGGTGATGTTTGGATTCATTCTGCTTTAGAAGAAACCGAAAAAAGCGATCGCCTCATCCCCTTTCACAAACTCTCCCAATGGTTAACCTATTCCTTATTAGAACCATTACAAGAATTAGGGGTAGAAATTACTCAATTAAATCAATTAACAGGTTTACCGGAATATCGCAACGGCGGTTTATTTTTAGATTTGGGTTTATTACAATTGAAAAATTCCGAAGATTTGCAAAAAACTCATCCTGTAGGATCGGAATTAATTGTAGAATGGAGAGCGTTAACCGTTAGTTTACTCGATCGCATTGCCAGCAAAATTAGAGAAAAACTCAACATGACTGCAACTGAATTACCATTAGTCAAAGTTTTGCAAGGCGGAACTTGGACTGCTGGCAGAAAAATCGCTTTAGAATTAAGAACTGGTGGCATTCCTCCACTCAAAATCGACAGCGACGGAACCGTATTTTAAAAGGTAAATAATGAAACAAGTTACTTTAATTGACCATCCATTAATTCAACATAAACTAACATTAATGCGGCAAACAGACACCAGCACCGCAAAATTTCGTAACCTTTTAAGAGAAATTGGCATATTATTAGCTTATGAAGTAACCAGAGACTTACCCCTAAAATATGTAGAAATTAAAACGCCTCTTTCCCCCATGTCTGCACCCATGTTAGCAGCAGAAAAAAAGATGGTAGTTGTTTCAATTATGCGGGCAGGACAGGGAATTTTAGATGGAATTTTGGAATTAATGCCCTCAGCTAGAGTCGGACATATTGGATTATATCGAGATCCCACAACATTAATGGCAATAGAATATTACTTTAAAATGCCCCATGATATTGAACATCGAGATGTATTAATTGTCGATCCAATGTTGGCAACAGGAAATTCAGCAGTTGCCGCAGTAGATAGATTAAAAGAACTCAATCCATTATCAATAAAATTTTTGTGTTTATTAGCTGCCCCCGAAGGAATTGCCCATTTTCACGAACAACATCCCGACGTACCAATTTACACCGCAGCAATTGATGAATATTTAGACGAACATGGTTATATTATTCCTGGTTTAGGTGACGCAGGCGATCGACTTTACGGCACAAAATAGGGTTAGAAAAACCACCTTAATTAAACAAGTCTCGATCTGAATGGTTCATACTTTCTGACTCAGATAACTTTATAAGCTGTTACGCATTTAAAAGTCATATTGTAGGGTGCGTCAGATTTAGATATTTTCCTTTCTACATAGGCTTTACCGTCTGACGCACCCTACTCGTTAATAAGTGATTTAAATGCTTAACAGCTTACCCATTCAATCTTATCACCGCTAAAACTAAATAAGTTGTTGCGCTTTAGCACAACAACTTACCTTTTCCTTTCCTTCTGTCTGTTAACTTCGCTGTTTCACCAACTCCACTGCTAACTGTAAAGCAGCTTTCATACTTGTAGGATTAGCAATACCTTTACCAGCAATATCAAAAGCCGTACCATGATCGGGAGAAGTGCGAACAAAAGGTAAACCAATAGTAGTATTAATTGCTCGATCGAACGCCATCAACTTAACCGGAATTAAACCTTGATCGTGGTAAAGCGCCAGATATCCATCATGAGTAAATAAAGATGAATTACCATGATTACCAAACCAAGCTTGACCAGGTTTAACCCACATTGTATCCGGCGGAATCGGACCATCTAAAACTAAATCCGATCGCCTTTTCTTCTCCCACTCCAACCAAGGAATCAACCAATACTTCTCCTCAATACCTAACTGTCCCTGTTCCCCGCTGTGCGGATTCAAACCTGCGATCGCAACCCTTGGTTTAGCAATCCCAAAATCCTTTTGCAAACACTCTACCAGCAAATCCAACTTCCGACTCATCAATTCCGGTGTCAGCAGTTCCGGCACTTGACTTAAAGGAATATGTGTGGTAGCAAGCAAACTGCGAAGAGTCCAGCCAGTGTGAGGCGATCGCGCCACAAACAACATCCCAAACCGTTCCACACCAGCCCGTTCCGCCAAAAGTTCAGTTTGACCCGGGTAATCATGTCCTGCCGCTTGCCAAGCCGACTTTGCGATCGGTCCAGTCACAATACCTTGGAACTCACCCGCTAAAGTTTTCCCGATCGCCGTCTCCAAAAACGCAAAACTCAGCGCCCCACTAGCAGCATTACCACAACCAACAGTAATTTCACCATCTACACTGGGAACTTCCACATCTAACATAGACAGAGAATCTGGATCTGCCAGACATTCCCCAGGCAAAATTTCCCGTAACTGAGAATAGGTTTTTAGCAGTAGCGATCGACTACCCACCACAGTCACCCGACAACTTTCCGTCACCGAAGGATCGGCCAAAGCCTTCAAAATTACCTCTGGCCCCACACCCCCAGGATCGCCCAACGTCACCGCCAAACAAGGACGCAAGTCATCATTTCTGAGTATCGTACCACTTTCTGTAAAGAAACTTTGTTCTGTTTTCATTTTTCTCATCCACCCCAACTCTTGTAGGGAGAGATACCCCTCGCTGTTTTATACTAACTTTGCAGGTTTGAAATCATCACAAAGGCAAAGGAGCACTTAACTAATGAGCGGTGAAATCTTTAATGCAGCATTCTTATCGATCGTCCTAGTACTAGTAGGCTTATCAATGGGCTTTGCATTATTAAAAATCCAAGGCAAAGAAGAGTAATTAAGGCAAAAGGCAAAAGGCAAAAGGTAAAAGGTAAAAGGTAAAAGGTAAAAGGCAGAACGCAGAAGGAAAGAAAGGGGAAAGGTTAAACTCTCCTATGCCCCTCTGCCCCTCTGCCCCCCTGCCCCCCTGCCCCTCTGCCCCCCTGCCCCCCTGCCCCCCTGCCCCTCTGCCCCCCAGAAGGGTAAGCATTACTGAGCAAATTCTGATAACATCTTATAGAAAGTTTAAGATTCTTTACTAAAATTCTGGATGAGCTTATTAATCGTCGGTGCCACAGGCACCTTGGGAAGGCAGATAGCCCGTCGCGCCCTAGATGAAGGACACCAAGTTCGCTGTTTAGTCAGAAGTTCTAAAAGAGCAGCTTTTTTAAAAGAATGGGGCGCACAATTAGTTCCTGGTGACTTGTGTGACCCGGCAAGCTTACCCCCCGCCTTAGAAGGTGTAACCGCAATCATTGATGCTGCTACGGCGCGTCCTACAGACTCCCTAAGCATTAGACAGGTAGACTGGCAAGGCAAAGTAGCATTAATTCAAGCTGCCAAAGCTGCGGGAGTAGAACGTTTCATATTCCTTTCCATCTTGGATGCGGAAAAATATCCCCAAGTGCCACTGATGGAAATTAAACGTTGTACGGAACTATTCTTGGCAGAATCAGGTTTAAACTACACCATTCTCCGCCCTTGTGGTTTTATGCAGGGTTTAATTGGTCAGTATGCAGTTCCCATCCTAGACAAACAAGCAGTTTGGGTAACTCAGCAAAGTGCCCCCATTGCTTACATGGATACCCAAGATGTCGCTAAATTTGCCGTTCGCGCCCTCTCTGTTCCCGAAACGGAAAAAAACAGCTTTCCCATTGTGGGAACAAAAGCCTGGACAGCAGAGGAAATCATTCGCTTGTGCGAACGTTTATCTGGACAGGAAGCCAAAGTTACTCGTTTACCAATGAACTTACTGCGTACAGCCCGTAGAGTTGCCCGGTTTTTCCAATGGGGGTGGAATTTAGCCGATCGATTAGCTTTTGCCGAAGTTTTAGCGACAGATAAACCATTAAATGCTTCAATGGAAACAGTTTATCCTGTTTTTGGCTTGAATCCAGAAGAAACAACTACCTTGGAAGCTTACTTACAAGATTACTTTAGTCGAATTTTGAAGAAGCTCAAAGAGTTAGATTACCAAGCAACTAAAACAAAAAATCAAAAGAAAAAAACGTCTTTAAGATTTTAGATTCTGACTAAAATCGTTTATCATATTGACCAAAAAACGGACTTTTTCGCGTGCCCAAAGCTGGGATTATTTATAACGACGTTAAACCTGTAGCTTGTCGTGTTGCTGGCGAATTAAAAGACCAGCTAAAAGCTGCTGGGTGGGATGTTGTCATCACCACAGGTGCAGGCGGTATTCTTGGCTATGCTACTCCCGAAAGCCCAGTTTGCCACACACCGATCGACTTTTTAAAGCCTCCAGAATTCGACGAAGAAATATCTTTTGCCGTAGTCTTAGGTGGAGATGGCACAGTTCTATCAGCAGCCCGTCAAGTGGCATCCCTTGGTATTCCCCTGTTGACAGTGAATACGGGTCACATGGGATTTTTAACCGAGACATACCTGAATAATTTGCCTTTAGCAATGGAAAAGGTAATGGCTGGGGAATATCAAGTTGAACAGAGAACCATGATCGCAGTACGAGTCTTTCGGGACAATTCACTGTTATGGGAAGCACTTTGTTTAAATGAAATGGTGATTCATCGGGAACCACTGACTAGTATGTGCCACTTTGAAATTAAAGTGGGTAAACACGCACTGGTTGATGTTGCCGCAGATGGGGTGATTATTTCTACTCCTACTGGTTCTACTGCTTATGCTTTAAGTGCTGGTGGGCCAGTAATTACGCCTGATGTAGAAGTATTACAATTAGTACCTATCTGCCCTCATTCGATGGCTTCCCGTGCTTTGGTGTTTGCTAACACTGAGCCTGTGACGATTTTTCCGGTAAATTTAGAACGATTGGTGATGGTAGTAGATGGCAATGCTGGGTGTTATGTTTTACCAACCGATCGTGTTCAGGTAGAAAAGTCTCCCTACTACGCCCGGTTTATTCGTTTACAATTACCAGAATTTTTCCGAATTTTACGCGAAAAATTAGGTTGGGGTTTGCCTCATGTTGCGAAACCTACTTCTGTAGAGTTGCCTTAGTTAGTTTAGGCAGAGGCAGTGGGGAGTCCTTATCTCCCTACCTCCCCACTTCCCCACCTCTGCCTTCTAGTTTTTAATTGTGAATAAGCTTTCACATAATCGTCGATCGCTTTTTTCCAAATTAGGATTATTCTGCAAATAATCCCCAATCCACCGACAACCTTTGACGAGTAACTTGTCTAAAGTTCCTATTTGCTGTAAATTCCATAAAATTATATTGTTGTCCAAACCTCCAGAAGCTAACGTTTTTCCATCAGGGCTAAAACTTAAGCTGATTACCCCATCTTTGTGACCTTTGAGCGAAACTAATTCTGTACCATCAAGTTGCCAGATTTTTATGGTTCGATCGATACTTGCTGAAGCAATAATCAAGTTATTGTCTGTATTTTTCTGAGTTTTGGCAACAGGTAGAGTGGATTTTTTCTGGGGACTAAAGATGGCTTCCCAAACGCGATCGTTATGTCCTCTCATAGTCCTTAAAAGCTTCCCTTGAATTTGCCAAATTTTTACAGTTTTGTCATCACTACTGGAAACAATAAGTTGACCATCTGGGGAAAAATTCACGCTATTTACCACATCAGTATGTCCTGTAAACGTAGCTAAAAGCTTGCCACTAACAGTCCAATGCTTAATCAATTTATCGGCACTAGCAGTGACTAAAGTCTTTCCATCTGGGCTAAAAGCTACATCTAAAACAGCAGCTTTATGAGCAGCAATAATACTATGTACTACGAAAGGCTTATTCCCAGAAACATCCCAAATTTTTACTGATTTGTCATTACTAGCCGAAGCAATAAATTTGCCATTGGGCGACCAAGCCAAACCATTAACAACATCCTCATGTCCAATCAGAGTATTTAATTCTTTTCCTTCCTGATTCCACAGTTTAACTAAATTATCAAAACTGGTGGTAGCCAGGACTTTACCATCAGGCGAAAAACTCACTCTCCGCACAAATTTAGTATGCCCTTGGAGAGTGTTAATTAATTTACCATCTCGTTGCCAAACTTTAACGGACTTATCCCAACTAGCGGAAGCAATAGTTTGTCCATCTGGACTAAAACTAATTGCACTTACTGCATCTTCATGCCCAAAAAGAACTTTTGGCACAGTTTTATCTAACTGCCAAATTTTTACAGAACTGTCAAAGCTGCCAGTAACTAACATTTTACTATCGGGAGACCAAGCCACACCGTACACTTCACTTTTATGTCCCTTAAGAGTTTTAACTAATGTGCCATCGCTTTTCCAAATTTTGGCAGTATTATCAAAACTTCCTGTGGCTATAGTTTCACCATTAGGCGCAAAACTAATAGCATAAACTTGTTCTGTATGCCCGGAAAGAGTGTGGAGTAAAATCGGTTTTTTCCCGGCTAAATTCCAGAGTTTAACAGTTTTATCAGCACTACCACTGGCTAAAATTTTGCCATCAGGCGAGAAGCTAACCGCGTTTACTTCTTTCGTATGCCCAGCTAAAGTGAAGATAGGATTGAGTGCTTTGGGATTCGATAAATCCCAAACTCTTACTAATTTATCTTTGCCAGCAGTAGCCAACTTTTTTCCATCGCCACTCCAACTTAACCACCAAACTTCGCTATTTTGTCCTTGCAAGGTTTGCAATAGTTTTCCTTCACTGTTCCAAAGTTTTACTGTTCGATCTTGTCCACCAGTAGCGATAATATTGTTGCGAGAAAAAACTACAGCATATACTGGTGCAGTGTGTTCTTTTAGGGTAGTGATAAGTTCCCCTTTTCGGTTCCAAATTTTTACTGTATTGTCGTCACTAGCTGTGGCAATTAATTTACCATCATAAGACCAATCCACTGCCCAAATTGTACCTTTGTGTCCTTCTAAAGTAGTAACTAAAGCACCATTACGTCGCCAGATTTTTGTTGTTTTGTCTTCACTAGCTGTGGCTATTAATTCGCCGTCATGAGACCAAGCGACAGCTTGCACACTATCAATGTGTCCTTCTATTTGATTGGATTCTATTACCCAATAGATTGCTTGTTGGAGTTCGGTAAGAATCAAGTTTTGCACTTGTTTATCTTTGATTGCCCAAGTACTTTGTTTGAGTTTGATACCTGCTCTGATCGCTTCAACTAAAGCATCAAATCTTTGTTCGGAAATAAATAATGCTTCGGAAGTTTTACTGAGGGCAAATAAGTTTTCTTTTTCTGCTTGTAACCGCAGTTCTTCGGCTCTTTGATATAAGCCAAAAGATAGCACGGTTAATATTGTGGTAATGCTCATGCCAAAGCTGATGGCAGTAAGAATTCTTTTGTTGCGTTTGCTTTCAGCTTGATTGCTTTGGATAATATACTGCTTGTGGAGAAATGTTGGTGATGGTTGTTGTTCTTGACTCTCTGTTAACCATTCTAATGCGGCTTTTAAATCTGTTCCTCGCAGTAAGAAACTAGAGTCATATTTTTTGCTGTACCATTCGATCGCACGCTTCAATAACCGAGTATGAGTTCGGACATGATCTAAATCCGTATCGATCGCATCTAGCAACTTTTGAAAGTTACTGTGAAAATCATCTTCATTGCGAATAAAAATCCAATTCAGCGCCGCTAAAGTTGGGTGTACATCTTCGGGATTAACATCCCGATAAAGAATAGGTACTAGTCTTTTGTGGTTTTTAATTGCGTACTCTAACTCTTCATTACAGTACTGAGAATTGATAGAATCTGGGCTTAAAATAAACAGGAAATTATCAGTTCCTTCAATTCCCACATAAATTTCCTGTTTCCAATCTGCTGTTAAAGGAATATCTTCCCAGTCTACCCAAACATCCCGTCGGAGTTTCATCAAGGTTTCATGTAGAGACTTAACGAACTCCTTATCTTTCCGGGAATAGGAAATAAAAATGTCAGTCATACACCCTCCAAAAATGAACAGCAGTAAGAAAATCTGCTGTTCTAATTAACTCAAGTAATCCCTATGAATTTCCAGCTTTTAAGCCGTTTGAAAAGACAACTTCTTTCTCTTCTTTTTTGTCTTTCTCTTCTTTCTGTTCCTTATCATCGCTCTTGTCTTTCTTCTCAAGAATTTCCGAAATATAAACGGATACATCTTTTCTGATGATGTATTCTACACGAGTAGCAAAAGCGTTATAAGCAAGAGAATGGCTTTGAGAATTTCGATAAGGGCCACTGAGTTGGAAAAATTGCCAACCTTCAATTTTTAATCCTTCTGCTGTGTTCCGGTATTGCTGCCAACGATCACCATAGCGGAAAAATTCTTCCACCGCGGCACTAATCGCTACTAACTGACTAATACCAAAGGTAGCCCAACGCAAGGTATCTCCAGCTTTACCACCAATATTCAAACTAACAAATGCTGGGATTACTACTCCGCCAATAATTGTTGCCATGCGTAATTGATAAAAGCGATCGCGAGAACTTGTTGCCCGTTTTTCTAACCACAATACTTGATCTAACCAACGGGATTTCATAAACCGCTTTTGCGATTCAGGCATATCTAAATCATTAATGATTTCCACCATTTCTTGTTTAAATACCTGATTACCGGAAGATGTATTCTTCATAGCTACTCCAATTCTTTCCTCGTAATTAATCGTTTGCGATCTGCATTGACACAAGGAGACTGGTAATAAGAAAAGGGAGATGTGGAGAATTTTGCCCTTGATCTTTTACCTTTTACCCTTTACTTTTCTTTCCTCTTTCCTTTAAGTGGCTGGAAAACTTTTCACTAAATCGTCGCCAGGGATTATCGTGGAAGTGAAGACATATCCGCTGGTAGTTAAGTAGCGTTTATCTCGCTTAATTAAAGTCATAAATTGGCGATGTCCTTGGATGGTACGACCTACTAAACAACCAGCACTAGCCACCCCAATGTCGTTTTTGGGAAAGTCATAACCCCAATGTTGATTAATGCCAAATAAACCAGTTTCGTTGCGATCGCTAGGTCGAATAAAATCCTTATTTAGATCTCGCCAAACAGTAACAGGTCCAACTTGAATTAAAGCTTCATGAGGATTACTATTACCATGTATTCCTACAGACCAAGCTTTATATTGACCAAAGTGAATTCTGGCAGCACCTTTAGAATTCATAGGGCGATAAGTGTATTTAGCACCCGGTTCAGTAGTAGCTTCCCAAATCCCTACAATTTTTGGAACACCATCTTCAAAAGCAATTACAGTCCTGATATCATTGAAGCGATTAGGAGCATCATTATTAAGTGTTCCACTAGTATTCATTCCCTCAACATAAACAATGTTGTAGTACTGGGAATATGTGAAAACTTTGTATTTCTTAGCCAGCATATATTTAACAATTCGGCTGGCTAAATCATTACCTAATTTTAAAACTGGTTGCGCTAGGTCTTCCGGTTTAACTTGAATCAAATGTCTGGCAGTAACCGAGCCAATATAACCTGGTTCATTAGTTTTTGTTAATTGCTGGAATTTCGTTAAAGCTAATTTGGAAATCGGGCCAAATGCTCCGTCCGCAGAACCTTCTAATATTCCTAAGTCGATCAGACGGGTTTGAATTTGTTTTGCTAATTCTTTGTCTTCGTTAATTTTGCTGAATTCCCAGTTAATGTTGTTTTGCAACAAGTATTGTAATTTCATTTCTCTTCCTGCTGTAGATGCAACTGAACATCTTCAATCTATGGGATTTATTCAGCATTGACAGCGATTAAAATGTCATATATTCGACAGTCATTACAAAGTAATTCAAAGCTAAATTCAATATTTAGCTAAAATTCCTCAACCTTCAGTAAAACCACTAACTTGGAAAGCTTGGTTATCTCTATTGCATATTCTTGCCGAAGAAAGTATAAGTGAAATTACGCAATAAAGCAACAAAAAGTCACTTTTTAGTTATAAAAAATAAATTTAACTTCTCAAGTCTAAAAGGCAATATTGGCTAACTTATTGTGACGATGGAGAGGAAAGTTTTTCTGCGATCGCTTTGCCAATAGAATGAAAGTCATTTTCTAGTTCCACAATACTTAATTTCTCAAATTGAGCAACTTGGTTTACTTGCCGATCGGCATCTTCTGCTTCTAAAGCTGCGACAATTCGATCGGCTGTTCTTCCACTACCAGCAACTACAATTAATGGTCGATTAACTCTGATACTATTACAAGCATCTCTTAAAGTTATTGCTCCACCATTAATCAAAATTGTTACCGAAGGTGAACCTTGAGCTAAAGTACTTGCTACATCAGCGATCCAAGGAGATTCATCGCCCCAATTATTACCTGGAACTAATACAAAATGGGTATGATTTAGTTCTAAAGGTGCAGCATCAGCAAATGTGTTTTCCCGATCGGGAAGTATGACAGTGCCGATCGCCGCTACACCAATTAAGGGAAATGTTCCACCTAACTTTAAACGCGCTTTTCCCATTAACTGCATTACTCCAGCATCAGTACCCCCATCTACTACATAAGCTTTTAATTTTTCTACTAAAGGAACTATTTTTTCTTCAAATAATCTCTGGAGACGGGTAAAATAATTTTGAGTTAATCCACTCGCACCGCCGACTATGACTAAAGTAGGGCGAGTTTCTGTTAATCCTATTTGCTCTAAAGCATCGGATAACTCTCTAGCCTGACTGATTTCAATGGCAAGAGGGCTGGAAATATGAGTGACGTTGGAAACGCAAGGCTGACACATCTTGCTGATTGATAACTTATCTTTATAAGGTATGTTGGTTTTCCTCGCCCAGTTACTAGCTGTTAGCAGTTAGTAAACTTTGAAATTGCTGGTTAGCCCGGATACTTTCAAAATCTGGATCAGTTTTTGCCTTTGACAGATATTCTACAGCATTAAGCTCAACTATTTGTGCTAGATTTAACAAAGCTAAATCCGTATTACCTTGTAAAGCGTAACAACAGGCTTTGTTATACCAAGCGATCGCATAATCTGGTTTTAGTTCAATAGCTATATCATAATTAGCGATCGCCTCCTGCAAATTTCCTTGTTGGCGTAGAATTTGACCTCGGTTGTGCCAAGCTTGGTACTTATCTGGCTGTAATTCCAATGCTTTATCGAAACTAGCTAACGCCTCTGAGAAACACCCTAATTTTCCTAGTGCTAAACCGCGATTGTACCAAGTACTTGAATCTTCCGGTTCTAATTCTACAGCTTTATCGTAGCTAGCGATCGCCTCTGTAAATCTTCTTAAATCATCCAAAACATAGCCCCGATTGTACCAAGATGCGGCATCTTCTGGATTTAGCTCTAGAGCTTTTTCATAGCTAGATAAAGCCATTTCTAGCTGCCCTAATTTTCGTAATGCTATGCCTCGGTTGTACCATGCTTCGTAATCATTGGCTTGCAATTCTAAAGCTTTGTCGTAACTAGCAACTGCCATCTCCCAATTCCCTATTTCATCTAGGGAAATCCCCCTGTTGTACCAAACTACTGCATTATTTGGTTGAATTTCTAAAGCTTTATTGTAGCTAGAAATTGCTTCTTCTAATCGCCCTAACTTTCGTAACGCTATGCCACAATTATTCCAAGCTTCCTGTTTATCTGGTTGTAA
Source organism: Floridaenema fluviatile BLCC-F154 (assembly GCF_041929135.1). Classification (NCBI taxonomy): domain Bacteria; kingdom Bacillati; phylum Cyanobacteriota; class Cyanophyceae; order Aerosakkonematales; family Aerosakkonemataceae; genus Floridanema; species Floridanema fluviatile. The sequence goes on along the minus strand of NZ_JBHFNS010000094.1, from coordinate 235,898 downwards.
TTCTAAAGCTTGGCGATAACTAGCGATCGCTTCTTCATAAAACTTTAGTTTCCGCAGGGCAATCCCTCTTTCATACCAAATATCTGCATCATCATTTTGTAACTCTAAAGCTTTATTAAAACTCAAAATCGCTTCTTGGAAAAATCCCATTTTCCGCATAGCGACACCCCTTTTATACCAAGCTTTACTACTATTAGGGGCATATTTTAATACTCGTTCATAACTGGCAAGAGCTACTTCATAATAGCCTAAATCATCAGCTAGTTTACCTAATTTGTTTAAAAATAAATCTCTGCTAAATTCAGGTTCTAATTTTCCAGTAATCTTTTCTGCTTGAGCAAACAGAAGTTGCAAGCAATCTTTTCTTTCTTGGGGAACGCAACGTTTAATTTTATAAGAAATTGCCGCAAATTTCGCCAACCCATCTAAGGCAGGAATTTGTTGGAAACACAGATTTAATGCTACTTCTACTTGTGCTGGATTAATCCCTTTCTCTTGCAAGTAAGTAAAATCTATCTCATCTGATTCAAGGATCGCCGAACCATATTCTACCACTGGTTGAATCGCAGCAATAAATTTTTTTGCTCCGTAAGGTAATAGTGGATGATCGGATAAATTTTCTTCCCAGGCGATCGCATTTAAAGCCTTCTGGAAAATCCGGCTTTTTCCTAAATACTGTGAAGTTAATAACTTATCAATTAACTGCACTTGGTATTCTTGAGAATGGGAAAATAAACTATAATATAAAGATTCATTTGTATAAGCGCACCATTCAGCATTTTCATATTGGCTAGCAATAGGCATCTCCGGCAATATTTCCGTTTCTGCTAATTGGATAAAATAACTAGCTAAACTAGCATTAATTCGATAAAATTCCTCTGGATCTTCTTGCCATAATAATAACCGTAAATCATGCCTCAGCAGTTCATTTAAATAATAATGCCCTTGCTTTAATTTTACAAAACCCTGTTGTTTTAACCAATCAAAATATCTAAATTCATCCTTGGCTTCGGATGACAATTCTAACGGAATACTTTCTACCAAAAAGCGTGACAAAGAACGATTAAACCAACGACAGCAAGCTAAAGAATAGAGTAATTGCTTGTGCTGTATCGGCAAATTTTCTAATAATAGATCGATGATGTTTTGGTAAGGGTAAGAAAAATCAAGTTCGGAATTTTCTTTAGCTTTTCTCACAATGCAGTTAAGATAATACGGTAAGCCTTTACTTAATTTATAAATTTGTCTAATTTCTGTAGGTAAACCTACATTAATTTGTTCTAAATATATCTGTACCTCCTGTTTATTAAACTCTTTTAAATGATATGTATAAACAAAAGAATATTTTTTACTGTCAACATTTAAGAAATTTGTACTCGCTAAAATGAATAGGAGTTTAGCCGATCGCAAAGCAGTATTACTCAGCAAATAATTCCAAAACCAGAAATTAGTTTCCTCAGCCACCTTCTCGTAATCATCCAATACAATTACTATGGGTGATTTGGCTAATTGAACTAAAGTTTCTCCAAATGCTTGGGTAAGTCTTTCTAAAGGCTGAAGTAATAACTCCTGCAATTCTAGCTTGTTTTTTGTTACCGGATGTTGTTCCAGTTTTTTTTGCCAAAAATCTCTCCTAGCACTTGATTTTAACCCTAGCGAAAAACTCTCTAACTCTTGTAAACTTAATTGAGATAAATTTAATTCTTCTAGAATTTGTTTATATCTAACATAGAGAGCCTCAAAGGAATTAACCTGAAAAGCATTAACATTTAACAATTGCTTAGAAATCTTATGTATAATCTTATCCATTAGACTTAATGGCATTTCCAAAGTTTCATTGTTTCCCAAAGAAAGTGTGATAAAATTAACTTGATTTTCATAATTAATTTCTAAATGTTCCAACAGAGTAGTTTTGCCAACTCCGCGACTACCTGAAATATAAAAAACTCTGGGATGCGAATCAGTTTGATGCAAAGCTTTGGCAAAATCAGCCATTAAACTCTGTCCCTGCTCGCGCACAATGTAACGCAAAACTTAGCTCCTTTGAGCATTACCTGACTAAAATTTAGCGTAGAAATAAAAATATTTCTACTTAATTTTGATTACTTCTGAAATAAGTAGCAAACCTAGATATTAATCACTGTGTTTTTACTTTGAAGTAACCGCTTAATTATAGTTTCTGGAGAAACATTAGCCTCGCGATCGACTCTTCCAGCTAACAAGCGATTTTTAATATACTCTTTGACAACTTGCTGTTGAGTGAAATAACCGAATTTAGTTTCAATTAAACAGCGACGTTTCAGAGACTCCAAAGATTCCAGTAACAAAGAAGTTGCATAATTACCTTTGATATTTTGCTGTAATTCTTGCACTGAAACTGTTTCCTGCTCTGCGGCTAGCCAATACATAATTTCTTTTTCCAACTCCGACAACCTTTCAAATTGTTGATTTAATAAATCGCGGATACTGCCAAAAATCGCTGTATTTTGGCATAAAAACTCAGCGACATTGCCATCAAATAAATCTTGAATAGTAGTAAAAGCAATCTTCAAAGCTAAAGGATTACCCTGATACATTTGAATAACTTTCTGCCAGAGACTTTCTGTTGCTACTGAGTTATCCATCTGTTTGAAAAGTTTCTGAGCATCGGTGTATGTTAAACCTTTAAGCTGAAACGATCGCACTTTCTTACCAACTAAAACCCCCAACTCTTTTGGTTGTTCCCGACTGGTTAAAAGTAAACAACTTTGATGGCACTCTTCCCCAAAACGCTGAAAAAATTTACCATAACTTTCATAACCTTTGCGATAGTAACCTCCAGCGGGTTGTTGTTCGTTATCGCCACTAGATAAGATAGCTTCCACACCATCCAAAACCACCAAACAACGGTGTTTTTCCAGAAACTTAATTAACACCTGAATCTGCTCATCAATAGTAGCAACCTCTTCCGATTTCGGCGAGAAAAACTGCCACAAGTGAGATAAAATCTCTCTAATTGCAGGAGCATGACTGAGCGATCGCCAAATCAAATACTCAAAATTAGGTGAAATCTTTTCCGCCAACTTCAAAGATAAAGCCGTTTTACCAATTCCCCCCATACCTAACAATGCTACTAAACGGCACTTTTCCTCCACAATCCATTTTTGCAAAATCGCCAACTCTCCAACTCTGCCATAAAAATCGCCAACATCGATCGCCTTCTCCCAATCTTGGCGTAAATTATAGAAAGACGAAGAATAAAGCGGAAATTGATAACTAGAAGCTAAACCTTGCTCCTGCCAAACCTCACCAGAAACTATAATTTCTCGCTCTTTTGCTCTCCCCTTCTCCCAAGCTTTTTCCCCATTCGCTTCCAGCCAAGTCTGAGAACTTGTAGCAGAATTTACTTCCGGTTGATTTACCGCTTCCTCAGTTAAAGCTGAAGATATAGCCACCTCATTTACAGCATCACTCGCCATGCTCTGCTCTGGAAAAACCGTAGAGTACTTATGCCGTCTTAACACAGAGCGAAAGTTACTTTTTGTGACTTTCTCCCCCAACTTATCCGACAGAGATTGCCACAATTGATAGCCAATATTCTTCACATACTCAGCATCATAAGCAGAACTAGCCGCAATTTCTGGGTAAGTTTTTCCTTCCCAAGACTGGCGTAAGACTAGCTCTTGAACATGGTTTAAGTAACCAGGTTTTAGAATTGAATCAACAACCACTAAAGCTTCTTCAATTGTCATTAGTAGAAAGACACCCAAATTGTAGAAACCACCCCAAAATTCTAGTTTCTCATGCTTCTCATCAATCTAATACGAAATAAACGTGCTACAACAGATAGATGTTACAGTAAGCTCAAGTATTAATGCTTATTCCCCGATTATGAATACTATTACCATCAACAACAGCCCTTGTGTGTTAGTCATCGAAACCGATGAAACCCTGGCACAAAATGTCAGCCTCGACTTAAAAGAATCAGGCTATGAACCAGTTATAGCTTACGATGCGAATACCGCAATGCGGCAAGCAATGGAACGCCAACCAGCTTTAATTGTAGTAGACCGAATGTTAGTTGGGGATTCTGGATTAGGTGTATGTAAAAACCTGCGCCGCGCCGGAAATAGAGCCCCACTATTACTAATGATGGCGCGTGACAGCGTGGACGATCGAGTTGCTTGTTTAGAAGCAGGCGCAGATGATTACTTTCTCAAACCTTATCGTTCCGAAACTTTCTTAAAGTTAGTCCGCCTCTATCTCCAGCCAGATAACTATAGCTCGGAACAATTACGATTCTGTGACTTAGTGCTAGATTTAGGTACGCGCCGCGCCTTACGTAACGGCAGAGTCATCGATCTGACAATGAAGGAATATGACTTATTAAAGTATCTCATGGAACATCCCCGCGAAGTTCTGACCAGAGAACAAATTCTGGAAAATGTCTGGGGTGACAACTTTATGGGAGAATCCAACGTCATAGAGGTGTATATTCGTTACTTGCGTCTGAAAATTGAACAAGAAAACGAAAGACGCTTAATTCAAACCGTCAGAGGCGTAGGTTACGTACTGCGGGAAACCTAAAACAGACAATAGGAGAAGTGGCACAAGGATGAGTAACGGGAAAACTCCTCAGTTACTAACTTCAGAAGTCAGAAGTCAGAAAGCAGAAAGCAGAAGGGTAGAAGGCTTTTATATTCAGCTTTTTACCTATTTTCAACCACTCAATTATTTCTGCCGACTTGTACTAGGTTTAGTGTTGGGAATTTGGCTGCTTGGTTGTTCGACAACTGCACCAGCAAATTCTGGAGATATAGCTTTAACTACCCCAACAGAACGGACAAAAACTTCTAATAATCAGGAATTAGCTCAGAATTCACCACAAATGTTGCCGATTTCGGCTAAAGCTCAGTTGGCGAATGGTGAAGTTATTCAGCTGGAAGTCACTCGCACTCCCGCTGAGCAAGCGATGGGGTTGATGTATCGGCAAAGTTTGCCGGACGATCGCGGAATGTTATTCTCCTTCTCTCCCCCGCAACCAGTCAGCTTTTGGATGAAAAATGTGGTCATTCCTTTGGACATGATTTTTTTACAGAATGGAGTGGTGAGAGCGATCGCCACCAACGTCCCCCCCTGTAAACAAGATCCCTGTCCTACTTATGGCCCAAACGGAACCATAGATCAAGTAATTGAACTCCGTGGCGGTAGAGCAGCCGAACTGGGGATTAAAGTCGGTCAACAGGTGAAAATTGAGTTTTTCTCGCCCCAACCCTCTAACCATACAAAATCTTTACCATAACTTGTTCAAATCTTATAAGTTTTGAACCTAAATGTTAACATTGGTGTCTATATTGATAAATAACCGAAAGAATTTGCTACGCTGTCCTGACAGTGCCAATTTCTGGAGAGACTTGCCCTGACAGTAGGCAAAATTACGGGAAGAGCAAGGTTGAGTCAGTCAAAAAGTAGGTTACTATCAGTAAAGTATGCTTGCTTAAGATACTGGCAGTGTTTAAATTCTTGATGTTCTGAGTTCTCAATTCCTTTGAGAAGCTAACAAGAGAGTAAAACCTAAGAATTGCGAGTTGAAGCTTAGTTATATTTCTCTTCCAGCAAACGGGAATTAGGTGTGAGGCGAGAGTAGTTAAGAACCAGAACTAAGGGAACCAAGTTAAACAGGAAAATTGCCGACTTTGGCGAGAAGAACTTTTCGTGAGATCGCAACATCTCCAGAAAGGTTAACTTAAAAAAGTCAAAATTATGCACTAAAGATGCTGGAAATCTTCCACTATACCTCTATGGATATAGTGGCGGAAGTAGTCAGACATCTTCCTTGTTAGAGATGAGGTTAGTTAAAGTGCTGAGGTAAAACAAGATCACAATAAAAAACAACTTTGTTGAGGTGAAAAAGCTGAATAAAAAGCTGTTTTAAAAAGATGAGTTTTAGCCAAAAAGCTGCTAAAAACAAATAAAATTAATCCTCAACTCGTCATCTCAATTGCTCAGTTTATTTGAGTGTTAGCTGTACTGTAAAAGTCTGATTCCATCCGGGATTGACTAAATTAAAAAGGGTACTTTTAAACTCATGAACGGTGACAAAGAGAATACTGTCTACTGGATTTATCCGTCAGGGAGACAAAGATCGGAAAATGGTGTCTAGTCAAGGAGGTGAAGGTAGGAGTGGCACCCACAAACTATTCGAGATTTATTAGATTTTTGCAAGAAGAGTTGTCAATTTCTGGCGCATCGCTTTCGATCGCCCTCAGACACAGCAAACAAGATCCAGGGCCATTACCAATGATTCTTTGGCAATATGGTTTGGTAACATTAGAACAATTAGACCGGATATATGATTGGTTGGAACAAGCTTAATATTTATTTATCCCCAAGGATTTGGTAATCATGTCAAACCGAGTATTTCCTAGCAGTTTACTCAAAAATCGAGGGGTGATCCACAATTCCATACCAGAGCAAGAAAGGGTTAGCGATCGCTAACCCTTTCTTTTATGCCATTGTTGGTAACTGAGAAAATTTAAAATAGTAGGGGTAAACATTAACACGAAATTATGTTAAAGCAACGATTCTCTTCCCATCTCATCCCTTTAACTTTGTTACTAATTGGGAAATTTTTTATTATTACTCCCTTACCCACCCCAGGGCAAACCATAACTAATCAAAGTAGTTCTAGTCCTTGGGAAATAGATAGCTCATCCGTTTATGAACCACCACCAGATATTGGTTCTCCCGGAAGAAGAGAATCAGGCGGAAATCGTCCGGGAGAAATTTCCACTCAACTAAAATGTCCCAACGACTTACAAGTTCCTCATCCACCACTAACAGCTTTAGTCCCAAAAGTTCAGGAACAAACTGCTAACTCGCGCCAGAAAGTTTCTCAACTCATAGGATTAACCCTAAAGTCACATCCGACATTTTTTGTTTACCTTCCTCAGACTAGTGCTCCTACTGTAGAGTTTATCCTTAATGACTCTGAGGAAAGAGAAGTCTACCGGACTAATTTCCCGACTCCGAAATTTCCAGGTATTTTTGGCTTTAAACTTCCCGAAAATGCACCCGCTTTGGATGTAGGTAAAAGCTATCAGTGGTATTTCGTAGTTCGCTGCGATCCGGCAAATCGAAAAAGAGATTTAGTTGTAGAAGGCTGGATTTGGCGCACTCAGTTGCTTCCTACCATTAGAAAACAAATAGAAAAAGCTGAATTACGCGATCGCGCCATTCTTTTACGTCAGTACAAAATTTGGTATGACGCTTTAGCTGATTTGGCTGAATTACATTACTCCTCACCACAAAACTCACCAGTTACTGCTGAGTGGGGCGAATTATTGCGATCGGCTGGCCTCAGTGAAATCTCTGAGCAAATTTTAACTACTCCATGAAAACTTTATAAAGTTTTCATGTGATTACGTAAACTTGCTGAAAAATCTCGAACAAAAATAGCCAATTGCTCAGAGAACTTGCTATTTTTGTTATTTATATTAAGTAGAAATATCTCGTTACAAAAAAATAATTAATAGTACGGAAAATAGTTGAAAAAAAATAAAATTTAATTACAATTTAGTAAGGAAGCATCTACTACAAAACGCATCATGAACTCGAAAATCTACAGAATTTGTTTAGCAAGCAGTTTCTCTTTATGCTGCTTGTTTACACCCAAAACGGCTACAGCCCAAGCGATTTTTCTCTATCCAGACAATTTTGTCGATGACTATCAATTAATTGCATTAAACACAGTGATCTCTGTCACACAAAACCGGGAAATTAACTGCACAAACAAGGCTACTAATACTGGTACAACTACCAATAACCCAGCCCATAACGTAGCAATTACCAACAGTAAAAATCTGGAATTACAATCTTCTCAAAGTAAGGTGAAAACTGGGCTAGAAGCAAAAAGTGGCAAAAAACCACCCAGAAAAGGTTAATCATTACAGCTAACTACAAAGCAAGAGGACTGGTCAGTTATTAGCCACTGAAGTTAGTTGATTGAGGTAGCAGGAAGCAGGAAAGAGAGTCGCCAAGTTTTTTAACTAAATCCTTACCTACCAAAACTAGTATCAAACCCTTCTGCTTTAGCCAGAGGATAAAACCAATACCAGTCCTCTATGTCGAATACCCAAAATCACTACCTACGTCCCTTACAAGTTAAAATGATTCATAAAATAACCTTTTATTTCGTTGGATTTAAGGAAAATTTTATGAACAAAATAGCTGATATTAGACTCTGGCTTAGACTAGGGAGTTATTTATTTTTTTTAGTTCTATCTCATCCCGCCTCAGCACAGATAATTCCTGACAGCACTCTGCCAAATAATTCCGTAGTTACACCAAATAACGCTACATCCCCAGGACAAACAACCGTAATTCACCTGATTAACGGCGGAACACAAACGGGGAATAATTTATTTCATAGTTTTCAAGAATTTTCCCTTCCTACGGGACACAGCGCCAACTTCAATAATTCAGTAGATATTCAAAATATCATCACTCGCGTTACAGGTAACTCAATTTCTAACATTGACGGATTAATTAAAGCCAACGGTAGCGCCAACCTTTTTATCTTAAATCCCAACGGGATTATTTTTGGGCCAAACGCCCAATTAAACATCGGTGGTGCATTTATCGCCACTACCGCCCAAGCAATTAACTTTGCTGATGGTACCCAGTTTAGCGCCAACTCCACAGGAACCACGCCGCTATTAACCGTCAGCGTCCCCCTTGGTTTACAGATAAATTCCCCCGCAATTTCTCTCCCTGGAATTACAGTTCAAGGTGCGAACTTACAAGTACAACCAGGTCAAACTATTTCCTTAGTAGCTAACCAAATCAACTTTATTGGTGGCAATCTGACAGCAGAACAGGGAAGGATTGAATTAGCATCAATTACCAATGGTTCATGGTCACTATTTAGTAACATTCAACCATTAACCACCCAACCAGGAGACATTCAACTTTCCCAAACAGCCACAGTTGATACCAGTGGTGTTGGTGGTGGTAATATTTTAATTCACGCCAGAAGTTTAAGATTAACTGACGGTTCCCAAATTAAAGCCAGCACTTTAGGCGCAGAATTGGGCGGAAATATTATAGTAAATGCCTCTGAATCTGTAGAGGTTATTGGTAGATTAGCAGACGGAACTCCCAGCGCCTTGCAAGCCAGAGTTGAGTCAAACGCTACTGGAAACGGTGGCAGTATCAACATTAACACCAAAAATTTGCAACTCGAAGGTGGGGCAAGAATAGCGGCTTCTTCCTTAACAAATGCGCCAGCTAACGCCGGAAATATTACCGTACAAGTAACAGATAAATTAGAAATAGTAGGTGTAAAAGATGTTACTCAGAACGCTCAAACTATCATTTACCCCAGTGCATTATCTACCCAAACCACAGGTGAAGGAAATGCCGGAAAGATAGCAATTCAAACCGGAATTTTAGTCACTCGTGAAGGGGGACAAATATCTTCAGAAACCTTCGCCAGCGGAAATGCGGGAAACATAGATGTTCAAGCTAATCAGATTAAAATTGATGGTAGGTCATTCGATGGTACACAGCCTAGTGGAATTTTAGCCAGAACTAAACAGGGAGCTACGGGAACGGCTGGCGATATCAGGATTAATACGGAAAGTTTAACTGTAACCAACGGTGCAAGAATAGCCGCAGCTTCTTTAGGCGCAGGAACAGCCGGAAGTTTAACTATTCGGGCTCAAGATACCGTAGAAGTAACAGGAGTCGGCAAAAATATCGATGGTTCACTTAATCCTACCCAAATATCAGTTTTAACTTTGGAAAGTGGTAAAGCAGGAACTTTAGACATTCAAACCAGGAAGTTAATAGCGGAAAATGGCGGTCAAATTTCCGCTTCTACTCAAGGAATAAGTGATGGTGGAAGTTTAACTATAAAAGCGGAAGAAGTGCAATTAATTGGACGTTCTCCTGATGGAATTTCTCCCAGTGGTTTGTTAGCTAGAGTTGAACCAAAAGCCACAGGAAATGCTGGAGATGTAGTGATAGAAACCGAACGTTTAACTATTACTAATGGTGCAAGAGTCACAGCATCTTCTTTAGGAGAAGGAAAGGCAGGAAATATAACAATTCGGGTGACGGAAACCCTAGAAGTTAATGGAGTGGGTAAAAATGTTGATGGTAGTTCTAACCCAACCCAGATTTCTGTGTTAACTACTGGAACAGGTGCGGGGGGAATTTTAGAAATTCAATCTGGAAAATTAACAGTGGAAAATGGCGGTCAAGTTTCTGCTTCTACTACCGGAAGTGGAAACGGGGGAAATTTAACTGTTAAAGCGGAAAACGTACAATTAAATGGTCGTTCTCCAAATGGAATTTTTCCCAGTAGTTTATTAGCGAGAGTGGAAGGAAACGCTACCGGAAACGGCGGAGATTTAATCGTAGAAACCGGAAGTTTGACTGTCACAAATGGCGCAAGAGTAGCAGCAGCTTCTTTAACTCAAGCATCATTAAATCCATTAGCACAAGGGAAAGCGGGAAATGTGACAATTCGCGCCAATAATGTAGAAGTAGCGGGAGTTGGTAAGAATATTGATGGAACTGCTAACCCTGCACAAATCTCGGTGTTATCTACAGGTGAGGGGGTTCCAGGTAGTTTAAATATAGATTCTTCTAGTATTTTGCTAAATAATCAAGGCAATATTTCGGCTGCATCTCAAAAAGGTACTGGAGGAAATGTTAACCTTAATTCCCGCAATATTATTTTAAGCCGTCAAGGTGCAATTTCCGCTGATGCAGGTGCAGGGGGAAAAGAGGGAAATATTAATATTAATACTGAAATTATGATTTTATCAGGAGGAAGCAAGATATTTACTGATGCCGAATCTCCCACAGGTGGAAGTAATATTAGAATTTCTGCTCCTAGTGGTTCGGAGTTAGTATTGATTGTTTCACCTGATAGTATTATCAATGCTCGTGGAGAATTGACAATTGAAAGTGAGATGGAAGTAAAAGCACCGGAAATGACGAAAGTAGAAGTTGTAGATGCTACTAATTTAATTGCTCAAATTTGTCCTGTAGGTGAGGAAGTTAGTACTTTTTATGTTACTGGGCGGGGTGGAATTCCTGCTCATCCTAATGAACCTTTAAGTGGGGATTTATTCTGGGAAGATTTACGCATTCCCCAAGTGAGCAGGGGAGTAGGGGCGCAGGGGCGCAGGGAAGCAGGGGAGAGTTACCCAAATGCGACTATTGTTGAAGCTCAAGGTTGGGTGATTGGGAATAAAGGTGAGGTTATTTTGACTGCTGAAACTGCTAAGTTTACTTTGCATGATGCACCTTTTAAATTACCTGCTTGTCGTCCAAGGTAAAGTAGGTTTGTTGTGGGAACTTCAGTTCTTCTTTTTGGCAATGCAACGACTGAAGTCGCTACTACGAACGACGAACTGGAATGACTGAAGTCGCTACTATGAATGAGTTTTAGGAATATGTTTAAATTATTTAGATTCAGTTTAGTTTTATGCTTGGGACTAGTGATTGCTCTCTCTTGGGAAAATCTAATTGTTCCCTCTCCAGCAATAGCAAATTTTTCCTCTCTGCGTCTGGAGCGTTTAATTGCTTCTAAGTTTAATTCTCCGCAGTTACTCCAACAAGGAAAAAGTTTATACGAAGATGAAAAATTTGCTGAGGCTATCAAAATTTGGCGACAGGCGGAACGCGAGTTTACTGGGGAAAAAGATACTTTGAACCAAGCATTAACTCTGAGTTTTCTTTCTTTAGCTTATCAGAAATTAGGCGATCGCCAATCTGCCCAATCCACAATTGACCAAAGCTTAAGTTTGTTACAAACAATTCCCGACTCAAACCGGGACAAGCACCAGGTTTTAGCAACGGCTTTAAATACTCAAGGACGCTTGCAACGCTCATTGGGACAAACAGAAAATGCTCTTTTTACTTTACAAAAAGCTACCGCGGCTTACCAAAAAGCTGGGGATGAGTCAGGGAGAATTGGCAGTTTAATTAATCAAGCGCAAAGTTTACAAAGCTTGGGTTTTTATCAGCGATCGATTAAAATTCTAACAGACTTAGAACAAAATATTCAAAATCAAACCAATTCACAGTTAAAACTTAAAGGTTTACTTAGTTTAAGTGCAATTATTCGCACAAACGGAGATCTAGAAACATCACGAAAATTAGGCGAACAAGCTTTAGAAATAGCCGAAAAGTTATCATCTCCATCTGCATTAACTACAGCTTTAATTAATTTAGGTAATACGGAATTTGCCTTGGCGAAAAGAGCCGAATCAATCGCCGAAGGTACAATAGATAATCAACAAGTACAAGAAAAAAAACTAGCAGCTTTAAACTACTATCAAAAAGCTGCAAATCTAGCGAATTCAGGTAATCAAAAGCTGCAAGCGCAAGTTAATCAGATGCGTCTTTTACTGGAAACTAAACGATGGCGAGAGGCGGAAACTTTATGGCAAGAAATTCAAAGCGAACTTCCTCAAACTCCGGCTAGCAGAAGTAAAGTTTTTGCTCAAATTAATTTAGCAAATTCTCTGTTAAAATCTCCTAAATCCGATTTAGAATTCACCCAACCGCAGAGTGTAGGAAAGTTACTGGCAAATGCAGTTCAAGAAGCGAAAAGTTTAACAGATAAACGCGCCGAATCATACTCTTTGGGTGTTTTAGGGGAATTATACGAAAAAACCAGACAATTTTGGGATGCAGAACAGTTAACTAAACAAGCTTTACAACAAGCTAATTCGATTAATGCCACGGATATTAGCTATTTGTGGGAATGGCAATTGGGGAGACTTTACAAAGAGCAGAAAAAGTGGGATGATGCGATCGCATTCTACACCACAGCAGTCAACACTTTAAAATCCCTTCGCAGTGACTTAGTAACTATTAATCCAGAAGTACAATTTACTTTTCGAGATAGTGTAGAACCTGTTTATCGTCAATTAGTTGATTTACTGTTACAACCGCAAGCAGAAGTTAATCAAACTAAACTTATAAAAGCACGTCTAGTAATTGAGTCTTTGCAGTTAGCTGAATTAGATAACTTTTTCCGCGAAGCTTGTTTAGATGCGAAACCGGAACAAATTGATAAACTGGATGTAAAAGCAGCAGTAATTTATCCAGTAATTCTCTCGGATAGGTTAGAAATTATCGCCAGCTTACCACAACAACCTTTAAAAAATTATCGGGTATTAATTCCACAAAATCAAGTTGAAACTACTATTCATCAACTCGAACAAGCCTTAGCAATTCGCCATTCTAACCAAGAAGAACGCCTGAAAATTTCTCAAAAAGTCTACGATTGGTTAATTCGTCCCTTGCAAGCAGATTTACAGGCGAGTGGTGTAGAAACTTTGGTGTTTATCTCAGATGGTTCTTTGCGGAATATCCCAATGGCGGCTTTACATAATGGAGAAAAGTATTTAGTTGAAGAATACAATCTTGCCCTAACTCCTGGGTTACAATTATTAAGAACTCAGCCCTTAAATCGGGAAAGATTACGGGCATTAACAGGAGGTTTAAGCGAAGAAAGGGAAGGCTTTTCCGCATTACCAGGAGTCAAGTTAGAATTAGAACAAATTAATGCCGAAGTTCCCGGAATTACGCTTTTAAATCAAAATTTTACTAGTAGCAGTTTGGAACAACAAGTAGCAGAATTACCTTTTCCAGTAGTTCATTTGGCTACTCATGGACAGTTTAGTTCTAACTTTAAACAAACATTTATTTTGGCTTGGGATGGACCGATTAATGTGAAACAACTAGATGAGTTACTGCGAAATAAAAATCCCAATTTACCCAGCGAAATTGAGTTATTAGTTTTAAGTGCTTGCGAAACTGCTACTGGCGACAGTCGGGCGGCTTTAGGGCTAGCCGGAGTAGCAGTGAGGGCGGGGGCACGCAGTACTTTGGCGACTTTGTGGAAAGTTAGTGACGAGTCTACTGCGGCGTTAATGACGGAATTTTATCGAGAGTTGGCGACACCGGGAATTACCAAAGCGGAAGCTTTACGTCGGGCGCAAATTACTTTATTGAATAATCGACGTTACCGAAATCCTTATTTCTGGGCACCTTATGTTTTGGTGGGAAATTGGCTTTAGGGGAGGGCAGGGGGGCAGGGGGGCAGAGGGGCAGAGGGGCAGAGGGGCAGAGGAGAAAGTTTTGAGTTTTGAATTATTAAATTTCCCCTTTTCCCCTTTTCCCCTTTTCCCCTTTTCCCCTTTCCCTTTTCCCCTTTTCCCCTAACTCTTAAATACCTTCGCTGCTGCGGCGACACCTGCGCCGGGGGTGAAGGCATCGTAACCTAGTTCTAGTAAGGCTGCTTCTAGAGATGCGATCGCAGTTAGTATATCGCGATCGCTAACAAAACCTAAATGCCCAATGCGGAAGATTTTACCTTTTAAATGATCCTGTCCTCCCGCCATTGCGATATCATAACGCTTCTTGAGCACCTTACGAATTTGCTCAGATTCTACCTGCACTGGCGCAACTGCGGTAATCGCAGGAGAAGCAGCATTATCTGGCGCAAACAGCGGCAAACTTAAAGCTTTTACTGCTTCACGAGTGGCATTTTTCAACCTTTGATGACGGGCAAAAATATTTTCCAAACCTTCTTTTTGCATCATCTGCAAAGTAGTTTGTAATGCCACAATTAAATTAACTGGTGGCGTAAAAGGAAAACTATTTTTCGCCGCATCTTTGCGATACTTACCTAAGTCCAAATAATACTTAGGTAACTTGGCAGTTTTGTAAGCTTCCCAAGCTTTGGCACTCACGCTGACAAAAGCTAAACCTGGAGGAATCATATAACCTTTTTGGGAACCTGAAGCTACCACATCAATTCCCCATTCATCAATGGGTAAATTCACCGCGCCCAAACTTGTTACTGCGTCTACAATAATCAAAGCTTCCCCGTGTGCTTTCACATGACGGTTAATAGTTTCCAAGTCATTTAAAACGCCTGTGGAAGTTTCGCTGTGAGTCACAATTACCGCTTTAATTTGCTTTTGGGTGTCAGCTTCTAGCTTTTCACGGAATTGTTCGGTATCTAAAGGTTTACCCCATTCAGCGGTAATAATGTCTGCATTCAAGCCATAAGCTTGACAAACTTCACCCCAACGTTCGCCGAACTTACCATTCGATCCTACCAAAACGCGATCGCCAGGACTCAAAAAATTAATAATCCCCGCTTCCATCGCCCCAGTACCGCTAGATGCCAACACCAGCACATCATTTTCGGTTTGGTGAAGCCACTTCAAATTCTGGAAAACTTCCCCCATAATTGGGGTAAACTCGCTGCTACGATGTCCAATCGGATGTTTCGCCAAAGCGAGTAAAGCTTGTTCGGGTACAGGTGTTGGCCCCGGAATCATTAATATTAACTTATCGTCCATCAGTCTCTCCTAGATACAGTCAGCTATTTTTTAATTGTGAGTTCTGAATTTAGTATTTCTCAGAAAATTTGGAATTAAATAATTTTCTTAACTCAAACCTAAACAACTCAAAACTCTAGTGTAAGAAGGCACAACACATCAGGCAGAACGTAAAGGAAGCTTTTTCAACTCAACCTTTTCAACTAAATTATTTCTGCCATGCTGCAATAGCCTTTTCTCCCATGCCAGGAATAGTATAACTAAGCAATGGCGAACTTTCGATTATACAGTACGTTGTTGCATTTCAGCGCAAGAATTGGCGCTGAAGCGCAACAACGTACTTGGTGAGTTTTCGGTTGAGATATCAGTAAAATCTTTCATCATCAAACTGGCGGTTGACTTTTTTCAGTATCGCTTTTTGCCTCTGCTGCTGAACGTTCAACAACATGATTTAAAGACCAAAAATACTCTGTAGGAAGTTGCGCCTGAGAACAAATATCTTCGATTTGCTTTTGTTGGGCAATAGCTTTCCGCAAAGTAATAATCAGCTGCCTCACCTTTTCTTTAACTTCTGTATTACTAGACACAGCAAAATTAGTTTTCCGTTCTAGTAATTGCAGTATTAACTCGTATTGGACAGGAGAGGGAAGAGGTATGGGCTCCATGTATGTCAACTTAAATTAGGTTAACGAATAAGAAATCAATTAGTCAGGTTTGATCTCACTAACTAAAGATTTTATAGCCTTTTCTGGATCTGGCTGTTTCACCAATGATTCACCAATGAGTACACCAGTAGCACCAGCTTTTGCAACTAAGTGTAAGTCATCAGGAGTATGCAATCCTGACTCACTCACTACCACAATACCGCGTTCTTTTAGTTGTTGACCGCGACTAGCGAGAAGATCGCAGGTTAATTGTAAATCCACAGAAAAATCTTTCAAGTTACGATTGTTAATCCCTACCAAGTTGACCTTCTCTAAGGCTAACACTCGATCTAATTCTTCTAAGGTATGAACTTCAATCAAAACTGTCATTTTCAGGGCTTGGGCGATTTTAACAAAATACTGCAAGTCCTGATTAGAAAGAATCGCTGCAATTAATAAGATGGCATCAGCACCTTTGGAACGGGCTAAATAAATTTGGTAAGGATAGATAATAAATTCCTTACACAATAATGGTAAGTCTACTGCTTGGCGAATTAAAGCTAAATTCTCAAATCCGCCTTGAAAGAATTTAGTATCTGTTAACACAGAAATGCAGGAAGCGCCACCATTTTGGTAAGCTTGGGCAATTGCTACTGGATCGAAATCTTCCCGCAATAGTCCTTTACTAGGAGAAGCTTTTTTTACTTCGGCAATAATTGCAGGTTTTTTAGCTGCTGATTTTAAAGCTGCAACAAAGTCGAGAGGTGGGGAAATATTAGCAATTTGCTTTTGTAATTCTACTAAAGGTAGACGTTCCCGCATTTGGTCAACTTCGGTTTCTTTATACCAAACAATTTCTTCCAAAATGTTTTTTGGTGCAGCATCAGGAGTGACAATTTGATAGCGTAATTCTTGCACTGCAACTGAAGGATTTGGGGGACGACGACGAATTTCCATTTTTGGGGACTAGGTACTGGGTAATGGGGGACTAGGAGACTGGGCGACTAGGAGACACTTGGGAAGTTTTGAGTTTTGAGTTAGGGACAGTTTCGGGAGTGAGAGAGTTTTGAATTCTCCTCCCCTCTGCCCCTGGAGCCCCTCTGCCCCTCTGCCCTATTTAGCTGCTTCGGCGGCGCGTTTGTATGCGTCGTCTAAGACTTCGGAGAGTGTGGGATGGGCGTGAACTAGGTATGCTAGGGTGTGGATGGATTGACGATTTGCGATCGCATTTGATGCTTCATGAATCAAGTCGGAAGCGTGCAAACCTATAATATGAACGCCTAAGATTTCGCCGTTATCTTTTCGGTAAATAACTTTAGCAATTCCGTCTGCTTCTCCTTCGGCAACTGCTTTAGAATTACCTTTAAAATAACTCCGCACGCTGGCAATTTCAAAACCTTCTTTACTTCCTAATTCTTTCGCTGCTGTTTCAGTCATGCCCACAAAACTAATTTCTGGGTGAGTGAATGCAGCTGCGGGAATACTTTGATAATCTACTGTTTTCTGTCTGCCACAAATGTTTTCTACAGCGGCAATTCCTTGGGCAGAAGCAGCATGAGCTAGCATCATTTTACCAGTAGCGTCTCCGATCGCCCAAAGATGCGGCACAACTTCGCCACCCGAAAGTACAGCCATTCGATCGTCAACAGGAATATATCCCCGACGGTCTAATTCTGCGCCGACACTTTCTAAACCTAAGTTTTGGGTAAAGGGTATTCTCCCTGTGGCAACTAAACAAGCGTCAACTTCCAAAATTTCGACAGTTTCTTTAGTTTTAGCATCTGCTAATTCGATAATTACTGGCGATCCTGGTGTAACTTTTTTCGCCAAAAGACCAACTTTAGTTTCAATATCTCTGGGAGTAATGAGAATTCTTTCGGCTATTTTAGCAATGTCGCGATCGAATCCTGGCATTAATTCTGGTAATGCTTCAATTAAGGTTATTTCCGATCCTAAAGCGGAATAAATGTCAGAGAAT
The DNA here is from genome assembly GCF_041929135.1 of Floridaenema fluviatile BLCC-F154. Classification (NCBI taxonomy): domain Bacteria; kingdom Bacillati; phylum Cyanobacteriota; class Cyanophyceae; order Aerosakkonematales; family Aerosakkonemataceae; genus Floridanema; species Floridanema fluviatile. The sequence continues at coordinate 217,920 of NZ_JBHFNS010000094.1, read as the reverse complement.
TCTAACCCAATATAACCACTACCAACAATTGCCACCCATTGCGGTAGCCAATCTAATTTAATTCCATCATCGCTGGTAAAAACTGTTTTGCCATCAACTTCAATTCCGGGGGGTACCCAAGGCACGGAACCAGAGGCAATAATGATATTTTCGGCAGTAATAATTTTTTCCTGACCATCATTGGTGGAAATGGATAATTTTTGTGGGCCTGCCAATTTTGCCCAGCCTAAAATTGTATCTACGCCGATGCGTTTTAAGCTGTTGGTTAAATCTCCCCGCAGCTTAGAGACAATATTAACTGCGTGATTTGCGATCGCTTCTCGGTCAAATTGTACATTGCCAACTTGAATTCCTAGCGTTTTCAAATGATGGGCATTGCGTAACTCTCGCACTCTACCCGAAGCTGCCAATAACGCCTTTGATGGGATACAACCACGATTAACACAGGTTCCACCCATATCGCCAGCTTCGACGATCGCAGTTTTTAAACCACAGCTGACTGCATGAAGGGCGGCACCATGTCCACCCACGCCAGCACCAATAATTGCTAAGTCGTAATCAAATCCCTGACTCACCTAAACTTCTCCAGTTGCTCACAGCCCTTATTAATTCTTAACTAGTGAGGGTAATTTAGACAACATTTTTTTCAACCAGCAATCATCATGTCACAATTGGGCATATTAAAAAAGGCAGAAGACAGAAGCGGTGGGGAGGTGGGGGGATGGGGGGATAGGGAAGTTTATGAACTTAAAACTCAAAACTTCCCTCAGTCCCCAGTCCCCAGTCCCCAATCCCCAGTCCCCAATCCCACTTTAGGAGTTAGTTATGGAGAACGATAAACGAAAAATGCGTCAAGCGGCTGCCGAAGCTTTTATGGCATCTCTTGGCGACTTCGAGAATATGTTTGCTGAGGGTGAGGAAAAGTCTCCCTCTGTGTCTGGAAAAGCGAAGCCTCCTAGCAAAAAGAAAGAGGTGGATCTTTTTGAGGAGGCGTTGGCTGATATTGATGAGTTTATGGAAAAGCGATCGCCGCCCGAATTATAAGTTTTTCTGATGTCTTTGCCGTTGGGCTTCGTACAAAATTACGGCAGCTGCGATCGCGACATTTAAAGATTCCACCCCTGGACTAAGGGGTATTTTCACTTGTTTATCTGCCAAAGCTACCAAATCGGCGGATAATCCTGCGCCTTCGTTGCCTAATAAAATTAAGCTAGGTTTTTGAAAGTCCGTTTCCCAATAAGTTAAATTTGCTTCTGGTAAGGTTGCTACTACCTGCATTCCCTGTTTTTGACATTCGGCAACCACAGTTTTTAAATCTGTTGTAACTGCTATTGGTAGGCGAAACCACTGTCCAGCTGAGGCTCTTAATACCTTGGGATGGTCTAAGTCTACACTATCAGAACTCAACCATAAACCAGAAACTCCGGCTGCGGCTGCGGTACGAATCATTGTCCCCAAATTGCCGGGGTCTTGAATCGTTTCTAATGCTAGTACTGACCCAATGTACGGAACTTGGGTGCGGAACGTGGCTGCACGGGCGGCTGTGGCTACTACACCGTCTGGTTGTACGGTAGTTGCGATCGCCTTTATCACATCTGCACTAACTAATTCTAATCTCTGACAGCGTTCCGAAGCTTGCTGCCAAAGTTCTGGGTATTTCTTCTGCCACTGCGGAGTACAACAAACCGTGATTATTGGATAATCAACGGCAATGGCTTCTGTTAAAAGATGAGTTCCTTCCAATAAACAAAGCTGCTGTTCTTGCCGATCTTTGGCTTGGTGCAGCTTGCGAATTTGCTTTACCAGTGGGTTTTGCAGGCTGGTTAACATGATAAATTTTAGATTTTGGATTTTAGATTTTGGATTGAATGGTCGATCGTAAATCTAAAATCCAAAATTGAAAATTGAAATGCGGAACCCGGGACTTGAACCCGGAAGGCTTGCACCACATGAACCTGAATCATGCGCGTCTACCAATTCCGCCAGTTCCGCTTGTATTTTATTAATTTAGCACACAATCTACCATTATGGGGTAAGTTATTTGGTTTGTCAATAGGGGACTGGGGACTGGGGACTAGGGCACAAGGAGGAGTTTTGAGTTTGTAGGGGCGGGTTTAGCAGATAAATCTGTGTTCACAGCAGAAGAGTTAATAGCAAAACCCGCCCGTACAGAGTTTTTTTTTTGCCTCTCTGCCCTTCTGCCCTTGAAGCCTTCTGCCTTCTGCCTTTTCTCAGTCCCCAGTCCCCATTTCGTGTTATAAAAAAAACTTCTGCATTATGGACATCTGGAAACTTTACTGTAGAATCTAAACCAAAATTAATGAAGACGCACGAATTGTGAAGTAATTCGGAGGACAGGACAATTACTCGCGTTACTGGTTTAACCGAAACTAATGCCAACACCAAAGAAGACCAATCGGTTTTAGAAATTTTGGGTGGCACTCCCCTTTCAGGGCAGGTCAGAATTAGCGGGGCGAAAAATTCCGCCCTAGCGATTATGGCAGGGGCTCTGCTCTGTTCAGAAGATTGCCGTTTGCGAAACGTTCCATCGTTGATGGATGTCCGGCGAATGGGTGAGATTCTGACAGCTTTAGGTGTGAAGGTAAAACAAGATGGGGACGTTTTAGACATCAACGCCCAGGACATCAGCCAATCCCAAGCACCCTACGAATTAGTTAGTCAGTTACGGGCTAGTTTTTTTGTGATGGGGCCAATGCTGGCGCGGTTAGGGGTGGCAAAGGTGCCGCTTCCGGGTGGTTGTGCGATCGGAGCCAGACCTGTAGATCTTCATGTCAGGGGTTTACAATTAATGGGGGCAGATGTGCAAATCGAGCATGGGATGGTTAATGCCTTTGTTCGAGGGAAAAGCCGTCGCTTAACAGGTGCCCACATTTACTTGGATTACCCCAGCGTTGGTGCCACTGAGACAATCATGATGGCGGCGACGTTAGCAGAAGGAGAAACGACGATCGAAAATGCGGCGCAAGAGCCAGAAGTCGTGGATTTAGCGAATTTCTGTCGAGCAATGGGGGCGCGGATTAAGGGTGCAGGAACTAAAACGATTGTGATTGATGGAGTTGAGCGCCTCCATTCTACGGACTATAGTATTATTCCCGATCGGATTGAAGCTGGAACTTTTTTGGTAGCAGGAGCGATTACCCACTCGGATTTGAGTTTGTATCCTGTAGTTCCAGATCATCAAATGGCAGTAATTTCTAAATTGCGGGCAATGGGGGCTCAGGTATTTACCGAAGGGTCTGATTGTTTGCGAATAGTTGCTAGAGAACGGCTGAGTGCGACGGATATTGAAACTTTGCCTTATCCGGGATTTCCGACGGATATGCAAGCTCAGTTTATGTCTTTGCTGACTTTAAGTGAAGGAGACAGTGTAATTTCCGAAACTGTGTTCGAGAATCGCTTGCGCCATGTGGCAGAGTTAAATCGAATGGGTGCGGATATTCGCGTCAAAAGTCATCATGCGATCGTTCGTGGTGTACCTATTTTGTCCGGTGCGCCTGTTTTGGCGACGGATTTAAGGGCTTCGGCGGCGTTAGTGCTGGCGGGGCTAGCAGCGCAAGGAACAACGATTATCAAAGGATTACAGCACCTCGATCGAGGTTATGAAAATCTGGAGATAAAGCTGCAAAAAGTAGGTGCTCGTTTACGTCGGATTCCGTTTGAAGGAGAAACTGAATCAGCAAACGAAAATTCGCTCAATGTAGTTGGATAACGTTTAGGTGTGAGTGTGGGTAGCTTCTATAGGCTACCTTTTCACACTCTTCTGAGGCAGGGGAGATAATATTAATTATTGATTTCAAATCTAAAACTAGGATCGTTTGAGGAGGGGTTGATTTCTTGCTGGTGGTGAGCGATCGATCTTTTCCTAAACTAAGCCAGATTTATTTGTTGTTTACTAAAGAAGTTCGCCTCATGTTTTCCCCAAAGACTACTTTACTCGGTTTAAAAGCAGATCATTTTCGTCATCCTCTGGATTTAGAGGCAACTCAGGCGATTAAGCAGTTGCCAGGGATTGATTTAATGGTCAGAAATTTGTTGGGCCCGGTGGCGGAACAGTTTTTTTATTTAGAAAATATTGCGGCTAGCGTGCTGGTGGGTGAGAAACAGTTGCCGGAATTTCACAAGATGCTGTTAGAGGCTTGTGAAGTTCTGGATATGGAAGCGCCACAGCTTTACGTGCGCCAGCATCCGATTCCTAATGCTTATACTTTTGCGATGCGGGGGAAACAGCCATTTATTGTGGTGCATACTTCTTTGCTGGAGTTGCTTTCACCACCGGAGATTCAAGCGGTGATTGCTCATGAGTTGGGACATTTGAAGTGCGATCATGGGGTTTTTTTGACGATCGCTAATATCATCGTGTTAGCAGCATCGCAGTTACCTAGCTGGGGTGCGGTGTTGGCTCAAGGGTTACAGCAGCAAATGTTGCAGTGGCTAAGGTGTGCGGAGTTTACTTGCGATCGAGCGGCGTTGCTAGCGACTCAAGATCCCCGTGTAGTGAGTTCGTTGTTGATGAAGTTGGCGGGTGGTTCCCCAACTTTAGCTTCGCAGTTGAATTTGGATGCGTTTTTGGCTCAGGCTAGGGCTTACGATGACATTAGCAATAATGAACTGGGGCAAATGCTGAAAGAGGCGCAGACGATGAATTTGACCCATCCTGTGCCTGTGTTGCGGGCTAGGGAGATCGATCGCTGGGCAAGTAGTAAAGAATATCAGGGGTTGCTAAAAGGAGAGACTATGCGTTATAGTAATAAAGCCGATTCCAAGGGCGGGTGGCGAAACTGGTAGACGCACTAGACTCAAAATCTAGCTCCCGCGAGGGAATGAGAGTTCGATTCTCTCCCCGCCCATGAAGCAGAGGGGCAGAGGGGCAGAGGGGCAAGAAAACTCTGTTAACCCAATCCCTAGTCCCTAGTACCCAGTCACTTTTTAGTGGCGATCGCAATTAAATCTTCTATCTTTTTAATATTGGGATCGCCTGCTAGGTAGCCGATGCCTCGATGGAGGTGGAGGCGGAACTGGTGGGCGAGGGTTTCTTTGTCTGTTCCTAGTTTGTCGTTGTGACAGCGTTGCTTGAGGGCGAGGATCAGGATGTCGGACATTTCGCCGCCGAAGACTTTCCAGGTGAGTTCGACGTTGCTATCGGCGGGGATGGGGACGGGGGAGGGGATGCTTGCTTCGGCTAGAGAACGGCAAAATCCCCAACGGCAGAGGATGTTCCATTGGTCTATTTTGGTGTGGCGGCGCAGTTTTAGTAGTTGGTCTTTGGCTGTTTGGGATAGTTTGATGGTGTTTACTGGGGGTTCCATAAGTTTTTTTTAAACAATTAATTTAGTGTAGGGGCGAAGCATTTGGGCGATAAATTTTGCAACTTACTAAAAATATTTGTGTCCAAATGCTTCGCCCTGTCTTGGTTAATATAAGTTATCTGTGGGGGAGGGCGAAGCATTCGGATTGTTATATTAACGTGCTGTAGGGGCGAAGGATTTGGGCGATAAATTTTGTAACTTACAAAAAATACTTCTGTCCAAATGCTTCGCCCTGTCTTGGCGCAAGATTGTAGATACAGGTTGTCTGTGGGGGGAGGGCGAAGCATTCGGATTGTTATATTTTGGTTGTGTTTCATAAATTGTCGCCCGAATGCTTCGCCCCTACAGAATTTTGGTTAAATATACAACAAATTAATCTGATTCATATTACCAGAAATACCCATCTTTTACAATTGTTTGGCGCTCATTTCCATCATATTTTAATAGGTATTCTCTGGCGATCGCTTCCAATTTTCTCAAGTTCTCTACTTCTGTTTTACCAATTTCTGTATCTGTAGAAAGCAAGATTACTTGATGACTAGCTGCGGGAAAATATCTCTCTATTAAGTTTTGTCTATGGGAGGAGTCTAATCTTCCTAATGGGGTGTCGATCGCTACTGGTAAATGTCTCCCTGATACTCTCGCTAATCCCCATAAAAATGAGATGGCTAATAGTTGTTTTTCTCCAGCAGATAACCGATGTTTGGGTACGGCTTTTCCTTGGGTATCATATAGGGAAAGGCTGAAGCTTTGGGTGTCTATTACTATGCGATGTACTAGGTCGGTTTTATGTAATAAATAGCAGAAGCATTGGGTTACTTCTTTTTCTAGTTTGTTGAGTTTTTTTAGGGTTAGTTTTTCTTTGAATAGTTTGAGGGTATTTTGTACTTTGGCAGCAGAAGTTATGATATGTTGATTGTTTCTTAGTTTGATGTGTTCTTGGCTGTATTGTTCGATTTCTTTGCGGGTTTTTTCTAGTTCTCTTTTGCTTTCTTCGACGCGCCGATTTGCCATTTCTTTGGCGGCTTGGGCTTTGGCTAATTCTTTTTGGGCTTGGCGGACGTTTCTTTGCAGTTGTTCGTAGATTTCGGGGGAGGCGGCGATCGCTAATTGTCTCTCCAAAAATTCAATATCTTTCTCGATTTCTTTGAGTTGGTTGATTTTTTCTGCGCCGATTTCTTCTTTGGCTTTTAGTTCGTATTTCAGCAGGTTTTCTAGTTGTTCAATTACTTCTGTGTCGGCTTGTAACCAGGGTTTTTCGCTACTGCTGGCGGCTTGTTCTAGTTCTTGATATTCTTGGTCGAGGAAGGTTTTTATTTGCTCGATTTGTTTGGCTTTTAGGTCGAGTTTGGTGATATATTGGATTAGGCGATCGCTTCTTTTTTGTAAGGCTTCTTTTTCTATCTTTGCCTGTTGTTGTTGGGTTTCAATTTCGGCTTGAATTTGGATTTGGTTTAACAGCGGAGTTATTAAGGCTAATGGTAATACTCCGGCAGCTAATTCTACCATTGTTTGCCGAGTGGTATTGGCTTGTTCTTTGAGGTCGGTTTGTTGTTGATCTAATTGATTCCGTTCTCCGGCAATTTTTCCGCCTTCGGAAATGAATTTTTCTTCGGCTTGGCGGAGTTTGTTTTGTTTGTCTATTAATTGATTATTACAGCTACCTTGTTCTTGGGTAGCGATGTCTCTTTCGACAATCAAATCTTTAAATTTGGTTTCTAATTTTTCCAGGGCGGCGAGTTCTTTTGCCCCGGCGATTTCTTTGCGTTTTCTGCTAACTAATATGTCTAAGTCTACTGAGAGGCGTTCGGCTAATTCTAAGCCTAAAAGGGAACGAATTGCATCCACAACTAAGGGTGGTGGTGTTTCTAATTCAGCGAGTTCTTTGACTTGTTCGCCGTCGAAAAGGAAGAGGTTAGAAATTCCTAATGGTAAGAGAGTTTCGATATATTCATCCCAAGCGTTTGTTAAGGCTTTGTCGGGCCACCATTCTTTGAGATAATCATCGTAAACGAGAATTCCTAATGTTTCTTTGCCGTCTTTGGGTTCTTTTGTCCAATATCTGACGACTTTAAAAATTGTCGGTTTGTCTTCTTGAATATGTTCAAAAGTTAATTCAATCCGGGTAGTTTCTGTGGGTGGGGTGTTGCGGTGTACTGACTGATTTAAAAATTCGCTATAACTTAAATTTCCCCTGGTGGAACATTGGGCACGATTTCCATAAAGGGTGAGGCGAATGGCATCCATGAGGGTGGTTTTTCCGCCGCCATTCATGCCACCAAATAAGATAATTGGACGAGTTTCGCCATCATTTTCTGGGCGCAAGTTGATGATATTTTTTCCCAGGTAAGGGCCAAAGTTTTCTAAGGAAAGTTCGAGGAAAATCACGGTTTTTTTAGGGACTGGGGATTGGGGACTGGGGACTGGGGACTGGGGACTGGGGACTGGGGACGATGGAGAGGTTGGGGACTGGGAAAGGTAGAAGGATAAATTTATTTCTCCTCTGCCCCTCTGCCCCTCTGCCCCTCTGCCCCTCTGCTTACTCTTTGGGGGCAAATTTTAGGTCTGCCCAAGAGAGTTGTTTGCCTTGTTCGTTGTCTTCTGTTGTTTCTTGTTCTTCGTCTTTTTTGTTAGGTTCGGGGGTTTCGCCGTTTAATACTGGTCTGATTTGATCAATGTTTTCAGCGTTTTCTTTGAGGGATTCGACGGCGTTTTTTAAGTGACGTTGGTAGTGGGCGTTTTCTATTGCTTCTTCTTTGGGGCGAGAACTGGTATCGAAGGATTTTTCTATGGTGTCGTAGATTCCGGTACGGCGAGTTTTGGTGTAATATTGCCGTTCGGTATCTAATAGTTTCGCCATCAGTTCTAAGTGCATTTGGTCTTCACATATTTCTTCTAAAACTGCCCATTCGTCGCTTCCGAGTAATCTTCTTTCTACTCCTGGGCGGGTGTCTTGGAAGGGTTCACCTGTGACTTCTTCATAAATGCGGGGTAAGCTGTCGTCAAATTCGTGTTTTTCTTCTAGCCAAATGCGGCGAATTTCGCTGAGTTCTTCTTCTGTTATTAAGGTGATGTCGCGCATTTCTGCGGGGGCGGTTTTGCGAATTTGGGTTTGTGCTTCGAGTACTCTTCTTAACCAATGTTCGCGCCAATATTTAGTGTATGGGCCGGGAATTGGTTCTACAATTTCTTTACCAAATAGCTCAACTCTCCCATATATGCGGCGAAAATCTCTTCGTTCTCGATCGTCTTCTATATCCAATTCGTTACGAATGTCTAGTAAAGGCTGCATCCATTCTTTCTCTTCATCATTTTGGATCATTGCTTCCATAGATTTATCTTTACTAACCATCGTGCAAACCCAACAGCCAAAGCGAGAATCACCACAGCTAGGGGTAGAAGTATCAACCACTAAAGGACATTCATTATCTGCTGTTGCACCTCGATACATAGTGAATAAATCTTTGTTGCTATTACCCCAAGGATTTTGCCACTGATTTAAATAAATCCAAACTTCATCATTACGCCAATCTTCTACCGGACTGTACACTAAAGAGTTAATTAGCCGACCATTTGGACTAAGACGATCGCGTACTCTACCTACTTCATGCTTACTCATCGTTGCTGCTCGTTTAGCACTTTCAGCCTTTCGAGTACCCAAGATAACTATAGTTTCTCCATTGAGCCGAACTATATCGCGGATGAAGTTATTAACGGGTTGAATTTTCATGCGATCTGTACACCAACGAAAGGCATTTCGTGGCGCTGGATACCCCTTACCCATTAAATTCACCCAAAATGTATCTTTAATTTCGGGATGAAGTAGATGAGGTTCAATGGGCATCTTTTGCTCTTCAGCAGAAATTTTCATACGTTTTATAGAATTGCGAACCCAAGCAGAAACTATAGGGTTTTCCACTCTTGTGTCTGTAGTGATTACATGAATTGTCTTGGTTCTTTTTTCTTCTGGAAGTTCTGCGATCGCATTCCATACAAGCTGCAATACCGCTGTTGAATCTTTTCCACCCGAATATCCTACAATCCAAGGTATTGCATCCAAGCTATACAAATTTTGGATCTCAGTAGTAATAGCTTGAACAGACTCGACTAAATCTGTAACGCTGCGTGATTCTTGCTTTGTATTGTTTTTTTGTGGTATCATAGCACATTTATACGTTTTATTTACTTATTAATATATTTATCTTCTAACCTAGCTGTATGAACCTAGCGTATGAAATTTTAAGATTTTTATGTATTTAAATCAATGACAATGGGAATACTAAAAATAACAAGATACAATAACTTCATATTGAGAGGAGTATAATTTGTGGCATGGCTACACACAAATGATGCTGTGCAGCAGCTTAGTGAAAATGTAATACTTTACGATCTAGCTCAAATGCGAGGAAAGAACGCTCTTTTGAGTCGCATTCCTGAACATATTAGTGGCGTATATGCTTGGTATCGCCGCTTTGAGCTTGATCCTAATGCGAAGAATGATCCTGATATATTCGTTAACTCTATTCTTGATGAACTTTGCAAAGATCACTCGGCTCCCAGAGAGACAGGACTTCCCCCAATGTATAGAATAATACTTAAACCAGAAACTTCATTTTCTAAAGAACTTATATTGAAAGAGCTATCTGCTGATTCAGCCTTCCGCGAACTACTTTTTATGCTGCTGAATAATTCCCTTATATTTCAGCAACCACTATATATAGGTAGGGCAACAAATCTATATTGTAGAATTCGTAACCATCTTCGTGAAGGCAGTATTCTACGTGAACGCCTTGGTGCAGCTGGTCATAATATTAGTCGGTGTAGACTTTTATTAATTTATACTTCGCTTAATACATCAAGCCTTGATATAGATCTAGATAATACTGTTGATGACAACGAATTTGATCATCAAGCCATTCAAGATTGTGAATTCTCGGAGTTTGGTTCAGAGATCCTAATCGAAGATATTTTATCTAGGTTATTTCTTCCATCATTTACTCTCAGATATGGGTGATAAAATATGCTAATTATTTCCAATAATGAAGGCAAAGCAAGGTTCAATAAACCACTGTATGGTTTAACTGGAACTTATACTTTATCTGAAGGAATAGCACTTCCGTACTTTCTTTCTCTAATTGAGATCAACCGAGCTATTGATGAGCTTAAAATTGCTGAACAAATTCCCGCTTCCTTAGACACAAAATGGTCTCTAAAGGAGCTTTTCCAGAGAGAAATAGATGAAAAAAGAGTAGAAGATGATATTGTTAAAGGTTATCTTTTAGATCCCAAAAAGCTAAAGTTTTTCAATGCTATTACCATCGTACTTATGCCAAAGGGACAGGATGGCAAGATTCAGGATACTTTTGATGATTCTATAGCTATAGAACCTCCACCGATTCCTTGGGATGGTACTGATCCCGAAGACGCGCAATGGAAGCATCAAGACGCTAAAATAGCTAACTTTAATGGAGTTCAATTTGTTTCCATCGGACTCTCCGCAAGGCTTAGATGGGATGAAGATCGTGTTCTAGCAGTTGCTGTAGATGGGCAACACCGACTTTGGGCACTTCGTACATTTCGTGAGGATCAAAAGTTTCGAGGTGGCACTCTTCGGACTGTAGAACAACAAACTAAAATTCCCGTAATATTCGTCTTGCTTCATCATAATGCTGGGTTCCAGAATGTCCAAAGTGAAGCAGATTACTCTATTCGGGGAATTGCTCGTGAGTTATTCACTGATTTAAATAAGAATGCTAAGACTGTAGATAAGGCTAGAGAGCTTATACTTGATGACCAGAGCATTAATGCACAATGCGTCAGGACATTGGTTACTGAAAAAACAGGTGAAGATGCCAAAGATAGACTTCCTCTTTCTCTAGTACGTTGGCAAGATGATTCCAACAGGTTTGATAGTTCTTATTACCTAAATTCCCTAGTACATCTGGATCTCTTAGTTTCGGCAACATTAGATCTGAAACCACCTCGTGATCCGATGGAAAAAAAACAAGTTATGGATTTCATAGAAAGTATTAATTCTTCACTTGGCATAAATGAACAAGAAGTTGAGTATGAGGGACGCTCACTTAGTAAATACTATTCAGAAGATTACTGTGATGAAGATGGAGAACCTGATACACCATTTGCACGTTTACCAGAGAATTATCTTGAGTCAGCAATAAAAGGCTTCAAAGTAAACTTTCGTCCCTGGCTAATTAAACTTTTACTTGATTTTAAGCCATACCGGAATTTACTTCTCTATGCTCGTGAGCATAATTTAATTGAAGGTAAGTTCGGTATGTTCCAAGCTCAAACTAGTAAACACAAAGGTATTATCAGAGAACAAGAAATTGCCAGAGATAGTGATTGGCATAAGCGAGAAATATTAGCGCATCAAACTGGAATTGCTACTATGAAAGAACAACAATGGGCTTTCAAAGCTATATTCCAGAAAGCAATGGTTCGATTAGGAAGAATGGTGGAGTTTGAATACAAAGGAAAAGACAAAAACTTAGGCAATATAGATAATGTTTTGAGCTTTCTTGATCGGCTATATGACAAAGGCGTTCTGAAAGTAGATACAAGCTTGTCAAATTATCCATTTCGATTATGGACTTTTGTAGCTATAAACCCTGGTAATGACAAAATTAAGGTTGCCAAAGCAGTAGAAGATAGAATTTTTTATTTGTTGTGCTTATGGTACTTCGGTTCGCGCAAAATAGAAATTGATATTGCCAATGGAGAACCTATTTTGTCTAAACGGAAACTTCTAAACTTCTTTAAGGCAGAAGCAAATAGAACACAGTGGCCTAATTGTAATGAGGCTTATAAAGTATTATACAGAGGTTTTGATACCAATGCCTTTTACGGAAAAGATCACGAACAGTTAACTAAAGAAAGAAAGGAAGAAATGGTACGTGATAGATTTTCTAGTTTACTTGCTGCTGGCTTACCGCAATTTGATAGGCAATTATCAAATGATGGGGTTTCTGAGGACGAAGATGAATTTGACTCAGCACAAGAAAGTTAAAGTAAACCCAAACGCTGCAAAATATACCCCCTCAACCAACTAACACTATCACGAGACTTAGAAAACCCGCCCTTAACCAAAATCCTCCCTTGCCAATCCCCATTAAAACGTGACCAATCAATCTCCTTCAACCCCTGCAAATAACCCTCCCAACCATCCAAAGAAAGCAAAAAAGCCCCAACTTCACCCAAAGCTAAAAGCGCCACTGGATGACAATGAAGGTAATCTCTTCGCACCTCTCCTGCTGCCACTTTTTTAGATAAAACCTGTTGCCAATCAGGGATATTTTCACTCACAAGATGCCAAAACCGCACAGCTAAATCTAGCTGTTGAGACAAAGGGAGATGCTGACAATTAACCAACAAATTAATAGTAGCATTATAAATCCGATCAATCGCAAATAACTTCCCCGATCGCGCCGACAAAACGCTATGTTCAGTATCAGTCAAACAACGAAAAACTGTAACTTGTTTCACCACTTCTCTAACTAACTCAGCGGTGCGATCGTGCTGGTCATAAAGTATATTTAAACAAGAGTCAGTCACTACCGGAAAACGGTTTAAATCCGAGAACATTTGTTGCGATCGCTTTAACCCAATATCCAAAAACAAAATCAGTGCGATCGTCTCATAACCTAAATCAGGATTCTCCTTTAATGCTAACTCCAAAGCTGCCCGTCGATGCTTGCCATCATTAATCGAAAATTTCGCATCCATTGGCACTCGCAACCGCCCAATTTTCCGTTCTTCCGCCTCCGTTCCTATCGGTTCAAATGCAATTTCTGCATCGATAGAAGCGGTAATTGCTGAAAATATATAAGTAGTTGGATGTTTTAAAATATATTGACTTATTTCGGGAATTCGTGCTAAATTAATCTCGCGACTTGCCCGTAATTCTGGGGGAGTTTCTTCTTCATCTAAGGGGAAAAGTTTCGGCAAAATTCGCACTGGGCACATAGAAACATAATACTCGCGTCCGGCTTGAATTCCCCGAATCACAGGTAAAATATATTCAAAATTAGCGATCGCAGTTTTAACCATTTCCCACCTCAAGTCGTCGGATTAAATATTCTAAAAGTCTCTCTTGTTTCTCTTGTTCTGCGGCTAAAGTTGCCTGAATTTGTACCATTTGATTGATCGCTTTATCTGTTTGAATTTGAGTTTCTATTAGTTGCCTTAATACTTGGTTGGTGATAGTTTGTTCTTGGGCTAATTGGGAGATATTGCGATCGCTTTGTTCGATAAACCGTTCTAAAATCGCCTCAATGCGGTCTAATCTATCAGAGGAATTACTGTTAGTTGGTGTCTGGGACATCTTTTTATTTGAGTATTCATACATATTGACATTTTTAATACTATATACTATTAGGAGAGAATTTACCACTATCTTAGTATTACATATCCCTAAGTTTTCAAAAACTAACTTTACACATAACTTTTCAAACCGGATTTTTTCTAAAATCAGATCCAGTAACTTAAAAACTAACCCATGAATAACAACCCGGCTAGCGACTTGGCAAGTCAAATTTTGGAGAGAGAAAATCAGGAGAAACAAGCTATCGCCCTCCTACTTGACCGATATTTGGGCAGAAACGACCAAATTTTGGTACAAAAAATCGAAATGGGGGGAAGTGAAGCTTATATTGGTTCCGTTACTCTGGAATGGTTCGCCAGTCGCGTTCGTTTTGCTTCTCGCTTACCTTTGCTGCGGCAAAAGTTCGACACCCACACGGAAAATGTAGAAATTGACGCGGAAAGCATTGAGGAAATTCAACAACGTCCGTTAGATTGGACTCGCCAAGCTTCTCTGGCGCAATATTTAGCAGCAAGAAAACATCACAAATTTCCCCCAGTTTTAGTAGTAATTAATCAACCTTGGGTCGATATTCCTCATGCTAATGAATGGAATAATCAGGGAAGGGCGATAAAATCTGCTGCTAACTTTATGCCTTTGGATAAAGATAATAAAGTCGGTTTATTGGATGTTTCTCCTGATGTGACAATCTTCGCTTTGGATGGTCAACATCGCTTAATGGGCGTGCAAGGTTTGATGGAATTATTGCAAACTGGAAAGCTTCCTCGTTATAAAAAAGATAAGAAACCTTCGGGTAGCGTGATTACTATTGAAGATTTGCGGGAACAGTATCAAGTTGATCCGGTTTATTTGCAAAATTTGGCTAAAGAAAAGATTGGGATTGAGTTTATTTCGGCGGTGATTCCTGGGGAAAGTTATGAGGAAGCTAGGCGGAGAGTGCGATCGATCTTTGTTCATGTTAACTTAATGGCAGTACCTTTAACTAAAGGACAATTAGCCCAATTAGATGAAAATGATGGGTTCTCAATTGTGGCGAGAAAAGTTGCGGTTACTCATCCTTTATTGAAGGATATTAAAGGCAGAAATCCTCGCGTTAATTGGGATAGTGCAACTGTTGCTGCTAAGGCTACTGTGTTAACAACTTTGCAAGCACTTAAGGAGATGTCGGAACGGTATTTGCAGCATAAATTTCCCCATTGGAAACCTTTAGAAAAAAAGGGTTTAATTCCTTTACGTCCTGAAGATGAGGAGTTGGAAGCGGGAATAGAAAGTTTTAAAGCGGTGTTTGATAATTTGGCGAATCTGCTGAGTTTTGAACGGTTGGAATATGGGGGAACGGAAACTACTGATTTGCGCCGTTTTAGTTTTGAAAAACCTGCTGGTGAGGGTAATTTATTGTTTCGTCCGGTGGGGCAAATTGCTTTGTTTCAAGCTTTGGGAATTCTGGTTTTTAAAAAGGGTTTTTCGTTAGAATCGGTGTTTGAAAAGTTACAAAAGTATGATGCTGATGGGGGTTTTAGTAATATGGAAAGTCCTCAATCTTTGTGGTATGGGATTTTATTTGATGCTAATAAAAAGCGGGTTTTGGTGTCGGGGAGGGATTTGGCGGCGAAGTTAATTGTTTATTTGGTTGGCGGGGTTGAGGATGATATGGAACGGGCGGAAATTCGTCGCGCTGTGGCGGAGGCGAGGACGGTTGAGGATCGTGCGATCGGTTTTAATGGCAAGTTTGTGGAACCTCGAAAGGTGGGGTTGCCTGTTTTGTTGAGTTAGGGTTTTTTATAAAGGTATGTAGTTGGGCTTTAGCCCTCTTATGCCAGGTAAATTAAGAGGGCTAAAGCCCAACTACGTACAAAGAATAAGACTAATCTTATAACTAGCAATACATTATGGGAGGTTGAAAAATGGTTACTACTCAGAGGAATCAGGGTAATCAATTGGCAACTTTGACTGTTACTTGGGAGAAGTTACCTGATGATTTTAAGTTGGAAGATAATCCTGTGGAAAATACTGGGCAACCTTTAATTGCAGGGGCGTTACGAGAAAGTTTGGAATTGGTAGGATTTATTAAATCAGAAATGTTAATTGCTGCCAATTTTGGTCTTTGCGCTACTGTTAATGGTGAGTTGGTGATTAAAGCGCCGGATTGGGTTTTTGTTCCTGCGGTTTTAGCTGGGGAATCGGAGGGCGATCGCAAAAGTTACACTCCTAATTTAGAAGGCGAAAATCCCTACGTTGTGATGGAGTTTCTCTCAGATACCGATGGCGGAGAATATTCGGTTAAACCAACTTTTCCCCCTGGAAAATGGTTTTTTTACGAACGTATTTTACAAGTTCCAATTTATGTGATTTTTGCCCCTGCAACCGGACTTTTAGAGTTGTATCGCTTACAAAATGGACGCTATGAATTAGAATTTCCTGATGAAGAAGGTCGTCATTGGTTAGCAGAAATGAATTTGTTTTTAGGAGTTTGGCGAGGTAAAAAAGAAGAACGAACAGGTTATTGGTTACGCTGGTGGGATGCAGCCGGAAATATTTTACTTTGGGCGGTGGAATTGGTAGAACAGGAACGTCAACGCGCCGAACAGGAACGCCAACGCGCTGAACAAGAACATCAACGCGCTGAAAAATTAGCTGAATACCTACGTTCTCAGGGAATTAATCCTGATGAAATTGCTTTGTGAGTAATCACAATTAAAACTTTTGTGGGATGGGCATCTTGCCCGTCCAATCCTACAAAAATCTACTTAAATTAAATTCTCCTTCCGGCTGATTTTTTTGATCTCTTTCGGAAATCATCATTAACAGCAACCTCTCGGTATAATCAACTGCACCTCGCAATTCTTCTTGCAAAATTTCTAATCCGCCATTGGCGTATTCTTCAAAAATTGCAATGCGTGTTTCTTCTGCTTCTGCGTCATTGGGGGAAATAATATTAATGTCTTTTGTTTCGGATATGGCTAATAATTTGATTAGTCTATCATAACCTCTAGAAATGAATATCTCTTGCGCGATCGCACCCGGTTCTTTTTTAGAAACTTCCTGCAAAGCAACCCGTTTCTTCCTTTTTGCACCTAAAGCAGCGGCAAAGGCGATCGCATCTGCATAAGTTTGAAATGGCCCAGTTGTATCATTTCCCAAAGTTAAAGCTTTTACTAAATCAGCTTTATCTTTCCCAACTCTAACACGATTTGCACCCATTTTAATTACTCAGTCCACAAAAGTTTAATCCGTTTTTGAAAACCGCCTCGTTCGTTTCGACGGCGTATTTGTTCGGCAATAATTAATTCCCGATTAATCCCGTAAGTTTCTATAATTGTATCTATAACTTCATATATATCAGCTAATTCTGTAATTAAATTTTGTTCCTCAGCTACCGCTATTTCTTGCGCTTCTTCAACTACTTTCTGGCGCAAAGCTTCCCGATATTCAGATTCAGCAAGCGTTAAAGTTTCACATTTCAACCCACTTTGTTGAATGATTTCAGGAATTTTATCTCTTACCAGCTTATGATATTCTTTTCGCATCCAAATTTCTCCTTTACATTTGGTTAAAAGTTTGTATTAACCAACGATTGATTTCATTATCTTTCTGAGTTTTCCGACGTTGCAACGCTTCATTAATTACTGATAAACTTAACCCTGGCAACACCAAGGATTGATGAATTTGTCCACTGCGCCCTTCAGAAATAGAAAAACCTATTACTTCACCTGCTTTAGCATTATTTACCCAATATTCTCTTACTCCTGCTTGTTCGTAAAGTAAGCGTTTAAAGCCTAAATCATCACTAAGAGTTGTCGATCCAACTTCTAAAACTAAGGTTGGAGGATCGTACTCATTTAAATCTACAGGTGAATCACTTTCAGGAGGTATTCTTAATCCTGAACCTATATAAAAAGAAGAATCAGGTTGAAATTCTCTTATCCCTTCTTTTCTGTAACTGGTATTGGTTAAACTGACAATTTCAATATTTTTCAATGTGGCAAATATGGTAATCACATTGGCAACTAAAGAATTTTGCCGTCCATGACGAGAACCAAGTGCTGCCATTTCAATCCTCATGTAACCTTGATGATAATAAAACCTTGCCTTTTCATATTCCGGGTTATCAGCTAACTCTAAAAACTCTTCCCAAGTTGCCTTTACCCAGGTATCAGTAGCGAAAGTAGAACTAGAAACCATAATCCACCTCCGTAATTTCTGTGTATTCAAATTCGTTCGGACTTTGCCTAATTAAAGGATAATTTTTACCACCTAAATTAATGATATCCTGTTCGCAATCAGGTTTAGAAGAGT
Organism: Floridaenema fluviatile BLCC-F154; assembly: GCF_041929135.1. NCBI lineage: Bacteria > Bacillati > Cyanobacteriota > Cyanophyceae > Aerosakkonematales > Aerosakkonemataceae > Floridanema > Floridanema fluviatile. The sequence continues at coordinate 199,956 of NZ_JBHFNS010000094.1, read as the reverse complement.
AATAAGTTAACACATATTCTCTACCAATTCTATTAGTAATTTCTTCAGCGACTTCACCTCGCCATTGAGTTTTCGTCACCAAAACTACTAATTGATTTGCTAATTGGGGAATGATTTTGGCAATTTGGCGGCGATAGATTTCATCTAAACTACCGAAAGGGGAATCCATGACGATCGGAAAAGTGCTACTATCAGGCACCATCATTTCCTCTTTACTCCATTCTCGCACGCGATCGATAATTCCCCCAATAAATGAGAGACTGAGAATTTGATTCTCTCCCGTTGAAGCACCAACTAACGCTTCTTTCCCCGATGTATTTTCAATCAAAGTTAGTTCGTACTTTTCACTTAGTTTGGGAATATAAGCTTTAAAGGAAATTGAACTAAAAATTTCCTGCACCCGCTTTTCTAACTGACTGCGAAAATGCTGATCTAACCGAGATTTATACTCATTTAATCGGGAAATAGCATCTTGAGTTGCAGCAATTCTTCGTTGCGCTAACAATTGTTTCTCTTCGTTAGATTGCTGCTTAGTAATCTGTTTAACTAGCACATCAATTTCTGCTTTTAAGTCGGATATTTTTTGCTTATTCTCTCCCTCTTCTAAAGTTAATTCCCGAATTTTACTTTCAATTTCATCCAGTCGCTTTTGTAAGTTACGAATTTCTTCAGCGGGGTTTTTGCGTAACTGTTCGCTAATACTTTCTAACTGCGTTTCTATTTGGAAAATTTCTTGGCGAAATTGGTTAATACTCGCCTGTTCTTTGTCCACATCTTCCCAAAAACTAATCGCTTGTTGATCAATTTCATCTACTTGTGTACTAATGCGAATTGCTGTTTCTTCAACTGCTGCAATATTAGCTTTATCCAACCAACTGCTAACGTTTTCATGAAAATGCGTACCATCGCTTAAATCTGCACCGCAAATACAACGCTGAGAATTAAGTAACTGATGAATAAATTCACGGGAAATTCCCGCAGTTAATTCACCTCTCTGTTTTAAATCTTCAAGAATTGTGCGAAATTCAGCAGTTAATTCTGGCAATAAAACAGTATAACCTTTGTTAGAAATAGCACGATTCAACGCTTCCTTACTTTTTTTCAATCTCTCTCTGCTAGCAGTTTTTTGTGCTTCTAATTCTTTGCGTCTTTCTTCTAAATCTTTCGCGCCGCTAATATCTCGAAAGCGGGTACTAGTTTCTCGCTTCAGTGTTTCTTGGTGGGCTAATTCTTGAGAAATTTCGGCTTGGCGATTTTCTAAACGTTCAATTTCTTTTTCTTTCTGCTGCTGTTGTTTTAATAGTTGTTTTGTTTCCGTGTCGCCAATAGTTTTTAACTCATCTTCCAAACTTTTCTTAGCTTCTCCCAAATGTTTGATAGAACGATTTAAAACTTCCACACCTAACATAGTTTTAGTTGCTTCGGCAATTTCAATTTTATTATCAGAACGAACGATTCTTTCAATTCGTTCTCCATCAAAAAAGAAATATTGATGCAAGCTTTCGGGTAAAATTTTGCCAATAATATCATCAGGTTGTTCTGTAGGAAGTTTCCAATTACCGTCATCGCCAGCAATTTGCATATACAATTTGCTTTCACCTTGTTCAATAATTTCGCCTTTATAACCGCGACATTCGCGTTTAGCGCGATAGCGTTTTTGGAAGTGTTCCCAAACAATTTCTACCCAGCACTCCACAACATCTCCAGAGTTAGCTTCTGATATTGCTCTTTTATTTACTAAGTATTCTTCCGAAGCAAAAGCCGCTGTAAATTTGTTATATAAAACCCAAGTAAAAGCATTGAGTAAAGTAGTTTTTCCTGAACCATTATTCCCGTGAATAATTGTGGTATTTTGTTCCTCTCCATAAGCAAAGGAAATTTCTGGACTCTTGCCATAAAAACAGCGAAAATTACAAAGTTTGATGGAAATTAACCTCATCGAATTACATCCTTAACGATGAGTAAAATGTCTTCATTAATTTTATAAGGTGTTTTCATATAAAGCTTATCTTTTTCCGCTTGTCTCACCCTATCAATGATTTGTCGCACTTCTGGCGGCGCAGTGGTAATTGGTTCTTGTACATAACTCAGGTTGAGTTCTTCGCTCATCTTTACTGCTACTCTGAAATTGGTAATCTTTTATCAATCTATTGTATTTGCTCAGGATTCTAAACAGTAAAATTACTAATTTACTTAATCTGCTTGCTTGAATTCCCACGTAGGACAGGCAAGATGCCTATCCTACGCAATTTTTCTCAAATATCTAACAACCCATATCGCTTTTGCAAACTGAGTAATTTCATCCTTGCTTCCCCTGCATTCACCGCCAAATCAGCAAATTCCACCAAGCGGCGCAACTCTTTTCTTAACAGATTCCTTTCCACTTCCAAAGTTTCCCGGTCTAATTCTGGAGGTAGCACAATCATATCGAATAAAGTTGCCCTTTGTTTGCCGGAATAAGGACGCAAAATTCGTCCGCGACGTTGAATAAATTGCCGGGGATTGTTACTACTTGCTAAAATTACTGCATTTTCAATTGCCGGAATATCCACCCCTTCATCCAAACAACGAATCGCCACCAAACCTTGTAATTCTCCAGATTCAAATTGTCGCCGCAAATCTTCCCTTTCATCCAAAGGAGTTTCCGCTGTGTAAGTGCTGACTCGATAGCCTAACTCCGTTCCCAAAATCTTTGTCACCGCCTTGAGTTGGCGCGTACTTTCCACCGAACCATCCCCACAATAAAATAAAGTGTGAGAAGTTTCCAAACGGTTAGCCATTAAGTTTCGCAACGCTTTTAACTTATTCGCTGCTGCACCAATTAATCTCGCTCTTTGAATTAACAAAGGTGTCAAATCTTCATTTTCTTCATCAGAAATAGCAGATGTTTTTCCTTCCTGTTGACGATACAGTAACGCCCGTCCAATTTGGCGAGTTAACTTAATATAACTCCGGGTTTCTGTTTCGGTGAGTTCGACTAAGATTGGATGATAAAAATAAGGAACTAAAGCGCCTGCTTGGATGGCATCTTTTAAATTAAATTCTGGTTGCAAAACTGTGCCAAAATAGTTAAATAGAGATTCTGTGCCCAAGTCGTCAAAGTGTCTTTCGGGAGTGGCGGAAAGTGCGAGTCTTAAACCGATTTGTCGAGGCAAACTTTCCTCTAATTTGGGAGCACCTAAGTTATGGGCTTCGTCGCCGATGATTAAACTTTTTTCCGGGAAGTACTTAAGTTGAGATTGAAAACCTTCGCTGATTAAAGTGGCGTTGGTGGTGATTATTGTGAGGAAGGGTTGTTTTTGCGATCGCACATTATATAATTGAGTTGAAAGTTTATCTTGCCAACGTCGCAAATTCTCAAAAGCCAAAATTGGCGACAAACCAAACTTTTCACATTCTCGCGCCCATTGGGTGACTAAATGGCGAAAAGGACAGACAACTAACAAAACTTGTAATCCAATTTTTTGGTAAAGTTCGCTAGTAATTGCTAAAGCGGTAATCGTTTTTCCACTACCCGTCGCCATTTTTAAAGTGCCTCTCCCTTGGTTAGCAAACCAAGATTCTACCGCTTGTTTTTGGTAAGGGCGCAATTGCAAAGAGTCAGGAATTTTCGGACATCCCGATAAAGGTTGTTTCCCTTCGAGGTGATAAGTTCCTTTAGTAGATGATACTTTTAAAAGTTGGTTGACTGGAAGTAAAGTTTCAATTGAAATTCGGTCATTTGTCCGCTTTTCTACTTTATAAACACCCTGAGAATTCGCTTTCACAGTTTTATCGCCCTTACCCATTTTATTTATTGTAATCGAGAATCAGCAAATTTTATATTTTTGCTAACGCCTCCCTAATCGCCCTTTCTTTTTGGGGGTCATTTCCTTGGGCGTATTCAATGGGAAAAGGTACTACAATATCGGGAGTTACACCCTTTCCTTCTAGACGTTGATTTTGATCGACATAAACATCTGCAATTGCGACATAAAGCAAGGTTCCATCTGCTAATAAAAATGGTCTACCTGCGACTACTGCACCAGCAGTTTTAGTGCCAACTACAGGCCCAAGTTGGGATTTTTGAAAGCCATAAGCTATGATTTCTTTGGCGCTGCGACTGCCTGCATTTACTAACATTACTATTGGCTTTTTCCAGTGAGAATAATAAGTGTAGCGTCTCCCATTGCGGTTGATATTAGTTAAGGAAAAACCTGGTTGTGCTAAAAAGATATTTAAAGCACCCATTGGCGCACCACCCCAACCATCGCGCAAATCTAAAACTAAGGCATCTGCATCTTTTAAACGCCCATAAATTAAGTCATCTTCTAATTGTTGCTGATATTGGTCGCCAGCATAAGACCAAATGTGAACATAACCGATTTTTTTGCCTTCTCTTTCAATTATTTGAGTACTAGCTATTTGAGCATCCAAAAACATGGTGGTTGTATCAAACATTTTCGGCGTTACGGTAATCTCCTGCTGGCTATTAGCATTAGCTTGACGCTGAATTTTTAGAGTGACTTTTTGTCCTGCTTTTCCCGCGAATGATTGAATAGGATGAAATGGTTCATTGTTAGCAGTAATGATTTCGTCACCTATTTTTAATCCGGCTTTAGCTGCGGGACTTCCGTCTAAAATTGTGTTAATAAAAGTTTTGTTGTTAAGGTTTTTGGTGTAAATGCCGATATCGCTGTATTCAATCTTTCCCGATGGGAATATTGGTTTTAATTGCTTTTGTAATTCTTGATTCATCGGGGCGAAAATGCCCAAAATTTGAAAGTAAGCTGGCTCATTTTTGGTGTAAAATCGAGTGTGAGAGGTGTTTAATTCTCCCAACATTTGATTGATGATAACTGCTGCTTCGTCGGTTGTTTTAGTTTTGCTAATTTGAGGAGCATATTTAGATTGCATTGCTTTCCAATCTATGCCATTAAATTTCGGGTCGTAAAAGTTATTGTTAACAGTTTCCCAGACAGCATTAAAAGTTTTGGACTGGGTAGCCAGCATTTGGGGAATGACTGGAGAAATTAGCCAGCTAAGGAGTAAAATAGAGATGCTAAATAAAATGATTAAAGCTGAGTTTCTCTTCCTGATGAGTTTGAATCTTTTCATCTCTGTCTATTTATAGCTATGTTGCCTAATTCTAATAAATTTTCTCCATAACTGCTTTCAGTTATAATAAAGTACTTCTTCTTCTTTCTTCGTGTCCTTCGTGTCTTCGTGGTTCAAAATTAATTAAGTTAAAGGTAGTTTAGAAAATGTCTAATAAGGTCAAATACTTGCTACTGGGTTTATTGGTAATTGGCATAGCTACTTGGTTTAGTCATTCTTATAATTTTGCGATGATGGGGTTGACTACTTTTTTAATTGCTTATCTTTCTAAGGGGATGCGGCGTTATCGATCGCAAAATCCCCACTCCCAAGATGAATAAATTTTTTACCACAGATGTCCACAGATGAACACAGATGAACACAGATGTAGATATGTATTTATTGTGGGGATGCGGGGCGATCGATCGCCAAATCCCCACTCTCAAGATGAATAATTTTTTAGAACGCAGATAAACCGCAGATGAACGCAGATGAACGCAGATGTATATCTAGATTTACTGTGGGTTGATTGAGATTTTTTTGCTTTCAAATTCGACAATTTGGAGAGAGGAGAAAATTAGTTTTATCTTCTCCTCTGCGCCTTTTCCTAAAGTGCGTCGGTGACTATTTGTTGTGCTTCTTGCAAGATTTGTTCTAGGTGATTTTCGCTTTGAAAACTTTCGGCATAGACTTTATAAACGTTTTCTGTGCCGGAAGGACGTGCCGCAAACCAACCGTTTTCTGTGGTTACTTTTAGTCCGCCTATTGAGGCATTATTTCCAGGCGCTTTGGTAAGTTTTGCTGTGATTTGATCTCCTGCCATTGTCGCTGCTTTCACATCTTCGGGGGAGAGTTTACCCAAGCGTGCTTTTTGTTCGGGAGTGGCGGGTGAGTCGATGCGTTTGTAGTAAGGTGTGCCTAAACGTGCGGTTAAATCTTGATAATGTAAGCCTGGATCTTTTCCGGTTTTGGCGGTGATTTCTGCGGCTAACAAATCCATGATAATTCCGTCTTTGTCGGTTGTCCAAACTGTACCATTTTTGCGTAAAAAAGATGCTCCAGCACTTTCTTCTCCGCCAAATCCAAAGGAACCGTTTAATAAACCGTCAACAAACCATTTGAAACCTACTGGTACTTCGCTCAGTTTGCGGTTGATTTCTTTGGCTACCCGATCGATCATACTACTACTAACTAAAGTTTTCCCGATCGCACTTTCTCCCGACCAACCTGTACGATTAGTAAACAAATACCAAATAGCTACAGATAGGAAATGATTTGGATTCATTAATCCCACACTAGGAGTCACAATTCCATGTCTGTCGGAATCGGTATCATTACCAAAAGCGATGTCATAATCATCTTTAATTTTGACTAAACTCGCCATCGCATGAGGTGAAGAACAATCCATGCGGATTTTACCATCCCAATCTACGGTCATAAACCGGAAAGTTGGATCTACGGTATTATTAACCAAGGTAATGTTTAGGTTGTAGCGATCGGCAATTGGTTGCCAATAAGCTATATTAGAACCACCCAAAGGATCGGCACCAATGCGAAGTCCTGCCGATCGAATTACATCAATATCAACCACATTTTCTAAGTCATTGACGTAGGGAGTAATGAAATCATAAAAATGAGTTGTTGATGCTTTCAACGCCGCTTCATAAGAAATTCGCCGCACATCCCGATTGTTATTTGCTAACAATTCATTCGCTCTATCTTGCACCCATTTAGTAATTTCTGGTTCCGCAGGGCCTCCAGAAGGGGGATTATATTTAAAACCGCCATCAGAAGGGGGATTGTGCGAAGGTGTGATGATAATTCCATCTGCCAAACCAGTAGTTTTGCCTTGGTTGTAAGTGAGAATGGCATAAGAAACCACCGGAGTTGGCGTAAACTGAGCGTATCCTTCCCCAGCTGCAATGTAAACCTCTACGCCGTGCGCCGCTAACACTTCCAATGCGGTCTTTTGCGCGGGTGCAGAAAGAGCGTGAGTATCCATTCCCATGTACAATGGGCCATTAATGCCCTGACTGTGGCGATATTCCACCACAGCTTGGGAAACGGCGAGAATGTGGTCTTCGTTGAAAGTCCCGTTGCTGGAAGAACCCCGATGTCCCGAAGTGCCAAAACTTACCTTTTGCAGCGGATTTGCAGGGTCGGGATGAACTGTGTAATAGTCATCTAAAAGTTTAGCAACATCAATCAAAATGTCGTCTGGCGCAGGTTTTCCCGCCAACTGATTCACTTTTTCTTCCGCTGTTTGCATTTTGCCCTCTGTCCAAATCCCATCATGTTTTTCATGTAAAGAATAGCTCGAAATGTCCCTGCCTGGAGTGTGGCAGCTAACTTTGCTAACCTTTCCTCGTTCTTCCTTCGCGTCCTTCGCGTCTTACGTGCTACGCACACGCTACGCGAACGCGGTTCAAAAAAAAGATGGTGCGTTACGTTGCACTAACGCACCCTACTTGCTTACGGAAGTTCTATGCCATAAGAAGTGCAAATCTCCCGCAGTTCTCGCTTGTAGCGTTCTCTGACGCTATCAGGCGCGACAATGACGCAATCTTTGCCGTAACGCAGCAACTCCCGAATCAGCCAGAAGGGGTTGACGACTCGCCGCACGACTTGGCGAATGTCTCCCAAAACTGTGTTTTCTAGGTCTTCGTCAGGTCTGGGCTCATAGGCATTGGCTAGCCCTCGATAAAAATGTAAGTACACTTTGAGCGAGTCTAATTCTCCTTTCCATACACCGGGAATGGGTTCAATATGCAAAATGCGATCGAACCTTAAGCAACGATTGTGCCAAATTTCCGGCATATCGGGGCTGTCGAGTTCTGCTTCTGCGGTTTCTTCGCACCAAATTTGTAAGTAGAAACGTTTTTCGTAGAAGCGAACTTCTGCATAACGAACTGTGTACTCTAACTCCTGACCTTTGGCGTTACGGTAGCGGAGGCGGAACGGTTGTCGATCGCTTTTCAGTTGGTCTATTTGGTTGCGCCAATCTTGGATCGGTTGATGCAACTGTTGCAGCAGTGCTTGACGCAGGGGTGGGTCTAGGTTGCCTTGGTTGATTAAAAGTGCATTTACGATTTCGGCTTTTTCGACGTGACCTGCATCAATCAAGGCTTTTCTGGCTTGTAGTAAAGCATCTACCTGCTTTGCGTCCAAGCTAAAAGCTTCTTGACCAACGTGGAGTTGTTGTTGGGCGATCGCCACCACCAACCCCGATGGGCTGGGACTTTTGCCCCAAAAGATACCTAGACGGCGTGCGATCGTCTCTAGTTGTTCTTTGGTTCCTGGTGGAACTGAAAGTGTAAGTGCTTCTTTTTTGCGAGACATTTACAAAATATACATTGACTTTTGAATTTGATGTGCTATTCTATATTTATTGTAAATGTAAAAGCTTAATTCTGAATGCCGAAAGTATCCCAGAGGCTTATGGAAGTTCCCCTTTCCATCTGGAGCATATACTTCTAATAAATAAAGCTCACCCTAAAATTGATTGGGAGTTGGAAATGCAGAGTATCAAATTACGTTCTCACGTTGGTTCAGATGGAATTTTACAGCTGCAAGTCCCCGTTGGTCATGCTGACAAGGACATAGAAGTAATTGTAATTTACCAAGCTGTCGAGGCTGATTCAGCGAAAACACCAGAAGAATTGGGATGGCTACCGGGTTTTTTTGAACGCACAGCTGGATCGATTCCTGATTTAGAACGTCCTCCCCAAGAAGAACTCCAGCAACGGGAGCCATTGGAATGATTTACTTGCTGGATACCAATGTTTGTATCCATCATCTCAAGTTTCCCAACTCAATAGTTACTCGCAGGCTGAGAACACTTCGTCCTACGGATGTAGCTGTGTCTGCTGTGACTAAAGCTGAACTTTTCTTTGGTGCAATGCGGAGCAACAATCCCACACAAGCATTGAGAAGTCAGCAAGAATTTTGGTCACAGTTTGTGTCTCTACCGTTCGACGATCAAGCAGGTTTTATTCACGGTCGAATCCGCGCTCAGTTGACTAGTCAAGGAACTCCAATCGGTTCTTATGACTTAATGATTGCTGCGATCGCTCTAGCAAACAACCTGACTCTAGTTACACATAATACCCGTGAGTTTGAGAGGGTTGAGGGTTTGGCGATCGAAGATTGGGAAACCGAATAATAAAGCGTAAATTTATAACTTGGAAGTCTAATTGTGAATACTAACTCTATCACACTTAAACCTGTTTACTCTTGTCCAGCAACGGAAGTGCCAGAGGATGTTAAGCTACCGGAAAATTGGTTTCTTTCCTGGCATCAAGCGGAAACTTTTAAAGCTTTGAGCGATCCGAATATTGATGTTATCCTCAACAGTGCAATGACAGGTGATGGAAAGAGCCTCGCTGCCTATTTGAAAAGTTTGCTGGAGTATTATTGTGCGATCGGACTTTATCCCACCAACGAACTAGCACGCGATCAAGAAATCCAAATTAATAGTTATATTGAAACATTTAAACCAGAACACTCTCCACGCACTAACAGATTAAGTAGTTTAGAATTAGAAATTTATGCGGAAACTGAAGGTTTAAAAAAGGCAGGTGCGATCGCTACTCGTACCGGACAATCAGAAATTTTAGTTACTAATCCAGATATACTTCATTATATTTATCGGGGTGCTTACGTCCTCAAAGACGATAACCCTGATAAAATGTGGAGTCGAATTGATAGAAATTTTGACTTATTTATATTTGATGAATTTCACGTTTTTGGCGAACCGCAAATTGCTAGCGTAATTAATACGATGTTGCTAATTCGCTATACTAGCGGCTTAAATCGGCAAAGTGGCGATCGCAAAAAATTCCTGTTTCTTTCAGCTACACCCAATACCCAATTAATCGAACGCTTAGAAAAAGCTGGATTTCGTTGTTATGCGATCGATCCAATTGCACAAAACAAATACCAATTCCCAGAAACATCGGCATTACAACAACAACTAAAAGCAGAAAATTGGCGAGAGGTTGCCAGGGAAATCAAATTAAATTTTGTGCCTTTGGAATCTGCTGCTAAGGCTTCGGAAACTTGGCTGCGAGAAAATAGCAATTTGATTTTGGCTCATTTTCAACAGCATCCAGGTAGTAAAGGCGCAATTATCCTTAACTCAATAGCCGCAGTAAAACGGCTGATTCCGTTTTTTCAAGAACTTTTACAACCTTACGGTTTAACTGTTGGGGAAAATACTGGATTATCGGGGAAGGGAGAAAAAGAGCGATCGCTCAATGCTGACTTAGTTCTTGGCACCAGTACAATTGATATTGGAGTTGATTTTAAAATTAATTTTCTGATTTTTGAATCATCAGATGCGGGGAATTTTATTCAGCGTTTAGGAAGGTTAGGCAGACATGATGGTTATCAAAAAAATGGTGTTCAAATCAAATTTGATGGGTTTACTGCTTATACACTTGTACCCAATTTTCTGGTAGAACGGTTGTTTGATGGAGATGCGCCACCTTTGCAAACAGAAGGAATTTACGATCGCATTTTCCTCAACAACACAATTCGGGAAAAATATCGCCAAATTAATGATTTTCGCGGTTACTATTCCCGATGGGGTGCAGTGCAATCATTTCGGTTATGTTGGGATTTGGGAGATGCCAAAATTAAACAGCAATATGCCGAAAGTCGGGAGAAATTTCAACAAGCTTGCGAACAAGTTTTTGATACAAGTTTGCGGAAAGTCGCCGGAAAAATTAACGGTTGGGCAAAAGAATGGAATCAACTTTCTGGGAAAAAAGGTAATCCCATTGCAGATGATGCTTGTAGTTTTCGCGGTTCTAGTCCTTTACAGTGTGGAATTTATGATTTAACAGAAACTAGCGAAATCGATCGCTTTAAAACTTACGATTTACCGGGAATTCTCAGCAATTTGGAAATAGAACTTTGGACAGAAGCAGGGTTTATGCGATCGCTTCAGCAAACCGCCCAACGCACAGGACAACCAATTCCCAAAGGACGCTTTTCCCACTGTCTAGCATTTATGAAGTTGCACAATTATCGGGAAGAGCGATCAAACTGGAAATTTGCTTATCCCGGAGATTTGACACCAATTGCTGATGCTTGGAAAGTTCAAGTTCTGACTGGCGTTGAAATTTGGCAACCTGACAACCGTTGGGCAACCGAAATCAACAAACGTCTGAGAAAGGAAGGCTTAGTTTGTTACGTCATTCGTCGCCCAGTCAGCGAAGTAAGGATGCGGCTAAGGCTACCAATGCACTTTCAAATTTATCCCATCAGCGACAACTACAGTTTTCACGATGCGATCGCACCTTATTCTGTAGCCTTCGGGCAAAGTGCGTTACTCCTAGATACCCTTGCTTATCGCTTTAAAAGTGAAGGAGGCGAATTATGGATCGCTTAGTTTCAATCCCTGATAGGGATTATGAGACGAAACAAGGGAAGAAGCTTGCGGCAATAAGCCCAGACCTATTCGTTTCAATCCCTGAAAGGGATTATATGCAATCGGTACAGAGCCAACTTCTCCCAAACATCAGTTTATCATGGTTGAATACGTCAGAGGTAACTGCGTGTTGAATAAGTCTTATCTTAATGCTTAAAAAGTATTGACATCAGCTATCGCAATTACTAGCTTAGGTTTATCGAAGATCTCAAACCACACAAAGAGGTGAAACAAAATGAGAGAACCAAGCAACTTGCAACGTTTGATAACACTGCTGAGAGATAGGCAGTGGCATTCAGGCGATGAACTAGCAAGCAAAGTAAGCTGGCGTTTCGGACATACAGTGTTCGAGGCTCGTCAGAAAGGCTATGTGGTCGAGAAACGCAAAATCGGTCACAACAGATTTGAGTACCGGATGCCAGCAGTCTAGCTAATCCGATAGCTTAAGTGGGGGAGGTTCCCCGCTTGGGGAATCTCTACCTAAAAAGGAGAAGGGAAGTTGATGAGTAGCTTGCGGTAGTAAGGACAGGCGTAGGCAGTCTCCGCCCCCTGATGCAACAAAGCAGATGGCTGGTGAGAGTCACCCATACCACCTAAAACGAATGCAACAAATTTAGTTAAAACTTCCCTCTCTTTTCTTTCAAGCAAAACATTACTCTGTAAAAGATGTGTTATGAACGAGCAAAAACTATTAGAGAAAATCTCAGATGTTGCAGAGCAAATTCCATACTTAAAGCTATTAATTCTCTTTGGCTCTAGAGCTAAAGGTAATGCAAATGAAGATAGCGACTGGGATTTTGCTGTACTTTATGATCCTGAACTTCGCAAAATTCATGAAAAAAGTGGATGGGATTGGCTAAAAATTTGGTCAGTTTTAGAGACAGTATTCGACTTACCAGAAAACAAAGTAGATGTAGTCATTTTAAATGATTGCTCGAACATTATGGCTCATACTATTGCTCGTGATGGAAAACTCCTTTATGAGCGAGAATCGGGCGAATTTGAGCGATTTAAACAACAAGCTTTGATGACTTCATCTGAATTGAAAACTTTTCGAGAGCAGCAGAGAGAAAAAATTAAAGAGTCTCTCAAAGGGTTGGTAAAATGAGCAATTTTGATGCTGAGGGAATTAGCAAAAAGTTAGCTGGAATGGCAAAGCGGCTGAATTTTCTAGCAGCTTATAGAGATTTGACGCTAGAGGAATATGAGCAGGATGAAATTAGACAAGCAACCATTGAACGGTTTTTAGAACTGATTATTCAAGGTGCAATTGATATCAACAAGATACTCTTAAAGCAGGTAAAAGGAATCAGCCTCAAGAGAGATTCTGAAGCTTTAACTAATGCTGAAATCTTCAAACTAGCTGGTGAAAATGGCTTTATGTCACGAGAGTTAGCAGAGCAATTAGCAGAGTCAGGAAAATTCCGCAATGTACTAGCACATCTTTATGATGACCTACTCCCCAGTAAAGTTTATGGAGCTTTACAGCAAGCATTGATACAGTACCCCCAATATATTACAGAAATTCAAACTTACCTTGATTCAATGGAGATAGAAGATGTCGAAGAATCGTAAAAACTCAGATAATCGAAAGCAAGAGTTACCTTTATTAAAGGAAGAAACAGAATCAGATATTGAACAATTTGATGATGATTTATTCTCTGAGGATTTTGGGTTTGATGGAGATAGCGATCGCACGATCGAAATCACCCAAAGAGAACTCCTTACCCTCAAATTGCTGCGAGAAGCAATTAAAGCTCAAAATCCTGATGATTCAGTAATGGGGGATTTTGCCGAATATGTGCTGCCAAATTTGCTGAAAATAGCGATCGGAGTTACCGCCAAAGGTGGTGAATGGTTTGAGCAAAAAGAGAAAGAATTAGCAGCACAAGGGAAAACTATTAGCAGACGCAATGCTGCCGATCAATCACTCAATACTCACTTATTAAATGGCTTATTTCCTGCCAATTTAATCGAGCAACGTTTAGAAAAATTAGACACAACTATCAAGAGAATTGTGCGAGAAAGAGAACGCAGATTAGTTATTGCTGGATTCATTCTTCACGACTTTGAAAAGTTTCCTGACGCTCCCGAAGATTGCCGCAAATTATCACTAGAACAACACCGCCAAATCATAGACGAAAAAATTCGCCAACTAGGACTAAACTATTTTATTAATCCTAACAACCCAGAAGCTTATCGGGATTACATAGACGATTTGCTTTGCATGGCATATAACGCACAACGTCGCTGGGATACTAACTGGAATTTTTCCGAATTTGGGTTAAATCCAATTCTCAAAGATCGCATTCTTCGCAGTCTTTGTGACTTAACTTGTTTAGCTGATTCTCTTGCTTCTATTATCAAACATCCTCAAGATGCAGAAAATTCCAGATTAAACGAATTAATTCACAATCTCAGCGATGGTAAATTGCGATTCACTTATCACAGCATTGCTGAAAACAGAGGTGTTTTAACCAATGTAGTTAACAACACTTTGATGGAAGCTCATACTAATCTCAATGCAAAGGATTGTATCTACTACGAACCATTACTCTACTTGCCTACAGGTGTAATTTATTTAGCTAAAAAAGATGCTCTTTCCATTGATACTACTGATTTACCAAACCAAGTAGTTGCCAAAATAAAAGAGCTTTGTACAGGACAATTACGCTTACGACAAACAGGTTTTGGTCGAGATGGTAAAGGGATGAAATATGCTGAATATTATAATTTGTTTTGTAACGATCGCCAATTAATGGAAATAGCCTTAGATGCAACCCTTCGCATCTTATCTGCTAACAAAAGTTCAGTTGCTAAAAGTCGCAGCGATAACCTAATTAAGTTTCAGCAACAAGGAGTGTTATCAGCTGACTATGACTTCAAATTTGCTGATGATATCCGCATCGATCAAATTGCCGAATTTGGGGATTTAGTAAGTCGTAAAATTTGGGGTGAAAAAGTTGATAAGATTTTAAATTTACGGAAACAGAACAAAAAATTACCCGAACTTCCTAACTTTGACTTAACTCACAAAGTCGCTGAATTTTGGAAATTAACAGAATACTTACCACAAATTCGGGAAATTCAACGAATCAATGAAAGCCTGAAAGAAAACGGCTTAAAAGGTAATACTGGTGGCGTTCCTTATGAATGGTATTACCTAGCAGCAAAATATTTAGAACATCACTCTGGAATTGAAAACGTTCGAGAAAACTGTGAACAAGTAATTGCTTATATTGCTGATTTAATTGAACCAATTGTTGCACAATATGAACTAGCAGATGGTTGGAATGATTTGCGGCTTTGGGTAGAACGAGTTGTGATGTTACCAACTCAAAAAAGTGATTCTGTTACTGATAGTGTAGAGGTATTTTTGCGGGAATTAGATAATTACAATGCCGCGAAAAAATCAGGTAGAGGTAGGCAATTAATTTGCTCAATCTCTCACTCTCCTTACACTGTCACAGAACAGATGGAATCATCGGTTTTATTCACTCCGCAAGTTTACACTAACAAACAAATGTTAGGTGGTTCTAATGCCAAGCGAAACATTTCTAGTATTGCAGGTGTGGAAATGATGTTGCGGCAAATTTTGATGAATCAAACCCAGGCAGTTGGTAAGAGATTTGAAGATGGAAAATATCGCTATCTTTATTTTTACCCAACCTATTATTTCACTCCTGAAACTAACAAGTTTCTCCAAAAAGCTTATAATGGTATTGCTCAAACTCGCTTTGATACCAGCATTCGCAATCATTTTATTACTAAAGATTGGAATGCTCATTTGGAGAGAGAACGCTACCAAAATGTAGATGCTTTTTTAATTGATGAGAATCTGGAACATAAGAAAAGTTTGCCGGAAAACGATCGAGAATATAAGAGAGATCGTACCTTCAAACTTTCCTATCCTGAAGATCAAGCTTTGACATTCTATTTCATGGCATTACCGCCAGGAAAAGATCCAACTGATACCGAATCTTGGGTAATGCCAGCTTGGTTAGGTTTCACTTTTCCAATGATTTTAGATGTCAAAACTGTTGTTTCAGAATCACCTATTCCACCTTTCAACGATGGAGCAGAATTTGAAGAAAGCGTATTTCTCGATAGTGCGCCACAGGCATTTCGAGTGCTAGTGGGACGCGATCGCTTTCGCCTAGATAGCATCCTCGAAGGTTGGCAAGATCAAAACAATATCAAACATCCGGCACCTTTAAATGTTCTCACTGCTGCTTATGCAATTCATTTAGATGTTAATGCCAAGCAAGCTAAGGGAGGTTATGATGCCAATTGGGGCAGATTTACAGAATTAGCAAAGGATTTTGAAACCAGTCCTTTGTATGTTTTCAGTTACTTAAATCGTTGGGTTCGTAATCAGGGAATTGAAACAGCAAAAGTAGAAAAAATTAAGCTTTACGCCTATTATTTCTATCCCTGCTTTGACCCTTACAGCAAATTTGATTCTAATTTGGAGGAAATGATTGTGGGAGAAGAATCTCCTTTAAACCATCCGAAAAAACTCACAGAGCTTTTTCGCAAGTTTTACCGAGCAAACAAGCGATATAATCCCAAAGCTAATGCAGTTTTAAAACCAATTGATTTAGCAGCAGATACTATTCTTAAAGCTGATTCAACTGTATTTCAAGGCGAATCTTTAGTGCAGACGGTTGCTGCTGAAGTTTTCAAATTGATGGATCGAGTTCATGCTTCTACCGCAGAAGGACGCTGGGTGATTAGTAACCGTGAGGAAGAAAGACAAGCGGTTTTAGAATTTGCTCAGTATTTTGTAGTGGATGTGTTTGAGAAATCTTTTGCAGGCGATCGCGCACGTATTGCAGGTAAACAACTGAATTTAATTCGAGATACTTGTGAATTTTTGTATCGCCTCGAAGACGACAAAGAAAACCAAGCCAGAAGCGAACAAGTTACAGAAACCTCTGATGCAGAGTAACTGAATTCAGTAAGTTCATCTAGGAATGAATTTACTGAGTTTAATCAACATTATCAAATATTTCAGGAGACAAATCATGGCATTGCTCAAAACTGTTGATTCCAAGTTTTTCCACAAAGAAATTCCCTACAAACCAATGGGAAAATATGTCCACTTCCTTACCATTCGAGTTACCGAATCTTACCCATTATTTCAAACAGATGGCGAATTGAACAAAGCAAGAGTTAGAGCAGGAATTGAAAATAAAACTCCTATCAGTCGCCTTTCCATGTTCAAGCGTAAACAATCTACACCTGAACGTTTAGTTGGTCGAGAATTACTTCGTAACTACGGATTAATAACAGCCGAAGAATGCGAATACAATGTTAATTTCGCTATGGACAATCCTGATTGTATTATCTATGGATTTGCCATTGGTGATTCTGGTTCTGAAAAATCAAAAGTTGTAGTTGATACTGCCTTTTCGATCACAGCTTTCGATCGATCTCATGAATCATTTACCTTGAATGCTCCTTACGAAAATGGCACAATGGCATCTAAAGGTGAAGCTGGTTCTAAACCCGGAGAAGTAACTAGCAGAATTAACCAACAAGATCACATTCTTCCCCAAGTTTTCTTCCCTAGCATTGTGACTTTAAAAGATCCAACTGAAGCCGGATTTCTCTACGTATTTAATAACATTTTGAGAACTCGTCATTACGGAGCACAAACTACTCGTACAGGTAGAGTGAGAAATGAGTTAATTGGTGTTGTATTTGCCGATGGAGAAATTACTAGTAACCTGCGTTGGACTCAGGCAATTTATGACCAAATGAAAGCAAACAATACTCTAAATTCTCCCGATCCATTGGACGAAGATGATGTAATAGCTGCTGCAAAAACAGCAATTGAGGAGTTAATGTCTGAAGAATTTATTGTGCATACTGACTTTATTGGTGATAGCTTCAAAACTCTACTTAATGAAGTGAAAACGCTTACTGGAAGTGAGGAAGGAATCAAAGCAATTTTGCAACAAGCTGATGCAGAAGCTAAAGCTTACGCCGATAAACATATTAGTAAAAAGAAAGCAGCTGCAAAGGCAGGTAAAAAAGAATGACAATCATCTATCGCTGCACTTTAGAACTGCACGACAGCCTCTATTTTGCAACTCGTGAAATTGGTCGATTGTACGAAACGGAACCAATTTTACACAACTATGCTTTGTGCTACGCATTGGGATTAGTAGATAGTGAAACTTACTCTACTACTGTTTCTGAAGAACATTCTTATCGCTACTTTTGCCCCGAACAAGTTCCCAAATATGAGGAACATTTAACACCGCTAAATCAACAGGGAATTTATGTGACTCCCGCTAGAGCAGTTAATCATGCTGCTATTCTCAATACTTGGAAATATGCTAATAACAATTACCATGTTGAAATGGAGAAAACGCAGAAAAATATTCCCAGCTTTGGTAGAGCAAAAGAAATTGCGCCAGAGAGTGAGTTTGAGTTTTTCATCATCTCTGAAAAAACTCTAAAACTACCAAAATGGATTCGTTTAGGTAAATGGATGAGTAAAGGTGAATTAACGCTTTCTGAACTTCCAAAACCTAAACGACATCAAGAGGGAGAATTTACTTTTCCTTATCCTGTTAATCCGCTTGATGTGATGTTCACTAATCAAGTATTGAGCTATGACACTATCAATATGCCGCCTGTGAGTTTAATTCGCAATGTGCGGATGAGAGGAGAATATTACACTTTTGAAGGAATGAAAGATAGTCTGAAAATTCCGGCGCGGATGCAGTATCGTTTTAGGAATTAATATAGTCAGCCTAAATGATTTGTGAAAATGATTTTTTTGAACCGCGAAGACGCGAAGAGCGCGAAGGAAGAAGAGAGAAAGAATTTTTCACAATTCATTTAGACTGGGTAATAGTTCCTCAAATCGCTTTCTAACTAACTAAAACTCTATGCCTCATAGCCTCATTCTTACCCTAATTCCTCAGTCTCCGATTCCTCCGGGATACCTAAAAGGGAAACATCTTCATGCTTTGTTTTTAAACTTGGTAAGTTCGGTCGATCGCACTCTAGGCACCCATCTTCACGACCAAAAAACAGACAAAGCTTTTACCCTTAGTCCCCTACAAATTGGTCGCCCTAACTCTCATGATTTTACCTTACAACATGAACATAAATCGGCAATTCGATCGGGAACTCTTTGCTGGTGGCGCATTGCTTTGTTGAATGATTCCTTATTTGGCAATCTCACTCAACTTTGGTTAAATCTTAATCCCGAACAACCTTGGCATTTAGGCCCAGCAAACTTACAAATTACTAGCATTTTGGGTACTCCTCATACTGATTTTCCTTGGGCAAATTACGCTACTTATGCCGATATTTATGCTCAAGCTTCGGAGGAGGAACGGCAAATTAATTTGGCTTTTTGTACGCCAACTGCGTTTCGCCAAATGCAGTTTGATACGGCTTTACCTACTAGGGATTTAGTGTTTAATAGTTTGCTGCGAAAGTGGAATCAGTATAGCGGAATTGAGTTTTCTGATGATTTAATTGAGCCGATTTTTCCCAGTTTTTTTGATATTCACACCGAGGTTGTTAGCGATGCGCGAAGCAAATTTATCGGGTGTGTGGGAGTGATGAATTTTCGGATTTTAGGAGAAGTTGAATCTGTGAAAATTAAACAAATTAATGCTTTGGCTGACTTTGCTATTTATAGCGGAGTTGGACGGAAAACACCGATGGGAATGGGTATGGTAAGGAGGATTAATCATGCAAAATGATTATATTGCGATCGCATCCCTAAATCAATACAGTTATTGCCCTCATCGTTGCTGGCGAATGTCTTGTGCAGGGGAATTTGTTGATAATCAATACACCATTGAAGGGACTAGTTTACATGAACGAGTTCACACTTTGGACTCAGGACAAAGGGAGGAAATTTGGCAAGTTCGGGCGATTTGGTTAAAGTCAGAAAAGTATGGCTTAATTGGCAAGTCTGACTTAGTAGAAGAAAGTCAAGGTTGTTGGTATCCAGTTGAATATAAAAGAGGACACAAAGGCGAATTTGATAATGATGAATTACAAGTCGCTGCACAAGCTTTGTGTTTAGAAGATATGACGGGGAAAACTGTGAGTAAGGGCTATGTTTATTATGCTCAATCTCACCAAAGACAAGAGGTAAAAATTACTGCCCAATTGCGGGAAGAAGCGATCGCCACTATCCAGTCAGTCACTACGCTTTTAGAAACTGGAAAAATGCCTTTACCAATTTATTCTCCGCGTTGTCAAGGATGCAGTTTTTACTCGCAATGTTTACCCCAAGTCGGGACAAAAATTAATCGCTATCAGGAGGCGAATTAACAAAGAAATGGGAACAATTTATATTACGCAAGAGGAAAGTTTTATCGGCAAAACTGACGAACGTTTGCAGGTAAAAGCTGAGAAAAAGACTTTGTTGGATGTACCTTTAATTAAGGTTGATGGTGTGGTGGTGTTGGGGCGATCGACAATTTCCCCCGCCGCATTAATGGAATTGTTACAACGGCAAATTCCTTTAAGTTTTCTCACCGTAAATGGTAAGTATTTAGGACGTTTGGAACCGCAGTTAACTAAGAATATATTTGTGCGATCGGCACAATGGAATGTTATGCAAGAACCAGCAAAAGTTACTCATGTTGTCCGAGGTTTTGTGCGCGGAAAATTGAAGAATTATCGTAATAGTTTCCTTCGCGCTCAAAGAGAGAATGAAACTTTAAATTTGCAATCAGCAATTACCAGATTAGATCAAGTAATTGCACCGATCGACAAAACCGAAAGCATTGATTCTTTAAGAGGTTTGGAAGGTGCGGGAAGTGCGGCTTATTTTGGCAGTTTCGACAAATTAATTCGCGCCGAAGGTTTCAAATTTGAATCGCGTCGCCGTCGTCCACCTACCGATCCGATTAATGCTTTGTTGAGTTTTGGTTATGCTTTGTTAGCGCACGATCTTCAAAGTGCTGTTAATATTGTCGGTTTCGATCCTTATTTAGGATATCTGCATACCGAACGTTATGGACGACCTTCTTTAGCGTTAGATTTGATGGAAGAATTTCGACCTTTGGTGGTGGATGCTGTGGTTTTATCGGCGGTGAATAAGCGATCGCTTTTCCCCAAAGATTTTACCACCGAACCGCTGAGTAATGCCGTGCGTCTTACCGATGAAGGTTTGCGAACTTTCCTAAGATTGTACGAACAAAAGAAACAATCAAAATTCAAACATCCAGTATTACAAAAACAATGCACTTATCAAGAAGCTTTTGAAATTCAAACTCGTCTTTTGGCGAAATATCTGATGGGTGAAACGCAACTTTATCCGCCTTTGGTTCTTAAATAATGGGGGTTTAGATACTGTAGGGGCGAAGCATTCGGGCGACAATTTATGAATCTCAACCAAAATATAACAATCCGAATGCTTCGCCCTCCCCCACAGACAATCTCTATCTACAATCTATCTACAATCTTGCACAATTCACAAAACTTGAAATGGCTACAATTACACAGACAATCTCTATCTACAATCTATCTACAATCTTGCGCCAAGACAGGGCGAAGCATTTGGATACAAACATCTTTGGTGGGATTCATAAATTGTCGCCCAAATGCTTCGCCCCTACAGTAAATTAATGGGGTTGTTATTATGCACGTTATTGTTGCTTACGATATTTCGGATGATAATCGACGGACGAAGATTCACAGCATTCTTAAATCTTATGGTCAATGGATGCAGTTTAGTTTGTTTGAATGCAATTTGACTGAGACTCAATATGCTAAATTGCGATCGCGTCTCAAAAAAAAGATTAAGCCCGATCAAGATAGCATCCTCTTCTATTTTCTCTGTGCTTGCTGTCACGGTAAAATCGAAAGAATCGGCGGCGAACAAGTGCGTGATGAAACGATTTTCTTTGTTTAAATGCAGGATGAATGGATGTACTTCAGCATGAATACCGTTTTGGAGAAGAAATGGTGGAGGTAACTCGGCTATTGAATCTATAAACAATATAAAAATATAATTAAATAATTATTAGGCTCTGTCGTACTTAAACTATAATAAAACCTAATAAATAGTTGAGGTAATTTATTGGTAGTCACTTCGCTAGAAAAGGAGGTATTGCAGTTTTAAGATTTGCCAAGAAAGCTCTTCAAGAAGGTTTACCTATCAAAGTTAAAATTATTTCGTCTCTTCGTTTAGGTGATGGTGTACCAACTGATGTTCGTGATAAAAGTTATTACGATCGGGATTTGAAATTACTGGATATCGAGAATGTTTCTTATTATAACCAACTACCAAATCAAAAAGTTATTGAATTGCTTCATAGAAGTCATTTTCAGATAATTCCTAGTCTTCAAGATATTGCAGCATTCAGCGTTGTAGAAGGTTTATCAACTGCTACACCAAGTATCGGAAGTAATATTGGAGCTATTCCAGAATGGATTACAGATAATAGCAACGGTTATATTATTGATTTGCCAGTTGACGAAAATCAGATGTGGAAAGGGTGGAAAGAGCAAAATCAGTTAAGTGATAAAGTTCATATTTTTGAGAATTAGATCGTCAAAGATAATCTTTCAAAGACAACTATTCTACTGATATCAGTTCGGTACTGTAACTGACAGTTATTCATTCAAAAAACATTAATATCTGTCAAGGATTGAAATCAGTAGTACTTTCGTCCTGTAAGTCTCTGTATTTTTATGTATCCTTAATATAACTTACCAAATTTGAATTAAGGAACATAAGAAAATGTCAAATTCTCAACCACAACCATCACCACAGCAACCATTAAACCTTTCAGACATCCTTCCCTATCAAGAAGCCTTTAATCCAAAATTATACAGCCAAGGTTTAGCAAAATTCCTGCTATTTTTTGCCTTGTTTCCAATGGTACTTAGCTGGTTAACTAACCTTACAGGTGTCGGGGGAAGTTTACGGCAAACTGCTGGGTTTTTAGGAATTTACTATGCTTGTATGTGGGGCGTAATTTTGCATGATTTAATTAAACCATATCGATTTTCTTGGAGCAATACTATTACCTGTGTCACTTTTACTGCTTTAGTTGGCATTCCGATAGATGTATTATTGCAACAAATTCCGCCTTTTAACTTTCTTTATGGCGGAATCGATCGAGGTGGAATACCTACTTTAATTGGTTTTGTTTTTGGGGTGGGAGTGTTAGAAGAATTTGTCAAAGCTTTGCCAGTTTATTTATTTTTAATCCGTCCAGGTAAAGTAACAGACCCTTATACGGCAGCTTTTTATGGCGCGATGTCTGGTTTAGGATTTGCGATTTCTGAAGGTGTGAATTACTCAATGCAATATGCAATGGGATTAGGAGAAGGAATCACAGCAACTTTTTTTGGCTATGCAGAACCTTCAAATTTATTAGGAGAATATCTGTTAGTTAGTACAATTCGCTTTATCTGTTTACCGCTGTTTCATGCTATTTGGGCGGGAATTTTTGGATACTTTTTGGGGTTATCAGCTATCAGTAATTCCCGAAAAACTACCATTATTTTGATTGGTTGGACAATTCCCGCAGTATTACATGGATTTTACAATACTTTTGCGGAAACTGCGATCGGACTTTTAGTAATGGCATTTTCCATTTTGTTATTCCTCACCTATCTGCGAAACGGTCAAAAAATGATCTCTCAAACATTGAAGCAGTAGTAAAATTAATTCACCTCTGTTTCATCACCACCAAAGTAATATCATCAAATACCTTTTGTTCATCAATAAAACTCATCACATCATCAATCACTGCTTGGCGAATTTCATCAGCTGATTGATGATAATTTTTTTGCAGAATGGCATAAAATCTTTCTAAACCATACATTTCATTTTGGGAGTTTACAGCCTCAGTAATCCCATCAGTATAGAGTACGGCTACTTCTCCCGATCGCAAAGTAACCTCTTCCTGTTGAATAAACGGCGTAATATCTGGTTCCAATCCCAAAGGAAACCCCAAATCAAAAGTATCAATTCGTTCAATTTTTCCGTTATTTCGTACTAATATTAACTCTTCGTGTTGTCCACTTAATCGTAGTATTCCCGCTTCATATTCTAGCAGCGATAATGTCATATTCTTAGGAGATTTCATCCGATTAGTGTTGCGATAAATTATTTGGTTCAAAGCGTTTAAAAACTTCACCGGATCGTTTTCTCCTACAGCTAGCAAAGTTCGCACTGCTGTCTGCGCCATAATCATTACCACACCACTTTCTAACCCATGACCTGTAACATCTCCAATGCCAATTCTAACCTTACCATTTTGCTGAAGAACATCGTAATAATCACCGCCAACTTCATGCGCTGGAGCCATAAAACCAGAAATATCAAGATCCGCAATTTGTTTTAGTTCTTCTTGTTTAGGTAAGATCATTTCTTGTAACTGTCTAGCTATTTCTAATTCAGCACTCATGCGTAAATTTTCTGTTTCCAATCGTTTATTTAAGCGAGTAATTTCTTCATTAGAGTGGCGTAAAGCCGTAGCAATTTTATTAAAAGACTCCACTACTTGACCAAGTTCATCTTTGTTTTCTAGGGTAATATTTCCACCAACGAAACCACTAGTCATTTGTTTAGCAGCTTCGTCTAAACGCTCCACTGTCAGCATAACTGCTTTATAAAAAGCAATCCAAAGATAAACAACTATTCCCGAAATTAGTAAAACAAAAATAATAATTAGTTGTTGTCTTGTTGTTAAATATCTAATTCGAGCTTGGGAAATTTCATTTAAAACTTGGGAAATTTCTTTTTCTAATTGAGAACTTAATTTTAAAGTTCGATCGGCTTGATTTATATAGCTAATTGGTTGAACATTAGCATAAGGACTAGTGAGAAGATCGAGTTGCTTATTTAATTGTTTAGTAGTTATCAGTAATTCTTGTAAATATCGATCCAATTTCAGCCTCAAATCAGGTGAATTAGATTGATTAAAAGCTACTTCTAAATTACGAGATAAGTCTTCAGTGTAATCTTTTAATGAGCCTGATAATTGAACTAATTTACCTCGTTCTTCTGGCGTGATTTCTTGATTGTGATTAATACTATTACCGAGAATTTTTATTTCGATCAAAGTCCTTTGAATTTCGGGAAGTTTAGCGAGAATAGCATCACTAAAGTAATAAGCATCTAAATAAGGATCTAAAACTAAATTGGAAGTTTCGCCGACTTTAGCCGTAAGTTCGCTAGTTTGGGCGATCGCACGATTATAAAAAACATCTTTAGTTTCTGGACTCCAAATTTGATAATTTTCTTCTAACTTCTGCCAAGTATTCTTGATTTCATTCAACTTAGTACTAGTTTGTAATGAATTTCGCGATCGTCGATCTCTCGCTATTAACATTTGCAAAATTTCGCTAGCTTTTTGATTAGCATCTTTACGCTTATTTTGATATTGCTCCGAACTAAAGTTATACTTTAATTCTTGCTCAATCAAGTAAGCTTCAAATATCGCTCCTCTGAGTTCCCGCAAAGGTTGTAAATACTTAATTCCGTAAGTCTGCCTTTCCGTAAAATTAATCCGAATATTAGTTTCTAATAAAAACAAATATGTAATTAAAGATAGAGGCAAAGCCAGTAACATGGTAATTAAAATGAACTTTTGCGGATACTTTAGTTGGTTCATTAAATAAATAGCTGGTCTAAAAAAATTTTTCATACATCTACCTCAATAAACCAATCTAGCAGATTTTTATCCCAAATCCACGCAAGATGCTCCCTAGCATTGACCTAATCACCTAAATTAATTCTATTCTAGGCAAAAAATTGCTAAAAGTTTCAGTAATTACAACTTATAAGCAAAAAAGCCCGCTTTCTTCAAGAAATCGGGTTTTTAGAGTCTTTTCCCTAACTTCTGGATTACTAACTCAGTAAATCTGGATAACGATAAACAGGTAATTCATCTACTCGCATTTCAAAAGGTGCAGTTTTACTTGCTGGCGAAGTAACTCTAATTTTACCTTGCTTGACTATACATTTAAGTACACCCCCAATTGTCACTAAAGATTTTAAAACTCGCCAGTTAATTATTTGATCTGGGCATTCAATAATTAGTGTTGGTACTTCGCTGTAGGTGGTAATATACCACTCACAATTAGAAAGTAATGCCTGCTGTTGAGGATGACAAGCATCATAAAAATATTTAGCAAGCATTTCTTCCAATTGGAGACGCTGTAAAGTATCTTCTAAGCCGGAAGTATCGGGTGGTAAATCCTCAAATGGGAGAGAAGAAAGATTCATAATAATCCCCTGTTAAATGGTATCATGGTTCAGTGAAAAGATAGGAAACAGGGAAAATTTTAAATTTTGCCTTATCACCTTTCACCTTTCACTTTTACCCTTTACCCTTTACCCTTCTTTAATAAGCTTGACTACGGGGACAAGTTTCTAAATCCTGACTTACTGAAACTTCAGGTTTTAAACCAATCCAAGCATTAATTTTTTCTAAGTTAAATCCTACTGTCAGCACTTCACCCACTTGAATCAATGGGCGACGAATTAATAAAGGATCTGCAATCATTAATCCTAATGCTGTGTCTTCGTCTAAAAACTCAGGATTTACATCACCTGACTTAATTCGAGGTGCAGTATAATTAAACCACTCCCTAACAGGCAAATCTCCGAAAAATGGACGTAATTTTTCTTTAGTCCAATTAGTAGTTAGGAGATTTTCCGGTTGTACTTGGTGTCCAGCTTCTAAGAGTAAAGCTTTTTGTTTTGTATTATTAATACAACCCGGTTTTTCGTAAAAAATTACACTAGACATAGTTCGTTTTCGGGGAATAAGAGGGAAAACTAAGTTAAGAGAAATTATTGATAGCTGTACATAGTCAGGGAGAATTTATCAGCTAACAAATCGACAATTTGAGCCGGAGACATTTTGCTACAACGGATTTTTCCTGGCATTAAAACTACGTTAGGTGTAGAAGAACAAGATTTTAAACATCCGGTATATTCAATTGCTACTTGATTTTGCCAACCCCGATCGCTTAAAGCAGCTTCTAATTCTTGACTCAGCTTTTTGCCACCTTTTTTCATACAACCAGATTTTTGACACATTAAAATTTTGATTTTTTTAGATTTAGGCGCTGCTTCTAAAATATCTACTGTTGGTAAGCAGTCATTTTGACAATCTTTCCCTGCACATTCACTAACTTTATTAACCTGATATGCTGTTAATTTAGGTAAATCTGTAAACCGCTTTTGTTTTCTTTCTCCAGACACTTCAATGCGATCGCCTGGAACTAAAACCTGCTTCAATTTCACCCTAGCTTCTTTCGGTAATTTAATTTGCAACACATTATTTTCTACAGCCATTTGTAAAGATTTAATTTTCCCACTAGACTTGGTTGCAAAACCTAAAAATCTCCCTTCTAAAAAGAAGCTTGACTGAGGTTGAAAATTGCACATATCCATAGTCGTAACTCCTAAATCTTTACAAATTTGGACAAGTTTGTAGTAGCGACTTCAGTCGTACCTTCCTAAAATAGAAGGACTAAATTCCTCACAACGAACCAAAACTAAGAAAAATCAAAAGACAAAAGGGAAAAGGATTGTAGATTTACCAATTGTCTTATTTTGATTTAATTATTGTTTCTCTAGTTGAAATTTAGTCGCGGATCACCTTAGCCTCTACAGTCATTGGCAGTTTTAAAGGATCTGTCAAATCGGGAATTACTAATTCCCAACCATTTGCCAAGACGAAATGTTTGCCTTGAGACACTTCTTTTTCTTTGACAACTTCCTCTTCTAAATCTTTCTTCGGCACATAAGCAGTCAAATGTCCGGCGCAATTATGACGCAACATTACTTTCATAAAAATCCTCTACAAGTTCTAATTCTTTTTTCCGGCAACCGACTACTATACCTCTCTCTAAAAAGTGTACAGCGTAGATATAGTACATTTGCAAATAGTCACCTATACCAACTATATACCCAACATCTCCTTTTTTAGCTAAAGTTTCTCCAAGTTCTTTATTAGGAAAAGTTCCGTCATTACGGATTAACTTTTTCACCCTTACCTTTTGCTCTAAATCAAAGGCTGGAGGGCCAAATAATTCATTTTCATCTGATGATGCCATGAGCTATCCTCCGAGTATCAACTAAATTTAACAATTCTTCAACAGTCAAACCGCGTTTTACTTGTCCTGAAAGATACCGCACTTTTTCTAAAACTGCATCAACTTCTTCGGCGTTGAGAACAATATTATGTTCCTCTAATACCTTAATTAGTAGATGCCTCCCTGAGTGTTTCCCCACAACTAAACGCCGTTCCCAACCAACTTCTTCGGGGGCAAAAGGTTCATAAGTTAGGGGATTTTTTAAGACACCATGAGCATGAATTCCTGACTCGTGAGCGAAGGTATTTTCACCGACAATTGCTTTCCAAGGAGGAACTTCATTTCCTGATGCTTTGGCAACTAATTGTGAGAGTTCTTGAAACTTACGGGTATTGATACCGAGATCCATTGCATAGACTCGTTTCAATCCCATCACTACTTCTTCTAATGCTGCATTACCTGCTCTTTCTCCCAATCCATTAACAGTAGTATTGACTGATTTTGCACCTGCTAAAATTCCGGCGATCGCATTTGCAGTTGCCATTCCCAAATCATTATGAGTGTGCATTTCAATGGGAATTTCTAACTGCGAAACTAGTTGACCAACTTTAGCATAAGTACTAAAAGGATCGAGTATTCCTACTGTATCACAAAAGCGAAATCGGGAAGCGCCTAATTCTTGAGCGCATAATGCAACATCTAACAGAAAATTATCATCTGCTCTTGAAGAATCCTCACCACCAACTGAAACAAACAAACCTTTATCTAAGGCAAAACTAATACTTTCTTTCAGTCGTGATAATATTACTTGCCATTGTCCTTGAAACTTGGCATTAATTTGGATTTCCGAAACCGGAATAGAAATATGAACTCGTTCTAAACCACAAGCTATAGAAGCTTTGATATCTGCTAAAACTGCACGGTTCCAACCTAAAAGTTTAGCTTGTAACCCGGCTTCTACCACCGTCGAAATCGCCTTTTGTTCTTCTTTCCCCATTGCCGGAATGCCGATTTCTAATTCTTGCACCCCAATGCTGTCTAGGAAAAGTGCGATCGCCAGTTTTTCCTCTAAACTAAAAGCAACACCAGCTGCTTGTTCCCCATCCCGAAGCGTCGTATCATTAATCTGAATGTTACTCATGTTAGTTACAAGTTTTAAAGTTTAAAATCCTTACTGGTTTGAGTTTCCAACCAATCAAAAATTCTCGTTAACTGCTCGATCGAAATTAATCCATATTGCCAAAGTAACATCGGTAAAGGATCGTGCCATTGCTGGTGAGTACGGAGTGCCATTGCGATCGCAGAACTAGATATTTCCAAATCATACTGTAAAAAATTGATGAATTCGCTAACTTTAAAACTGCGTTCCATGACATTACCTCACGTACTTGAATTCACCTGAGCAAAACTACTTATATCCCTGATTTTTAGTTCGCCAACAGCGTTCTAACCAATCAATTAATTCCCCACGAGAAGCCATAAATTGTTGGACAGCACTGCGAACTAAAATTGCTTCAATACTGTTATTTACTTCCACTCGCAAAGAACCGTCATTGGGACACCAACAAGGAATCATTAACTCTTGTAAACGATGATAAACTTGCCAACGATTGGGGCGAGAAATCCCGACAATCTGACTAGCGAAAGAAGGACAATTAGGAGAGTCAAACATAGTTTTCCTGATTGATTCTCGATAAATTTTTCAAGTCTTTTACTTGTTGTTCCAATTGTTCAATGCGATCGAGTAAACTACGAATTACAGTAGCTTCCGTATCAGGTAACTTGCCATGTTCCAAAGGACAACCTTTACCTTGTTTAGACACAATTCGACCGGGAATTCCTACTACTGTACAATCAGTAGGAACATCGCGCAGCACAACTGAACCAGCACCAATTCTGACATTATCGCCAACTTGGATATTACCCAGCACCTTTGCACCAGCACCTACCACTACATTGCTTCCCAGCGTTGGATGGCGTTTACCGCTTTCCTTCCCCGTACCGCCAAGAGTAGCACCTTGATAAATTAGCGAGTAATCGCCAATAATCGCAGTTTCGCCAATCACTACTCCCATGCCATGATCGATAAATACACCTTTGCCGATCGTTGCACCTGGATGAATTTCAATTCCCGTGAACAACCTGCCAAAATGAGAAATCAGACGAGGGAAAAAACTTACCTTATGTATCTGCAACCAATGGGCGATGCGATGCAAACAAAGGGCGTGAAAACCTGGATAACAGATTAACACCTCCAGCCAATTCCTTGCTGCTGGATCTCGATCGAAAACAATCTGAAAATCTATCAGTATCGCTTTGAATCCTAGAGAATCGCTATTTTCTGAACTAGATGCAGGAGTCTCAGAACTAGGAGAACGCCTAAACCTCTTGAGAAGAGGTACTTTGTTAGTCGGTTTGGTAAAAGGCAGTAGCATCGACAAAGGAACCAACGCTGTTCTCCTGCTTATAACAAATCACTTTCCACAGCTGCGATCGCTCTGAGTCGATTGGAAATATTAGACTTATTAACTTTGTACTCAAAGTTCTCAAACCCTTGCTAATTAACAGTTCAAAAAAATCTTTGGGGTAAGGGTACTAGTATTTTTCCCATCAGGTACAAGTATTTATTGATAGGGGTACTTGCATTTTTGTACTCAAAAGCAAACCCTAATTTCCTTAACTGGCAAGGGTTTCACCAAAATACTATTACTAAATTAACCTGTACTCAAAGGCAAACTTTTTTCACTAAAGCTGCTCAATCACTATCTGCTTGTCTGTCACAAAATTAAGTGTAACAAATTTTGTCGCAATAGCTACCATTTAATTTATTAAAGTGCTATTTTGGATACAGAACCAAAATTTAATTCGCAAATCGCACCACTGGAGTAGCCAACAAAGCCTGCTCCAGCGTTACTATAGACCAATTTTGAGTACAAGGTTGCCAAGCGAAATTAGGCCAGTTAATCAGGTGCAAACCCTCACTACATAAAGGTTTGCGCCTGAGTACAAGTTATTCCCGTACCCCTTACCAGAAATACTCACACCTCTCCCGATAAATACTAGTACCCTTACCCCAAAATAAATTTTGGATCTAAATCTACATTGGGTTTGAGGGCTTGAGTACAAATCTAATAAATTCAATAAATCTGAATCCAAGACAAAGGCTCAGCTGGCTGAACACCACTTGATATAAATCCAATAACGTCAGGCACTTAAATTTCAGCAGAAGACACAAAACAAAGTTCGCTTCTTTTGCAGCTAAGTGTACTCACGCCGGAAACACAGCAAGTTACTGGGAAATTCGATGTCTTCAACCACAGGATTAGTCACGACGACACCGGAAGCGATAACAAAGTCAGATACAGCTAACGCTAAAAAATCTGGCAGTTGCGGTTGCAGTTCTTCTTCCACTGAGACAAAAGCAACCCTCGACGAAAAGATTCAAGAACGCATCGCCAAGCACCCTTGCTACAGCGAAGACGCACATCATCACTACGCCAGAATGCACGTTGCAGTTGCACCAGCTTGCAACATTCAATGCAACTACTGCAACCGTAAATATGATTGCGCCAACGAAAGTCGCCCTGGAGTCGTTAGCGAACTCCTGACACCGGAAGAAGCCGCACATAAAGCACTGGTAATCGCCGGAAAAATTCCCCAAATGACCGTTTTAGGAATTGCTGGTCCGGGAGATCCTTTAGCTAACCCCGAAAAGACATTCCGCACTTTTGAGTTAGTTGCAGACAAAGCCCCAGATATTAAACTGTGCTTGTCTACCAATGGTTTAATGCTTCCCGATTATGTCGATCGCATCAAACAACTCAACGTCGATCACGTCACCATAACTATTAATATGGTAGACCCGGAAGTAGGAACCAAAATTTACCCTTGGGTACATTACAGACGCAAACGCTACAGAGGCATCGAAGGAGTGAAAATCCTTCACGAAAGACAGATGGAAGGCTTACAAGCTTTACAAGAAGCCGACATCCTCTGTAAAGTCAACTCGGTAATGATTCCCGGTATCAACAACGAACACTTAGTTGAAGTTGACAAAGTAATTCGGGAAAAGGGCGCATTCTTGCACAATATCATGCCCCTAATCTCCGCCCCGGAACATGGTACACATTTCGGTTTAACAGGTCAAAGAGGCCCGACACCAAAAGAACTGAAGGCATTGCAAGATAGCTGTTCCGGCAATATGAAAATGATGCGCCATTGTCGTCAATGTCGCGCCGATGCAGTTGGGTTGTTAGGCGAAGACCGTTCTCAAGAATTTACCAAAGATAAGTTCTTGGAAATGGCACCGGAATACGACCTAGAGAAGCGTCAGGAAGTCCATGCAGCCATTGATAAAGTTCGGGAAGAACAAGAAGCCATCAAAGCTGCTAAGGCGTTAGCGAAGAAAGCTGCTGACAGTCCCAAAATCTTAGTTGCAGTAGCAACAAAAGGTGGCGGTTTAGTTAATCAACACTTCGGTCATGCTAGAGAGTTCCAAGTTTACGAAGTTGATGGCGTAAATGTGAAATTCGTCGGACACCGCAAAGTTGACCAGTATTGTCAAGGTGGTGTCGGTGAAGATGAATCTCTCGACGGCATGGTGAAGATGTTGGAAGATTGCAAAGCAGTCTTAGTTTCCAAAATTGGTCATTGTCCCCAAGAAACTTTGCAAAAAGCGGGAATTCAACCAGTGGAAGCTTACGACATCATCGAAAAGGTGGCTTTGGAATTCTATCAAAATTGGCTCTCAACTCAAACTGCAACAGTGTAACAATTTTAGATTTGAGGTTTTTCCTCAATCTCAAATCTAAAATCCAAAATTGATTAAGGAGGGGGCAATGACTTACACGATTACGAATAACTGTATTGCTTGCGATCGCTGTTTACCTCAATGTCCAACTAAGGCAATTTCTGTTAAAGGACAAACTTACCAAATAGACTCTAACTTGTGTAACGGTTGCGTCGGTTTTTACAGTGTTCCTCAATGTCAAGCGGTTTGTCCGACTAATAATGGTTGCGTTCGTAGATTAAGTGCTATTGCCTCTTCTGAGGATTACTGGGAGTCTTGGTTTAATACTTATAACCACTTAGTTACTCGCATCAGTAAAACCAAACCAGACCCCTATTGGCAAAAGTGGTTTAATACCTATTCTCAAGAACTTAAAAAAGTCATTGTATCTCGTTAATCTCAGACTGTAGGAGCAGCATTATGTCGGTAATTTATTTGGATAACAATGCAACTACGAAAGTTGATGAAGCAGTTTTAGAGGCAATGCTGCCCTACTTAAGCGAGTTTTACGGCAATCCTTCTAGTATGCACACTTTTGGTGGTCAAGTTGGTAAAGCAGTTAAACAAGCGAGAGAACAAATTGCCGCTTTATTAGGTGCTCAATCCACAGAAATTATCTTGACAAGTTGCGGCACAGAAGGAGATAATGCAGCTATTCGCGCCGCTTTAGCAGCCCGTCCAAACAAGAATCACATTGTTACTACTCAAGTCGAACACGCGGCGGTTTTAAATCAATGCAAACAGCTTGAAAGTCAAGGTTATACTGTTACTTATCTTTCTGTAGATAGCCAAGGACAATTAGATTTAGCAGAATTGGAAGCATCCCTCACGGGTAACACAGCTTTAGTTTCAATCATGTATGCGAATAATGAAACTGGTGTGGTGTTTCCGATCGAACAAATCGGTCAAATCGTCAAAGAAAACGGCGCTATCTTTCATGTTGATGCAGTGCAAGCAGTGGGCAAAATTCCCCTGAATATGCAAACTAGCACTGTGGATATGTTGACACTTTCGGGTCACAAATTGCACGCCCCCAAAGGCATTGGTGCTTTATATGTCCGCAAAGGTGTGAGGTTCCGTCCCATGTTAATTGGCGGACATCAAGAAAGAGGAAGACGTGCAGGAACAGAAAATGTACCCGGAATTATTGCATTAGGAAAAGCTAGCGAATTGGCATTAGAACATTTAAATAATGTTATCGAAGAACAAGCCTTGCGCGATTTGTTAGAACAAGGTATTCTAAATACAATACCCGATACAGCAGTAAACGGACACCCCAAAAACAGACTTCCTAATACAACTAATATAGGCTTCAAATATATCGAAGGTGAAGCAATTCTTCTTTCCTTAAATCAACATGGAATTTGTGCTTCTTCAGGTTCCGCTTGTACTTCTGGTTCCTTAGAACCCTCCCACGTTTTACGAGCAATGGGTTTACCTTATTCGGTGTTACATGGTTCGATTCGTTTCTCTCTCTCTCGTTATACCAAACAAGCAGAAGTCGAAAAAGTCTTATCAGTAATGCCACCAGTTATTGAACGTTTAAGAGCGTTATCACCTTTCAAAAACGACCAGGAAGCCTGGTTGCAAGAGCAGGAAAAAGCCCTTGCTGCAACTCCTAAATAATGTAGGGGAGGGTTTAGTAGATAATCTGGTTAGCCAACCGAAAAATTAACAACAAAACCCGCCCTTACAAGATTTTCGATTCTTTTCTCAAACTGCAACATTTATAACAGAAATAACCAAGGCTATGTGGGAATATACAGATAAGGTAATGGACTTGTTCTACAATCCAAAAAACCAAGGATTG
This sequence comes from Floridaenema fluviatile BLCC-F154, assembly GCF_041929135.1. Lineage (NCBI taxonomy): Bacteria > Bacillati > Cyanobacteriota > Cyanophyceae > Aerosakkonematales > Aerosakkonemataceae > Floridanema > Floridanema fluviatile. The sequence goes on along the minus strand of NZ_JBHFNS010000094.1, from coordinate 165,795 downwards.
ATAGAAGCAGCAGACAAAGCAGGAATGAAAGTTGTCACCGGAGAAGTAGGTAGCATTGCTTGTGGAGATGCCTTAAGATTGCACTTAAAAGTTGAAGAAGAAACTGATATAATTCTGGAGGCTAAGTTTCAAACGTTTGGTTGTGCAAGTGCGATCGCTTCTTCCTCTGCCTTAACCGAAATGATTATCGGCATGACAGTAGACCAAGCTCTTAGTCTGACAAACAAAGAAATTGCCGAATACTTAGGCGGATTACCCGAAGAAAAAATGCACTGTTCCGTGATGGGACAAGAAGCATTAGAAGCAGCGATTTATTCCTACAAAGGTATCCCCTTAGCGAATCATGAAGAAGACGAAAGTGCCATGATTTGTCGCTGCTTTGGGATTACCGAATCAAAGATTAAACGGACGATTAAAGAAAACAATCTCACCAGTGCAGAACAAGTCACAAATTATATTAAAGCCGGGGGTGGATGCAGTACTTGTTTAGCCGATATTGACGATTTAATTGTCGCAGTTTGGGAAGGAGTGGAAAAAGAAAAAGTTAAAGTTCCGGTAATTGAACCCGAACCAGAAACCTTACCTCAGTTAACCAACCTGCAAAAAATCACCTTGATTCAGAAAGTATTGGAGACAGAAGTTAAACCCTTCTTAGCCGCAGACGGCGGAGATGTGGAACTCTACGACGTAGAAGGCGACAAAGTAAAAGTTGTACTCAAAGGTGCTTGCGGTTCTTGTCCTAGTAGCACGATGACTTTGAAAGTTGCGATCGAACAAAAATTACAACAATTAGTATTACCCAGTTTAGTTGTCGAATCAGTCTAGTCAGGAAAAATCATGAAAAATTATCAAGATTCCCCAGGAATACCTGTGGGGCGGTCGCCGCCAAACCCACATTTTCTGCCCAATCCACACTCAACTACTCAAGCAACAAAAATTACACAGCATAACACGAAGGAGACAAAGCAATGACTGAACATATTAGACAAATTGCATTCTACGGCAAAGGCGGTATCGGTAAATCCACAACTTCTCAAAATACGATCGCCGCAATGGCAGAAATGGGCCAACGCATCATGATCGTAGGTTGCGACCCCAAAGCAGACTCTACCCGTTTGATGTTACACAGCAAAGCCCAAACCACAATTCTCCACTTAGCTGCTGAACGGGGCGCTGTAGAAGATTTGGAACTCGAAGAAGTATTGCTAACTGGTTATCGGAATGTACGTTGCGTTGAGTCTGGTGGTCCAGAACCAGGTGTAGGTTGCGCGGGACGTGGGATCATCACCGCCATCAACTTCTTAGAAGAAAATGGCGCTTACGAAGACCTCGATTTCGTATCTTATGACGTATTAGGCGACGTTGTGTGCGGTGGTTTCGCAATGCCTATCCGCGAAGGAAAAGCACAAGAAATCTACATCGTTACCTCTGGTGAAATGATGGCAATGTACGCAGCTAACAACATTGCCAGAGGCGTTTTGAAATATGCACACTCTGGCGGCGTTCGTTTAGGTGGTTTGATTTGTAACAGCCGTAAAGTTGACCGGGAACTCGAATTAATCGAAACCTTGGCAAAACGTCTGAACACCCAAATGATTCACTTTGTTCCTCGCGACAACATTGTTCAACACGCAGAACTACGTCGGATGACTGTTAACGAATATGCACCCGACAGCCAACAAAATGAAGAATACCGTCAATTAGCGAAGAAGATCATTGACAACAAGAACCTGACAATTCCAACTCCAATCTCAATGGACGAACTGGAAGAATTGCTAGTTGAATTCGGTATCTTGGGCGGTGAACAAGAATACGAAAAAGCGATCAAAGAAGATCAACTAAAAGCTACTGCCGTCTAATCCGTTATTTGTTGGGGAATAGGGAATAGAGATAGGGAGGAGAAATTCCCTACTCCCTAAACTCCTCCCTTTCCCTACTCCCTACTTCCCTACTCCCTACATTGAAACGAGGCTCTAAATCATGACAACAACCAACACACCCACCACTAACGAAGAGAAGAAAGAACTACTTAAAGAAATTATTGAAGCTTACCCAGAGAAAGGTGGTAAGAAACGGGCAAAACACCTCAACGTTTACGAAGAAGGAAAATCTGATTGCGGAGTTAAATCCAACATCAAGTCTGTTCCTGGAGTAATGACCACTCGTGGCTGCGCTTATGCAGGTGCAAAAGGTGTGGTTTGGGGCCCAGTCAAGGATATGATCCACTTAAGTCACGGCCCTGTTGGTTGCGGTTACTATTCCTGGTCAGGTCGGCGTAACTATTACATCGGTGTTACTGGTGTTGATACCTTTGGTACCATGCAGTTTACCTCCGACTTCCAAGAAAGAGACATTGTATTCGGTGGTGACAAAAAACTGGCGAAACTGATCGATGAAATGGAAACACTCTTCCCCTTAAGCCAAGGGATCACGATTGAATCTGAATGTCCTATTGGTTTGATTGGAGATGACATCGAAGCAGTTGCCAAGAAGAAAGCTAAAGAAATCGAAAAACCAGTAGTACCTGTACGTTGCGAAGGTTTCCGGGGTGTTTCCCAATCTCTAGGACACCACATTGCTAACGACACAGTAAGAGACTGGGTACTACCCAAAGCAGACCAATATCGCAAGACTCCCGAAGGTTTTGTTCCCGGCCCTTATGATGTCAACATTATCGGTGACTATAACATCGGTGGAGACATTTGGCCTTCTCGGATTTTGTTAGAAGAAATCGGCTTGCGCGTACTTTGCCAATTCTCTGGTGATGGTACATTTAACGAAGTAGTGATGACACCGTTAGCAAAACTGAATTTAATTCACTGCTATCGATCGATGAACTACATCTGCCGTCACATGGAAGAAACTTACGGTATTCCTTGGATTGAATACAACTTCTTCGGCCCAACTCAAATTGCTGACTCCCTACGGAAAATTGCCTCGAAATTCGACGAAACAATTCAAGCCAAAGCAGAAGAAGTTATCGCCAGATACCAACCCCAAGCCGAAGCAATAATTGAAAAATATCGCTCACGTTTGGCAGGCAAAACCGTAATGATGATGGTGGGTGGTCTGCGTCCACGTCACGTTATCCCAGCCTTTGAAGATTTGGGAATGCACGTAGTTGGTACAGGTTACGAATTCGGTCACAACGACGACTACAAACGTACTGCGGAATACGTTGAAGACGGCACCATTATTTACGATGACGTTTCTGGTTACGAATTTGAGCAATTAGCGGAAAACTTGAAACCAGATTTGATCGCTGCTGGAATTAAAGAAAAATATGTCTTCCACAAGATGGCGTTACCATTCCGGCAAATGCACTCCTGGGATTACTCTGGCCCATATCACGGCTATGACGGATTTGCAGTGTTTGCACGCGACATGGATTTGGCAATTAATAACCCAACTTGGAGTTTAATCAAAGCTCCTTGGAAGAACGAAGATTAAGGACTAGTTTGGGGACAAGGGGACAAGACAATTAGTAGGGTGCGTCAGACCATAAATCTGATCGACAGTATAAGGGTTTTAGCATCTGACGCACCCTACAACTCAAAACTCAAAACTCCCCAAACTCCCCAGGCTGAACACTACAAAAAAAAGTCCAGACAGCGAAAAAATTAGGAGAAAAATCATGGCTCAGAACGATCTAAATAAAGTTGCCGACCACTTTGACCTATTCCACCAACCTGAATATCAAACACTGTTCGAGAACAAAAAACAGTTTGAAGGCAGACATTCGGATGAAGAAATTGCCCGTGTAGTTGAGTGGACAAAGACTTGGGAATATCGGGAAAAGAACTTCTCTCGTGAAGCGTTAACAGTTAACCCGGCGAAAGCTTGCCAACCTTTAGGTGCGATTTTTGCGGCGGCTGGTTTTGAAGGAACTTTACCTTTTGTACATGGTTCTCAAGGTTGCGTTGCTTATTTCCGTAGCCACTTAACTCGGAATTACAAAGAGCCATTTTCTGCTGTTTCTTCTTCGATGACTGAAGATGCGGCGGTGTTCGGTGGCTTGCAAAATATGATTGAAGGCTTGGCGAATTCTTATGCTCTTTACAAGCCCAAAATGATTGCTCTGTGTACAACTTGTATGGCAGAAGTAATCGGTGATGACTTGGGTGCGTTTATCACTAACTCGAAACAAGCGGGTTCTGTTCCGGTAGATTTCCCTGTTCCTTTTGCTCATACTCCTAGTTTTGTGGGTTCTCACGTCACTGGTTATGACAATATGATGAAGGGGATTCTGACTTGCTTGACTAAGGACAAGAAGACAGAAACCAAGAATGGTAAATGGAACTTTATTCCAGGTTTTGATGCTTATACCAGCAATATTCGGGAATTGAAGAGAATCTTCAATTTGATGGGTGTTAATTACACGGTTTTGGCTGATAATTCGGATTCTTTTGATGCTCCGAATGAAGGCGAATTTGTGATGTACAATGGTCTGACAACTTTGGAAGAAGGTGCAGATTCGATTAATGCTGAAGGTACGATCGCATTGCAAGCTTACTCCACAGAAAAAACCCTGAACTACATCAATAGTGAGTGGGGACAAGAAACCGCAGTTTATCGCCCAGTTGGGATTCGCGGAACTGATGAATTCTTGCAAGCGCTTTCTAAGATTACCGGACAACCGATTCCTCGCGAATTGGAAATTGAACGGGGTCGTGCTATTGACGCAATGAATGATTCCCAATCTTGGTTACATGGCAAGCGCGTTGCGATGTACGGTGATCCTGATTTGGTGATGGGTTTGATTAGCTTCTTGTTGGAAGTTGGTGCAGAACCAGTTCACATTGTTGTTAGTAACAGCAATGAAAAATTTGAAGCTGAAGCCAAAGCATTGTTAGCTTCTAGTCCTTATGGTGCAAATGCTACTATTTGGGGTGGCAAAGACCTGTGGCATTTAAGAAGTTTGCTGTTCACTGAACCAGTTGATTTGTTGATTGGCAACTCCTACGCTAAATACTTGTGGCGTGATACTGGTGTGCCCCTGGTTCGGATTGGTTATCCAATTTTCGATCGCCACCACATGCACCGTTATCCTATCTACGGCTACCAAGGTGCGTTGAACCTACTCAACTGGATTGTCAATACCATTCTCGATGATTTGGATCACAGAACTGACATTCCTGGTAAGACTGATATCTCCTTTGACTTGATTCGGTAGAGGTGATTGGGGACTGGGGACTAGGTACTGGGGACTGGGTAATTCTCTTTTCCCTGCTCCCCTGCTCCCCTGCTCCTCTGCTCCTCTGCCCCTGTACCCCTCTATACCTGGTTTTGATAACAATGTCTACTATTACTCACGATCACGATCATCCGATTCCCAGAGGCCGCCCTGGGTTTGATATTTTATTTCCTTTGCGGCGTTGGGTGGATAGTTTAAGGGTAAGCGATCGCAAATTAGCGCATTTACTTTGTACTTTGATTCCTTGCTGCTGCCCTTTTGAAAGAGATGTGACTTTGTTCGATCGGACTTTTCATATTCCCCCACTTTGTAAATTGAATCCTCTCTATTACGAATTTGTTGCTCTACGCCTCCGTGCCCTTAGTTATCTCGCTGATGATTGCGGTGAAGATGTTACTAAATATATCTGTTAGTTAATAGTCATTTGTTATTCGTCATTTGTGAATATTTCTGCAAAAACGATGATTGATGACTGATTACCTTTCATACCAATGACCAATAACTAATGACCAGTAACGAAGATGAAAATTACTCAAGGTAAAATCGCTGAACTGCTCAACGAAAAAGCTTGCGAACATAATCACCACAAAGACGGCGAAAAGAAGAATAAAGCTTGTAAACAACAAGCTCAACCTGGTGCTGCTCAAGGTGGTTGTGCATTTGATGGTGCTAGTATTGCTTTAGTACCTGTTACTGATGTGGCGCATTTGGTTCATGGACCGATCGCTTGTGCCGGAAATTCTTGGGGAAGTCGCGGTAGTCTTTCCTCTGGCCCAACTATTTACAAGACAGGTTTTACCACTGATTTAAGTGAAAATGACATCATTTTTGGTGGTGAAAAAAAGCTCTACAAAGCTATTTTAGAAGTTCAAAATCGTTACCAACCAGCGGCGGTTTTTGTTTATTCAACCTGCGTTACTGCGTTGATTGGTGATGATTTGGATGCAGTTTGCGAAGCTGCTGCTCAAAAAACTGGAATTCCGGTAGTTCCGGTTAATTCTCCTGGTTTTGTTGGTAGCAAAAACTTGGGTAATCGCATCGGTGGCGAGACATTATTAGAATATGTTGTCGGAACTGCGGAACCAGAATATACTACACCATTCGACATTAATTTAATTGGGGAATACAACATTGCTGGCGAAATGTGGAATGTTACTCCCCTATTTGAAAAGTTAGGCATTCGGGTTCTCGCTAAAATTACAGGTGATGGTCGTTATCGAGATATCTGCACTGCCCATCGCGCCAAATTAAATGTCATGATCTGCTCAAAAGCATTGATCAACATGGCGAGAAAGATGGAAGAAAAGTATGGGATTCCTTACATTGAAGAATCTTTCTATGGCGTTGAGGATATCAATCGCTGCTTGCGAAATATTGCCGCTAAAATTGGCGATGCAGATTTACAAGAACGCACCGAAAAGTTAATTTCTGAAGAGACAGAAAAGCTTAATCAAGCCCTTGCGCCTTATCGCGCCCGGTTACAAGGTAAACGAGTGGTACTTTACACAGGTGGTGTAAAAAGTTGGTCAATTATTTCTGCTGCTAAAGATTTAGGTATGGAAGTAGTGGCTACTAGTACGAAAAAAAGTACTGAAGAAGATAAGGCGAGAATTAAAGAATTGTTGGGCAAAGATGGCATCATGCTAGAAAAGGGAAATGCCTCCGAATTGCTGAGAGTAATTGATAAAACTAAGGCAGATATGTTAATTGCCGGAGGACGAAATCAATACACAGCTTTAAAGGCAAAAATTCCTTTTCTTGATATTAACCAAGAACGCCATCATCCCTACGCAGGTTATGAAGGAATGGTGGAAATGGCAAGGGAATTAGACGAAGCACTTCACAGTCCTATTTGGGAACAAGTACGTCAAAGAGCACCTTGGGATTAGGGACTGGGGACTGGTAATTGGGGACTGGGGAATTTCCCTTTCGCTCTACCAATTGCTATCATAAACCACCTATTACCGACTACCTATTACCAACTACTAATTACCGAAAGAAATGGCTACTGTACTTAACCCAAAAAAATCTGTTGCTATTAATCCTTTGAAGCAATCTCAACCGCTAGGTGCAACGTTAGCTTTCTTAGGTTTAAAGGGAATGATGCCGTTACTTCATGGTTCCCAAGGTTGCACAGCTTTTGCCAAAGTAATGTTAGTGCGGCACTTCCGAGAAGCGATTCCTTTAAGCACTACGGCGATGACGGAAGTAACGACGATTTTAGGGGGAGAAGATAACGTTGAAACGGCAATTTTAACTTTATTAGAAAAGGCGAAACCGGAAATTATTGGACTTTGTACGACGGGATTAACGGAAACTAGAGGGGATGATATGGAAGGCATTCTCAAAGATATTAGAGAACGCCGGGAAAGTATCAAGAATTTACCTTTAGTTTTGGTTTCTACTCCTGATTTTAAAGGGGGGTTACAAGATGGTTTTGCTGCTGCTGTCGAAGGGATTGTTGGTCAGATTCCAGAACAGGGTGAAAGGCAAAAAGATCGAGTAACAATTTTGGTGAGTTCGGCGTTTACGCCTGGGGATGTGCAGGAGATTAAGGAGATTGTAACTGCTTTTGGGTTAAAGGCGATCGCCATCCCCGATCTTTCTCAATCTCTAGATGGACACTTATCAGAAGGTGACTTTAGTGCTGTTACCACTGGGGGTACAAGTGTTGCTGATTTAAAAAGTGTTGGTGCTTCGGCTTTCACGTTAGCTTTTGGTGAGAGTATGCGAGGTGCGGCGGAGATTTTACAGCAAAGATTCGGCACTGAATATCAAGTTTTTCCTCGCTTGATGGGTTTAAAAGTTGTCGATGATTTTCTGGTAAAATTATCTCAATTAAGTGGGCAACCTGTACCGGAAAAATATCGCCGCCAACGTCGTCAATTACAAGATGCTATGTTAGATACTCACTTCTTTTTTGGACGAAAGAAAGTATCTTTAGCATTGGAACCAGATTTGTTATATTCCCTTAGCTGTTTTTTACAGGAAATGGGGGCGGAAATTCAAGCTGCTGTTACTACTACTCAGTCACCTTTATTAGCCAAAATTCCCGTGGAATCTGTGATAATTGGGGATTTAGATGACCTGGAAAATTTAGCTTTTGGGTCAGATTTATTGATTACTAATTCTCAAGGTTCTAGAGTTAGCCAAAAGTTGGGGATACCTCTTTACAGACAAGGTTTTCCGGTGTACGATCGCTTAGGTAACGGTTACTTTTCTTCAGTTGGTTATCGCGGCACTACAGAGGTTTTATTCCGCATTGGCAACATTTTGTTGGAAGAAGAAGAAAGCAAACACCATCATTAAAATATTTCTATTCTTCTGGTAATTTTTGAAAGAGAGGAGTACAATTATGAAAATTGCCTTTGCCACAAATGATAAAATTCATATTAACGCTCACTTTGGTTGGGCAAAGCAAATGACAGTTTATGAGGTGTCAACTGAAGGTTATAAATTAGTAGATACCCTAGAGTTTGAAGGCGATCTCAAAGAAGATGGATCGGAAGATAAACTAGTTCCCAAACTAGAAGCTTTAGCTGATTGTACAATTGTTTATGTTTCCGCAATTGGCGGGAGTGCAGCTGCGAGATTAATTCGGAAAAATGTCACTCCAATTAAGTCAAAAACTGAGGAAGAAGAAATTGTTGAGATCCTGCAAAGGTTAGTAGAAACCTTAAAAGGAAGTCCGCCACCTTGGTTAAGAAAAGCACTGCAACAAAAGGAAAGAAATTTCGCTGAGTTAGAAGCGGAATAAATACACCCAAACAGAAAAAAGTTAGGCATTTATCAAAAGGAAAGTAAAGTACAATGACGACCACTGAAACTACTCCCCAAAGTACTGATATACAAGAATTGATTAATAGTACGCCGTTTCTCAAAGAATTGGTACGCCAAGTTCGCGCCCATGACGCTTATGGGAGTTATCGCAATTGGTCGGATGAATTAATTATCAAACCTTTGGTTGTTACCAAAGAGCAAAAGAAGAAGATTTCGGTAGAAGGAGAAGTCGATCCAATTACTAAGTCAAGGATTGCTACTTTTTATCGTGCGATCGCCTCTAGAATAGAACAAGAAACAGGCTTACTCTCGCAAGTTGTCATTGACTTGAGTCATGAAGGTTTTGGCTGGGCATTAATTTTCTCCGGTCGCCTCTTGTTGGTATCAAAAACTCTCCGTGATGCTCAACGTTTTGGCTTTGAATCTTTTGAAAAATTGGCGGCTGAAGGTGATAAAATTGTCAATTCTGCCATAGAATTAGCTGCCAAACATGGAGAAATTGCCCAGCTTTAGTCAATGGAGAAAAACCAATGGTGCAAGCAGATATTCCCGCTTCTAGCCAACTGACAATTGAGGAATTAAAAACCAAAATTAAACGCCTCAATAGCAAAGGTGGACAACTAAAAATGGAACTTCATGATTTAGCAGAAGGTTTACCAACAGACTTCGAGCAAATCATGGAAGTAGCTTCCAAAACTTACGAGCTTTATCGCGAGTTAGACGAACTGAAAAAAGAACTAAAAGCACGGGAGCAATAAAAATGACACAAAGTTTAGCTGAATTTCGCAAACTCACTGATGCTGAACAATATTTTCAGTTCTTTGAACTCCCTTACGAGCAGCAATTGGTAAATGTCAATCGCTTGCACATTTTGAAAAAGTTCTCTCAGCTAATGGCAGAAATTGATGCTAATTTTCCTAATGATAGTGACGAAGAAAAATTAGCCAAATATAAGGATGCCTTGATCGATGCTTATAACTTATTTATCACTTCCTCTGGAGTTGAACAAAAGCTCTTCAAAGTGTTCAAAGAGAAGCCAAAAAATGTAGTTCTACTCTCAGATTTAGAAGCTAAGTAAGGAGAATTAAAGTGTTGAACCTTACACCCACTGAAATTGAAAGATACCATCGCCAAATGATGCTTCCTAATTTTGGGGAAGTCGGACAAAGAAAACTCCGCCAAGCGACCGTATTAGTCACAGGTGTAGGGGGATTAGGCGGTACGGCGGCGCTATATTTGGCGGTGGCTGGAGTTGGTAGACTGGTGCTAGTTAGGGGCGGTGATTTGCGCCAAGATGACATGAACCGTCAAATTTTAATGACGGATGATTGGGTAGGAAAACCGAGAGTTTTTAAAGCAAAGGAAACTCTTTCTGCGATCAATCCTGACGTAGAAATTGAGGCAATTCCTGAGTATGTTACCCCGTCAAATGTGGACTCTTTAGTATTACAAGCAGATGTCGCCCTTGACTGTGCTCATAACTTTGAAGAACGCGATTTGTTGAATGCTGCTTGTGTGCGTTGGCGGAAGCCAATGGTAGAGGCGGCGATGAATGGAATGGAGGCTTATCTAACTACAATTATTCCTGGGGAAACTCCTTGTTTATCTTGTATTTTCCCCGAAAAACCTAATTGGGATCGGCGCAGTTTTGGTGTTTTAGGAGCAGTTTCGGGAACGCTAGCTTGTCTGACAGCGTTGGAAGCAATTAAGGTAATTACTGGGTTTGAAAAGCCTCTATTATCTGAGCTTTTGACTATGGATTTGGGAACGCTAAATTTTGCTAAACGTCGCCCCTATCATGACCCTAATTGTCCTGTTTGTGGCAATAAAGGTTAGTAGTAACTAGATTTTTATCTTGAATCAATTACCGTTCACCTATTTCTGATCTGGAGGAGATTTTATGACCGTTAATTTGACTGAAAAAGCAGCATTTCGGCTTCGCACTTTCTTAAGAGCTTCTAATGCAGAAGACCCAACAGCTGCAAGGAAAGCTGTAAGATTAGCAGTAGGTGATGGCGGTTGCAGCGGTTATGAGTACAAAATGAATATTACCAGCGAATCTGCTCCTGATGATTTGGTAATTGAAGAAGATAGTGTATTGTTTTACATTGACAAAGAAAGTGCGCCTTTATTAGAAGGAATTGTTATTGATTTTGTCGATGGTTTAACTGAGTCTGGTTTTAAATTTCTCAATCCTAACGCAACAGAATCTTGTGGCTGCGGTAAGTCTTTCAAAGTTGGAGATTGCAGCCCCGCAGGTGTTCCTTGCAGTTAAATATACTGTTCACGGTCATAAAGTAGGGGCGAAGCATTCCGACAGTAATTTGTTGGTTATCGTCAAATATATCTACCGGAATGCTTCGCCCCTACAAATGAAAAACAAGAGTTTGTGGCGATAACCAGATTACTGAAATTGCAGAATTGTCCGAGGTTCCGAAAATGACTACCTACAAAGTACGTTTGATTCAAAAAAAAGGCAAAAATATCATCTCAGACCAAACAATTGAAGTCGATGAAGATACTTATATTTTAGATGCGGCTGAGGAACAAGATATAGAGTTACCTTCTTCTTGTAGAGCAGGTTCTTGTTCTAGCTGCGTTGGTAAAGTTACAGAAGGAGAAATAGATCAATCCGATCAAAATTTCTTGGATGACGATCAAATGGCTAAAGGATTTGCGCTGCTTTGTGTTACTTATCCTCGATCGGACTGTACGATCGTCACTCATCAAGAAGCCTACCTAGTTTAAGGTGCGTTTTGCGACTGTTTCTATCAAGAAGTCGTAGTTTCTAACCCAAATTCTACGACTTCTCAAATCTAAAACCTTTTAACTGTCAGTTTGACATGGGTGAAGGAAGAAAATGAGGAAACATTTTCGGTGGTATTTGTTAGCTAGTTTGGAAATACTATTTTATTTACTAATTAGTTTTAATTTGACAAGTTCCCCAATTGTACCCGATCAGTCTACTGTACTTTTCCGAGAAATTTTACTTCCTTCAACCCAGGCACACTAAAAATCTTTACGCTACTCTTGTCGGTGTTAGCCCAAATCCAATGATTAGTGAAGAATACTTAGCTCATGAGTTTGCTAAGGTAGTCGATCGAATTAACCCCAAAGTAGGAAAATTACTCCAAAGCTGCTATGTAAAAGTAGCTGAATTTTCCGTTAAAAGGCTCCGTAAACGATTTTACTATATCACTATATATTGTCCAGATAATGTAATTATTGAATTACAATCTGAGAAAAACTTACTCAAAGATATTGCCGAAAACATGGGCTTAATCGATGTAACTTGCCTTAATGCTACAAAGTTATTGCACGATCCTTTATCTCGATTGAAGGAAGATCATCCCCATTTATGGATGGAACTATATTGGATAGCTGCACATTTTAAATAATTCTAAACACTGGCTTTTGCTGAATTAATTTAATCAACTATATGTTACTCTATAATTGTCATAATCAATCACATTTTTTCTAGCCCCTGACCATCTTTCCATCAAAATATTACTATTTAGTTAAGTATTTTGAGATAGAAGTAAGGGGTTTTTTTATTGTCAAATTTACTGCTCGGTCAAGTTGAAGCTACTTCTATAGCACTAGATAAAAAAATTGTCTGAGGTATTAAGGTAAGAATAATGAGCAACAAATCAGCAAAAAATGAGCGAAAAAAAATTGGCTGAGATAGTTGTCAGCTAGGGAAAAAACTACGCTCAGCCGTTGATATTCTAATCTACAGCTACCATTACATCTGAAGATTTAATCACAACATAAGCTTCTTTGCCTTCGGAAACTCCGAGATTTTCAGCTGAAGCTTTGGTGATTACAGATGTGACTTCTACGCCAGGAGCAATTTCTACAACAATTTCTGTATTAATTGCACCCGGACTAACTTTTTTAACTGTTCCTTTCAGTGTGTTGCGTGCGCTAATTTTCATTTTTAAACCTACAAGGGTAAATTTCTTGCTCAGTTATCGTAGCAGATTATTGCACTAGTTATTTCGCCAATAAAGTTAAGAATCCATAACATTTAATGTTCTACGGCAATCATGACATCTGAGGATTTAATTACGACGCAGACTTCTTTTCCGGGGGCGATCGCAAACCTTTCTACTGAAGATTTAGTAATTACAGATACAATTTCTACATTAGGGGCAATCTCCACAATTACTTCTGCGGTAATATCACCAATTAACACCTGTTTCACCTTACCGCGAATGTTGTTCCGGGCGCTAATTCCCAACACTTGATAGTTAGAAGGAACGGGTGATTTTACCTCAGATACACTAGGAGAATTTTGCGAAATTTTTTGCCATTGTTGGGTTAAACCGCGAACTAACTCCCGCAATACTTCAGTTTTAGAGCGTTGCGATTCCTGGCAATACTGCTCTAATAGATTGCGTTCCTCTTCCGAAGATTGAAAAGTAATCCAACCTTGTTCTTTTCTAGGCATAGACATTCCCCAACTTTGTTGGTATAGTAATTTTATCCATTGGCTCGATCATACCAATAAGCCTGGAGCAATTGTTCTTTGGCTGTCGCAGCCAAACAAGTTTCTGTTGCTAATAAAATGACAAAAAGACGAATTATTGCCTTTATTGGTTGGATACTTGCTGCCTTAATTGTAGCGGTTGGAATTGGGGTGCTGAACCAAAAACCACTCACCGCCCAGTCTAACTCCACAATACTAGTTTCAGCCGCAGCGAGTTTGAAAGATTCCTTACAAGAAGTTAAGCAATCTTATCAGAAAGCAAAATCAAACATCACAGTTAATCACAACTTTGCTGCTTCCGGCACTTTGCAGCGACAAATCGAAAATGGTGCGCCTGCGGATGTGTTCATTTCTGCGGCGCAAAAGCAGATGGATGAGTTGCAAAAAAAGAATTTGATTCTACCAGAAACCAGACGCAACTTGCTGACTAATAGCATAGTCTTAATTGTGCCGAAAAACTCTAACAAAGTCACCAACTTTCGCGGTTTAACATCTCCCAACGTGAAACGGATTGCGGTTGGCGAACCTCGCAGCGTGCCAGCCGGACAATACGCTGATGAAGTGTTTAGAAATTTGGGAATTTTAGAGCAACTAAAACCAAAGTTTACTTACGCTAACAGCGTTCGCAACGTTTTGGCAGCGGTAGAAAGCGGAAATGCTGACGCGGGTGTTGTTTATGCTACAGATGCCAAGATATCAAATCAAGTAAAAGTAGTAGATACTGCGGCAGCAAATCTGCATTCTCCAATAGTTTATCCAATGGCAGTGCTCAAAAATAGTAAAAATGTAGCAGCTGCTAAGGAATATGCTCAGTTTTTGCGGAGTGCTAATGCCAGCAGTATCTTTAAAAAGTACGGATTTGGGATGGCGAAGTAGGAGTGAGAATTGAGTGAATGCTAGGGATTGGCTACTAACTGACGGTGGCATCTGCCAAGCTTGTCAACCTGTTAGAGAGTGGGAATTATTACGGGAAGAATATCGCTTTTATCGTTTTCTTACAGAAATCGAAGATGTATTAAATCAAGCTTCAGAGGAAAGCAGTTTTTTACCAAAAATTCGGCGCTTAGTACGTCAGTTAGTCCTCAATTCTTACTGGGTGCAAACTCAATTTTTAGAAGCTTCTCCCAAAACAGGTGTTTCTGTATTAATTTTGTACGATGAAATCGGTTTTCCCTTAACAGTACAAACAGTTACCTTCGCTCCGGGAACGGTTTCTAACATTCATAATCATGGAACTTGGGGAGTAGTAGCGATTTTAAAAGGTCGAGAGAAAAATACCTTTTGGCGGAAAGGCAATCATCCAGATTTTCCCCATAAAGTTGAAATGGTAGGAGAAAAAATTTTAGAACCAGGTGACATTATTAGTTTTACACCGAATGCGATTCACAGCGTCGAAGCTATTGGTGATGAGCCGACAATTACCTTTAATATTTATGGTGAAACTAATAGTGCTAATCGCTTTGAATATGATTTGACAACTGCCACAGCGAAGAAGTTTTGAAATAGTATAACTAAACCGATGCCTAACGATTTATCCCCTTTGTGGATTTCTTTAAAAACTGCTTCTGTAGCTACAGTAGTAACTTTCTTTTTGGGAATTTTTGCGGCTTATTGGATGTTAGGCTATCGGGGGAAAGGAAAAGCAGTAATTGAAGGAATTTTTGTGGCTCCTTTGGTTTTACCACCAACGGTTGTGGGGTTTTTACTGTTAATGTTGTTGGGGAAAAATAGCCCGGTTGGTCAAATTTTACAGTATTTAAATATTAGTATTGTGTTTACTTGGCACGCTGTAGTAATTGCTTCTACGGTTGTGGCTTTTCCGTTAATGTATAAGACTGCTTTGGGTGCTTTTGAACAAATTGATGGGAATTTACCAAGGGTAGCTAGAACTTTGGGGGCTTCAGAATTTAGTATATTTTGGCGGGTAAGTTTACCTTTGGCTTTACCGGGAATTTTGGCGGGGGCGACTTTGGCTTTTTGTCGGGCTTTGGGTGAGTTTGGCGCTACTTTAATGTTAGCGGGAAATATTCCTGGGCAAACGCAAACTTTGCCGATCGCGATCTATTTTTCTGTAGAAGCTGGAGCAAATCAAGAAGCTTGGATTTGGGCTTTAACAATTATCGCTATTTCTTTCTCGGCAATTACTAGTGTCAACTTTTGGCAACAAAAAAGACAAGGAAAATCAACAGTTACTAAAATTAATCAACGCCTAGAACTAACACCAATTACCAATTACCAATTCCCAACTAATAAAACTGAAAATTCCGGTTTATTTGTCGATATTCAAAAAAGATTAGCTGATTTTACTTTAGATGTAAGTTTTAGTAGTAGCGATCGCCCTTTGGGTTTGTTAGGCGGATCTGGTGCGGGGAAAAGTATGATTCTGCGCTGTATTGCGGGAATGGAAACACCCGACAGAGGACGAATTGTTTTGCATGGGAAAGTGTTGTTTGATGCGCGGAAAAAAATTAATGTACCTAGTCGCGATCGCCAAATCGGTTTCCTGTTCCAAAATTACGCTTTATTCCCTCATTTAACCGTCGCCCAAAATATCGCTTTCGGTTTACCCAAAGATACACCAAAAACGAGAATTAAAGAACTAGTAAACGCGCAATTGGCGAAAGTGAGATTGACGGGATTTGGCGATCGCTATCCCCGGCAACTTTCTGGAGGCGAACAACAAAGAGTTGCTTTAGCCAGAGCTTTAGCCAGTAATCCCGAAGTATTATTATTAGATGAACCTTTTTCCGCCCTTGATACTTATTTACGGGCTCAATTAGAAGAACAATTGCGCTTAGTTTTAATCGAATATCCCGGCGTTACTTTAATGGTTTCCCATAATTTAGAGGAGGCTTATCGAGTTTGCGAAAATTTGTTGGTGCTCGATCGAGGAAAGGCGATCGCATCTGATACCAAACAAAACATTTTTGAACATCCCGGAAACTTCCGCGCCGCCCAAATTACCGGATGCAAAAACTTCTCTCGCGCCGTCGCTCAAAATTCCCAAGAAATAGAAGCAATTGATTGGGGTTGCAATTTAAAACTAATCGAACCCATTCCCGAATCTTTGGCTTATGTGGGAATTCGCGCTCACCAAATCAGTTTCCCCAAAGATCCTAACTCAGAAAAATCCGAAAATACCTTTCCCTGTTGGTTAGCCCACACTAGCGAAACTCAACACCGAATGACTCTTTTCCTCAAACTAAATTCTCCTCCCCACAGCCCGGAAGATTACCACTTACAAGCGGAGGTTTTTAAAGAAAAATGGGCAAGTTTGAAAGATCGCTCCTTTCCTTGGCAAGTTCATTTGCATCCGCTTAGACTAATTTTGATGTCAGAGTAAGGGAGGTGAAACTATTAATTTTATTTTTCCGTTTGTCCTGCTGAAGCATTTACTACGAAATTGATACATAAAGTGTATAATTTGACAATCGGGAGAATTGCTGTAATATTTTTCTGTTATCCTTGCTACTCTTTGAAATTTTAAGTTTGATTTTCTACAATTTAGTGGTAGTAAGGTTTTGGGAAAGTTTAATAAAGTTTATCAATGCTTGGGAACTATTGAGGCTTTTTTAATAGGAATCATTGACGATAACCTAATTAATCAATTATTAAAACATTCTGTAGTTAGTTAAATTGGTGCGATCGGGATTTTTCTACTTGTCAATAAACAAGCTAATTCTAACAATTTTTCTTAGTGGGGGTACTAGTATTTTTGAGTAGTTTTGAAATATAAAATTTTTCTAAAAAAGTTCATTAAAAACTTTTTTTCTAGCAATTGTTTTTGTTTCTTAACATTGAAATCTCTAAACTATAAAGGTGCGTAGTACAGTTAAATTGCTGGTAATATATTAATGGGTTAGGTTTTCCGCAAAAATCCAAACCCAAGCCCTGAAGAGTAAAGAATTGAGGAAGAAATTACGAACTCCGGGCTAGTTCCCAATTGCAGAGGTAAAAATAGATTTTCCCTCAAATGCGATCGCAAAAAAAGTAATTCTTCCCCAAAAAAAACAGCCCTAAACATCAGTTACTTGGGTGAACCCAGGTTCCCTGAAGGGGCTGCACAAAAAGTAAAGTTCCTATTACTATCATATCGAAATCTTTTCAGGGGAGTTGACAATTTCGTAACAATTGCAGCAAGTGACGAAAATTTCTTTTGCTGGTGTAATCATAATTTATGGAGCGGTGAATCATGAAAGCTAAAGATATTATGACCCAAGATGTAGCAACTATCCGCGGTTCTGCAACAGTAGCGCAAGCAGTTAAGTTAATGAGACTGAAAGAAGTAAGGGCGTTAATTGTCGAAACTCGAAGTGAAGAAGATGCTTATGGTATAGTCACCGAAACAGATGTAATTGCCAAAGTTGTCGCCTACGGAAAAGATCCCAAACAAGTGCGTGTTTCGGAAATAATGAGCAAGCCTTGTATTGTAGTTAATCCTGACTTGGGAATTGAATATGTATCTCGGTTATTTGCTAATACTGGTGTATGGCGTGCGCCAGTAATTCAAGGTGAATTAATGGGCATAATTTCTGTCACCGATATCCTGAATAAAGGCGATTTCATTGAACAACCAAAATTAGAACATTTAGAACAAGAACTGCAAAAAGCAATCTCCAACGCTCGTGCAACAAATGCCAGCTTGGGCGCTCAATCAGAACAAGCTGTAAAAGCTTGGGATTTGGTAGATGAAATTGAAGCTGAAATGTTATTCTATGGCGCACCCAAACCAGAAAAAAGCGCCAGAGAATTGTTCCAAGAACCACAGGTAGCAGTCATGAATTAAAAAGTATTTCCTCAGTTTCTCAAATTAAAAAAGCTGGCTCACCTTCACACTCTGACCTGAGAAATTGAGGGAATTGGAAATAGGCAAAAGGAAGAAGTACCACCTTTTTCCTTTTGTTTTTCTTCATTAGGTTTTGTCAAAATTACTCAATCCTTAATTTTCTGCCTATCAAATTTCTTGTTTTGATAGGTTTTTTAGTTGTAATCCTACAAAGCTTTTTCCCATTCTAACTGATGACTTAAACCGTATTTAACAAAGTCTTCTGCTGGAACTTTATCGTTTTTCCCAAACACCCCTAAACTATAAGGATTTTCTTGCATTCTTTCTTTGACTAATTCCTGTTCAAATTTATTTACTTCGGCTCTGGGTTTATCAGTTTTAAAGAAATCTACAACCAAAACAGTTCTGTCATAGTCGGTGTAATTATGCGGACAATGAGGATAGCTATGATCTAAAACTAAAAATTCGCCTTCATGCCAATAAAGCCGATCGTGGCATATTTTCATTGCCACATCTCCTTGAGGTACAATTAATCCTAAATAACCGCGATTCGTATGTGGGTTATAGTTAACATGAAGTTTCACATCTAACCCTGGATGAAATGTGCCAAAATAAACGTTTCTTAAAATATTATCAGTGAGTTCGTTGGTTTTGCCGATCGCACTACTCAACCGAGGAAAATATCTTTCTCTTAATTTCCATGCTTTTTCCGGTACATCTTGTAAGTCATATTGGGGATATTTGATTTGATGAACTCGAATATATTCCTCAATAAATATCCCTTGAAATAACACCCCAAAAGCACTATATTTGGAGTTACCTTTAGTTTTAATCGTTTTATTTTTTGGCCCCATTACATCAAGACTAAACTGCAATTCTTCTTCAGAAGCTTGATTCTTAAAGTTGGTAAATTCATCTCTAATTACTTGCCAGTTTTCTTGTAAATGATTCAAAAAAGTAAACTGTTTGGGGTCTAAGTTATATTCGGTAAACGTTGTCATTTTCTTTTCTCCTGAGTTTGAGTGAGCGTTATAGTTAAGTTTAAATGATTTGCCAGAAATATTTTTGAACCACGTTCGCGTAGCGTGTGCGTGGTTCAAAAAAGAATTAGCCCGGATTTGATACCACAATTGATTTGGGATTGCTATATAATTTTGATGTTAGAAGTTTTATTTTAAATGAATAGTTTAACTCACTTTAACCAGAGGCGCTATGTCTGAAAATCTATTGCTGGATAGAATTATCAAAAATGTCCGCGTAGTTCGTCCCAATGAATCATCGGTGGAATGTTTGGATTTGGGAATTAAGGACGGTAAATTTAGTCAGATTTCGCCACAAATTAGCCCGGAGCAGGGTAAAGAAGTGTTTGACGCGCAAAATTTGCTGGGATTTCCCGGTGTTGTTGATGCTCATACCCATGTGGGGATTTATCAACCTCTTGAACAAGATGCGATTACCGAAAGCAAAGCAGCAGCAATGGGCGGAGTAACAACCACTCTGAACTATATTCGCACGGGTAAATATTATCTGAATAAAGGTGGTTCTTACAAGGAATTTTTTCCTGAAGTATTAGCTTTGTCAAAGGGCAATTTTTTTGTTGATTACGGTTATCATATCGCGCCAATCAGTCCCCAGCATATTGAGGAAATGCAGTGGTTATTTGAGGAACATGGAGTTGCTTCTTTTAAAATTTTTATGTTTTATGGCGGATATGGTTTGCATGGATTGTCGGATCAGCAAAATTTGTTTTTAATGATTAATAAGGACGATCGCTACGACTTAGCACACTTTGAATTTATCATGCGGGGATTGTCCCAACTCCGAGAACGCTACCCCGATAAACAAAACATAATTAGCCTCAGTTTGCATTGTGAAATCGCGGAAATTCTCAATGCTTATACTAAAATTGTTCAGCAAGATACTACTCTCACCGGACTTAATGCTTACAGCGCCGCCCGTCCTCCCCACTCCGAAGGATTAGCAATTTGTATTGCATCTTATTTGGCTTACGAAACTAATTGTGTCAACATTAATTTACTGCATCTTAGTTCCCGCAAAGCTGTAGAAGCAGCATTAATGATGCAAAAAACTTTTCCTCATATTAACTTTAAACGAGAAGTTACGATCGGTCATTTATTATTAGATGTAAATGCACCGACAGGTAAATGGGCGAAAGTTAATCCGCCGATTCGTCCCCGTGAAGATGTGGAATTTTTATGGAATGCAGTATTAGAAAATCAGATAGATTGGATTGTCAGCGATCACGCTTGTTGTTCGGCGGAACAAAAGGCAAGTTTGCAAGATCCGAATAATATATGGTTAGCTAAATCTGGTTTTGGAGGTACAGAATATTTACTTTCTGGCGTAATTAGTGAAGGCAGCAAACGGGGAATGTCTTACAATCAAATGGCTAAGTTACTATGTTGGAATCCCGCCCAAAGATATGGTTTAGCGCAAAAAGGAGACATCGCTATTGGCTATGATGCTGATTTAGTATTAGTCGATCCTAATGAAACTTTTGTTGTTCGCGCTGCGGAATCTTTTTCCCAACAAGGCTACACTCCTTTTGAAGGAATGGAGTTAACAGGAAAAGTGAAAAATACATTTTTGCGCGGTAATTTAATTTTCGATCGCACTCAAATAATCGGCTCTCCCCAAGGAGTTTATTTAAAGCGATCGTTAGAATAAAAAGTACGTTGTTGCGCTTTGGCACCCTTATCTAGCGCCAAAGCGCAAGCACCTGCAATAACTCATTTTTTGATGGGAATTGTTACTCCGAATCAAAGTGTAAATTAGTAACACCTAAATCAATACCAGCGCGATCGCTTCCTACTGGAAAAGCAGTCACTTCAAATAAATAATCTCCCACTAATTGCGGATTCTGTTCAGCTTGCAATGCAACTGTTACTTTTTCTCCCGGTGCAACAGGTCGATCGAACACCACAGTAATTACACTAGGATCTGCAACTTCCGATCCTCCAATACTAGCTAAAGGAAGTTCTGGCCCACCAGCAAAACTGCCACCAATAAACGCCCGGTTTTTGCTCAGATCGAATCTAATAGTTTCTGCATTGTCTTTTTGCGCGATCGACACAGCTTGCAAAGGTCTTCCATTCTTAGGTACTTGAATTGTAAAGTGATAAGTTGCAGGAACATTTATCTGGTAGCAGCTAGTGGCAGCGCGAACTAAGCGACAAGAACTGCTAGAACTAGTCTCCTGTTTGTACAGAGGAGAGGCAACAGTAGGCGAAGTCAATAAAGGAGTAGGTAAAAATAGCCCTAATAACAAAGTTCCTGCACTTAGAAAGTAAGCATTCCGTGGCGATATGATAAATTTGGTAAATGCTTTAGACATTTATTTGGCTCCAACTCTTCTTATATAATTATATTACCATATAGTTATGTATTTTAGACAACAATTTCGATCGATTTTTGAACGATCGACCGCAGCATATTAGGCAAACAGAAAACTAAAGCGATCGCACACAACTATTAAATATGTAATCAAGTTCCTAATCTTCCTCTTCAGGCGGACGAGTCAAGATATCAAAAATAATTGCTGCACCAAACTCATTTTTAAGATCGACTTCCTTAACTCGTGCCGTTGCTACCTTCGCCTTTTCCAGTTCCCCCATTTTCGCCAACACAAAACCCGAAGCAGCATAAGCATTAAGAAATAATCTAATTTGGGGGTCTTGCGATCGACTTAACAAAATAGGCTTCAACTCTTCCCAATCATCAGGAAAACTTTCCGCATCTTTAATAATATTCATTACCTTTTCCGCCACTCGTAAAGCTTGCGGATACTTATATTTATAAACAAAATAACGATAAGCAGTAACTAAAACCTCTGGATTATCAGTTTTTGCCAAAGCCTCATTAATATACTTTTCCGACTCCCCAGTATTATGCCAATTTTTCGCCGCCAATACCAACAAATCTTTCACATCAGCGGGAACATCATACCAAGAAAAACTTCTATCTGTAACTTGCATAATCTCATACCTAATAACACAGCTAATTTTATTTGTAGGGTGCGTTACGCTATCGCTAACGCACCATTTCCCCTCGCTTAAAACATCGTCAAAATGTACAGCAAAGTAAACAAAACGATCCAAATAATATCGACAAAGTGCCAATAAATTTCCGCCATTTCGATCCCAGTATGCTTAGTAGCAGAATAATGTCCCGATCGACGAGAACGCCACAGCACACCTAAAATTAACAACAGACCCACAAAAACGTGCAACCCGTGAAAACCTGTCATTAAGTAAAAGCAATTAGAAAAGATATTAGTAGTCAAACCATAACCTAAAGTTAGGTATTCATAAAGCTGACCACCCAAGAAAATTGCTCCCATTAAAGCAGTCACAGCATACCACAATCTCATTCCATTCAGATTATTCTTTTTAATTGCAGTATCGCCCAAATGAATAACGAAACTACTAGAAACCAGAATGAAAGTATTAATTGCGGGTACTAATAACTCAACTTCCGTACCTTCGGGAGGCCAATTTACTGCGCCACCACGATAAACTAAATAAGAGACAAAAAAGCCCCCAAACATTAAAGATTCAGAAGCCAAAAAAGTCAACAAACCCCAAACTCTTAAATCGGGATGTCCCTCATGATGAGCAACTGCTGTAGTTGCTGCTGGATCGACAGAAGAATTAAGAACTTCTGATGTTTCAATTGCGCCTTGCATTGTACCTCCTAGCAATTATCAATGATTTGTAGTTAACTCAAGGTTTTGATCCCCCCTAACCCCCCTTACCAAGGGGGGAACTAGAACTCCCTTTTTTAAGGGGGGAACCAGATTTAAATTTGTTTCAAAGTCCCCCTTTTTCAAAGTCCCCCTTTTTCAAAGTCCCCCTTAATAAGGGGGATTTAGGGGGATCAAAACGCTTAAACACAAACCACTAATTAAAATTAACTTACAGATTCAGTCACTTTATCAGTAGTCGCACTACGACCATTCATACCATAATCGTAAGGGCCATGAGTTACCACTGGTAAAACTTCCCAATTTTCGATTAATGGTGGTGAACTAGTAGTCCATTCTAAACTGAGTCCATCCCAAGGATTATCTCCTGCTTTTTCCCCATACATCCAACTCCAAAGAGCATTAAAAAAGAAGGGAATTACCGAGATTCCTAAAAGTATCGAACCAAAGGTACAAAGCTGGTTCAAAGTGATAAATTGGGGGTCATACATAGCAACGCGCCGCGGCATTCCTTGTAATCCCAATTCGTGCATTGGTAGAAATGTCAAATGAGTGCCAATGAAAGTGAGGACGAAGTGAACTTTTCCCCAAGTTTCATTCATCATTCTTCCGGTCATTTTCGGGAACCAATGATAGATTCCCGCGTAAATACCAAAAACAGAACCACCAAACAAAACGTAATGAAAATGTCCCACAACATAATAAGTATCGTGTACGTGAAGGTCAAAAGGTGCAGTTCCTAAAGTTACGCCAGTGATGCCACCAATGACGAACATTGATAACAAACCAATGGCGAATAACATGGCAGATGTATAGCGAATTTTACCGCCCCAAAGTGTTGCTACCCAACCGAAAATTTTCACTCCCGTAGGTACAGCAACAATTAAAGTTGAGATGGTAAAAAACATTCGCATCCAGGGGGGTGTTCCGCTGGTAAACATATGGTGTACCCAGACGAATAACCCGACAAAACAAATTGCTAAACTGGAATATGCGATCGCCTTATACCCAAAAATTGGTTTTCTGGCGTGTACCGGAATAATTTCCGACATAATGCCGAAAATTGGCAGAATCATCAAATAAACAGCGGGGTGAGAATAAAACCAGAATAAGTGCTGGTAAATAATTACATTTCCCCCAGCGTCAGGTTTAAAAAATGACGTACCAAAATTGATATCAAAAAGTAGTAATACCAATCCCGCCGCTAATACTGGAGTTGAAAAAAGTGCTAATACCGAAGTTGCTAAAATTGCCCAACAAAATAAAGGAACTTGAGTCAACTGCATACTCGGAACGCGCATAAATAGGATGGTAACAACAAAGTTTACCGAACCTAAAATAGAAGAAGTTCCCACCAAAACAATACTCAAAATCCACATCGATTGACCGATGTTATTTGTAATTAAACTCAAAGGTGGGTAAGCAGTCCAACCAGTTTGGGAACCGCCGAAAAAGAAACTAGCAAGTAAAATTGCGCCTGCGGGTGGATTTAACCAAAATGCGATCGCATTTAACTTCGGAAATGCCATATCTCTAGCGCCAATTAACAAAGGCACCAGAAAATTACCAAAACCCCCAATTGCGGCAGGAACAATCCACAGGAAAATCATAAAAGTCCCGTGATTTGTTAAAAAAGCATTGTAGAGAGTTGGCTCGATAAAATCCGAGTCGGGAGTTAGCAATTCCGCACGCATTGCCAACGCCATCAACCCACCAATTAAGTAAAAGAAAAAAGCTGTCACCAAATATTGAATACCGATGACTTTGTGATCGACATTGAAAGTGAAATAGTCATACCACTTCCAAGCTTTTGGGTGTTCCTTTGCGGAATCACCTGACATACCTGGTGGAGTATTTAAGGGAAGTTGTGCTTGTGCCATAAACCGTTTGTCGTCTGCTAAAATCAGCCTCTTATAAGAAAATTCTCTGACTAATTGTTTCGTCAATTGTCATTTGTCCTTTGTCTTGGATTTTCTCCCAATGACTAATGACGAATCACTAATGACCAATTTAGTCAGAGACTTTATTTACTCATGGAGGAAACTATTGCACCAGGATGTAAATGAATTAAAGAATGAGCATCAATTCCCATTTCTTTAGCGTAAGGTGCAAGAAACTCTGAAGTTGGTAAATCAGCGGGATTAGCTGCCACAATTTGACTTGATTCTTGTTGCTGCGCGATCTGATTTTCTGTCATCCAACTTTCAAATTTTTCCGGTGTTTCAACGATCGCTCTTGCTCTCATTCCACCGTGATAACTACCGCACAATTCCGTACAAACGATCGGGAAATCTCCCTCTTTTGTAGCGACAAATCTCAACTGAGTTGGTTGTCCGGGAATCGCATCTTGTTTAATGCGGAATTGTGGTATCCACAAAGAATGGATCACATCAATAGCGGTAATATTAAGTAGCACATCTTTACCTACTGGAACGTGCAATTCGCCGCTAGTAATTCCGCTGTCAGGGTAATTGAAAATCCAGGCATACTGCATTGCCGTGACATCTACAACCAAACTAGCTGCTTTGCCTTCTTCCTCTGGTGCCGCACCAATGCCGTACTTTCTCTCTACAGGTTCCTTAGCTGTTTGCGCTACCATCCCTTCAGAATCAGCGATTATCGGTGCAGCTATAGCACTTCCCGGCATTTTCGCAATTGCAGAAGATCCACCGTGATGATGTGCTACCATCTCGTAACCTGCCGGATCGAAACCGCCCATTGCTCGGTAAACTTCTACACTGTAAATTCCTAAACCAATCACAATTATTGCCGGAATTGCTGTCCAAAAAATTTCGACAGAGAAGTTGCCTTCGATCGGTACACCATCACTATCATCACCTTTGCGGTGCCGATACTTAATCGCAAAAATTAAAATTGCACCCTCAACCACAATAAACAATGCTGTAGCAATTGTCACCATGACATTGAAAAAACCATCTACCAAAGGCGCTTGTTGCGAAGCTTGTTCGGGCAACAAATGATGGTTTTGACCAACCCAAAGGCTAACAAATGCAATGACAACCCCTGCTACCAAGGTTAAGAGTGAAACGGGAATTTGTTTCATAGATATTTTTCCTTGATTGGGGCGACTCTCATCCTTAAGGTAGAGTAGTCGCCTGTGCAAATGGAGATATTTCTACCATTTAGCACTTGTTTCCTACTCTTATTTAAGGTAAAGGCATAAGTGATTTGCTGTCTCGTTCGTAACTATTTCTTAATAGCTGCAAGTAATCCTACTTAATTTAAGCGATCGAAAACCGGATTATTAGCAGTTTGGAGCGAAATCACTAAGAAGAAATGTATTGCATTTAACAAAGCCGATTTTAGATTTTGCGCTCAGGCGAGTCAAAGTCAAAATCTAAAATCGGAAAACAGTCAAAGCAGAAAACATCAATTTAGATCTAATGGGCCATGAACATGACACTTTTTCGGACAAACTCTAGAACAAGCTTCACAACCAATACAATTATCAGCATTGACGATCGTCATTACCTTACGAAGACTTTCTTCTTCATCCTCATCTTCAATAAACTCGCCATCTTCATTAACTGATTTTAATTCCATCACCCCGCGTCCACAAGCCTTAAAGCATCTGCCACATCCCAAGCAAGTAGCAATTTTAATATCCTGAATAAATTGTGGTGTCCAAGTTTTACCGCCAAAGGTTGTTGCTGTTAGTACCGCCATGAGTGTTTCTCCTTTGAACTAAAATAATTAGTGCGTGTTTGTCTCCTGATATTTGTTTATATCAGACAGCTTTTTTTGCTAGTTTCCCAGCACGGCAGATCAAACTTATTAAATTAATTAAGCTGCTACTCAAAGCCTCTAATTTCCTCTTTATAAGCACTTACAAATTTTCTTGGGGTAGGGGTACTAGTATTTTTCGGATAGGGTACGAGTATTTTTTCAGAGGGGGTACTAGTATTTAAATACTCAATTTTTTGTGATTAAATATACAATTTTTTCTCAACTTAATTAGGGCTTGCTGTGAAGTTTAGCTGCGATCGAATAGAGCTTTTTTCAACCGCAGACGAATACAGACCGATCTCCAAAAAAGATGGTAGAGACATTAAAAAAGACTGTAGAGACGTTGTATACAACGTCTCTACTCTTGCAAGAAATATATATTTCTTTCTTTGCGTCCTTTGCGTCCTTTGCGGTTCAAAAAAACCCTATTACCCAAACAAGCGTTTTCCGAAAGGGAAATCATGCAGCAAGGTGTAAAAACAGGGAATAATAAACAAAGTTAACAAGGTTGCTAAAGACAACCCAGAAAACACAACTACACCCAAAGGTTGCAGAAATTCCGAACCTTCACCCATTCCCAAAGCTAAGGGAAATAAACCTAAAACAGTAGTGATAGTTGTCATTAAAATTGGTCGCAAACGTTGGGGTGCAGCTTTTAAAATGGCGGTGGTGCGATCGAGTCCTTCCTCTTCCCGAATTTGATTCGCCATTTCCACCATAATAATCGCATTATTAACGACAATTCCCACCAATAATACCGCACCAACTAAAACTGTAGCACCGATCGCAGTTTGCGTAATATAAAGTCCAAAAATTCCCCCCGCTAAAGCTAAGGGTACAGTCAGCATAATTACTAAAGGATCGATCAAAGAATTGTATTGCACCGCCATTACTACAAATACCAAGAAAGCAGCTAAACCTCCCAAAATCTTTAAGGAATTTTGTAACTCTCTATTTGTTTCTGCGGTGGAACTTGGTATTCGGGAAACCCCTTCAGGTAATCTCACTTCTGCTAAAACGCTATCTACTTGTTTTAAAGCTTCACTTAAACTAGCACCTTTGTTCAAACTTCCCGCAATAATGTAAACTTGTCTTTGGTTAATCCGTTGAATTTCCCCCGGTGCTTGTCCTTGTTGAATTGTCGCTACATCACCCAAACGAACTAAGGCATTATTATTAACAAACAGGGGAATTTGTTCTAATTGAGAAGCGCGTTGTACAGATTCGCGATCGAGTTGGACTCTCACATCAACTAAGCGATCGCCTCTTTGTAATTGCGTTGGTGTCGAACCTTCGATCGCAGTTTGAATTGTATCACCAATTTCCTTTGTATTTAACCCTAAACTAGCAACTCTTTCCCAATCGGGACGAATTTGAATTTCCGGTTGGCGATCGTCTGCATCAGGACGAAACTGTGCTAAAGTCACCTTGTCATCCATTGCCGCTAATACTTGTCTTCCCGCACGTTCCAAACTTCTTTGATCTTCACCTTGCAGAATAATATCAACATCTGCACCTCTAACTGGTGAATTACTTAAAATAATACCCCGAACCTGACCCGGACTTACCCGCAACCGAATTCCCGCTAAATTCAACTTATCAAACTCTCTAGAAACTCGTTGCACAAAAGCACCCACATCACTCCCTGGTTTGAGTGTAATTGTACTCGTACTTCGAGTTGGATTAGCATTAGTATTTCCCGCAAAAAGCGAACCTCCAGCAGTGGAAAAAGCATACTCAGTTTCAGGTTGTTTGCGGATAATGTCATCGACAACTGACATGACTTTGCGATTAGTTTCCAGGGTAGTTCCGGGAGGGAATGAAGCGAATAAATTTGCTTGTCCAGTACTAATTCTTGGCAAAATTTCTTGGGGAATTTGTCCAACCATCCACCAACTACCCCCGCCTAAAATTAGGAAAGCTGCCAAAATGACTATCACCCGAAACCGCAAAATAAAACCTAAAAATCGCCTGTAACTACCCATTGCAGCTTCAAATCTTTCATTGAACTTTCGCAGAAACCAAAAGTTACTTAACCCACTAGACCAACGAATTGCTAACAGTCGCGAACATACCATCGGCACAACTGTTAAAGCTACAACCATCGAAGCAGCAACCGAGAAACTAATCGTGAGAATTAACTCACTAAAAAGTAGGGAAAAGAAACCACCAATTAACAAAAATGGTAAAACTGAAACTAAGTTAGTAGTTGTGGAAGCAAGTAAAGCAGATTCTACGGTTTGACTGCTATGAACGGCGCTTTCAACTAACTGTTTGGAACTTAAACGAGAGCGAGAATCTTTGCCGGGAGTTAACCCCGCACCTTCAGCGATCGTCTCCATCATCACGATCGAGTTATCCACCACAATCCCCACACCTAGCGCCAAACCACCTAAACTAAAAACATTAATCGAAAGTCCAAATAATTGCATTAAAATAATCGCTGCGACTGTTGCCAAAGGAATCGCTAAAACAATAATTAAAGTTTGGCGCAAGGAACCTAAAAATAGCAAAACTGCGATCGCCGCCAACCCCGTACCAATCAAACCGGAAGTAGTTACATTGGCGATCGAATTATTAATAAACCGCGACTCATCCAAAGTCGCCTGAATTTGCATCTCTTCCGTAATCAAACCACCTTTTCGCAATTCCTCTAAGCGTTTTTTCACGCCATCCACAACCGTAATCGTATTAGCATCCTGTTGTTTAGTTACACTAACTTTAACAGCTGGTTCCCCATTTAAAAACACAAAAACTCTTTGTTCTTCCGTGCCATCAATTACTTCGGCAAAGTCGCGTAAATACACTCTGCGATCGGGATTGACAACCGCCGAACTTCCTGCCACTGCTGGCACATTAAACGATAAATTTCTGATTTCTTCCGCATCTTGAAACCGTCCAACCGTTCGCGTTAAAGGTTCAGCATCCTCCCCTCTTAACCTTCCCCCAGAAACATCTTGATTTCGTTCTTCTAAATCTCGTAAAACATCCGTTAAACTCACACCTAAAGCTTGTAATCGCTTCAAATCAATTTTGACTCTAATTTCTTCTTGCACTCCCCCGGAAACATCAACCGAAGCTACTCCCGAAACCACATTTAATTCCCGAGATAATTCCTCATCAGCAAACACCCGTAAATCTGCATCACTTAAAGACGAAGATTTTAAAGCAAATTCATACACTGGTAATTGCGAAGGATCGATTTTAAAAAGTCGCGGATCTTCTACAATTTCTGGCAACCTACCTCTAGCACGGTTAAAAGTAGCAGTTGCATCATTAAGTGCTTGGTCAATATTTCCCCCAGGTTCAAAATACAAATCTAAACTTACTTGACCTTCACGAGTTTGGGAATAAACCTGCACTACTCCTTCAGTTGCGCTTAAAGCTTCTTCCAAAGGTTTAGTAATTTCGTCAACTGCTACTTCTGGAGAAACTCCAGGTGCGCTCATTCTTAAACCAATGCGAGGATAGGTAATCGAAGGCAACAAATCAACTTGTAGTTGCGTAAAAAAGAAAATTCCCAACACCAAAACTGCCACAGTCAACATCAAAGTCCCAATATGTTGACGGATAGAAAGGGCGCTGAAGCTAAATCCAGATTTACTGCTAGTGGTATTCTGCATTACTGCTGATTCCTTTGTCTGGCGTTGTTTGGTCGATTTTCTGCTGCTGAGGAGGGATTTCCCACTCCTTCGGACAAAATGCTAAAGCGTACCGCATCCCCATCTTTTAGCGGTCTACCACTACGCACTACATACCGCTCCCCCGCTTCTAAACCGGAAACTATTTCCACTCTGCTATTTGCGCGATCGCCCAATACCACCGGACGCGCCGCTACCTTACCTTCCCGACCTTCTCCCATCACTACAAAAATCGTTCCTTGATTGGGGGACTCGGTACTGGGTACTGGTGACTGGGGACTAGGGACTGGGGACTGGGTATTGGCATCTCCTCTGCTCCCCTGCACCTCTGCACCTCTGCCCCTCTGCCCCTCTGCACCTCTGCTCCCCTGCACCCCTGCACCTCTGCCTCTACCTCTATTCACTTGCAAAGCAGTTTGAGGAATTAACAATTTTGGTGCAGTTTCTTGAGTAAATTGGACTCTTGCTAATAAACCGCTACCAATTTGTCCATTTTGGTTCGGAATTAAAATTTCTACCGGAATTTGCCTTGCAGTCGGATCGGCAGCGGGAGAAATGCGGGCAACTCTGCCGGAAAAAGTTTGATTGGGAAAAGCATCTAATTTCACTTGTACCAACTGTCCGACTCGAACATTCGGCAATTCCAACTCGGAAAGGGGAACTACTACTTTGACTTGGCTAAAGTCTCCTAGTTTTAAAACCTCTCCTCCCGGTTGTACCAAATTCCCCGGTTCGCTGACTCGTTCCATAACTACGCCATCAATGGGAGATTTCAGTTTGGCGTAAGATAAACGTTCTTTTAACTCAGCAATTACGGCTCTTTGGGCAGCAACTCTGCCTCGTGCAGCTGCGACTGCTTGTTGTTCGGTGCGAATTTGTTCTTCTGCGGCTAAAACTGCTTGCTCGTTTGTTCGCGCTTCTGTTCTGGCTAATTCTGCATCTTGCAGGGAAATTGCCCCTTGTTTTTGCAGAAACTCTCGCCTTGCTGCGGTTGTCTGAGCTTGTTTAAGTGTAACTCTAGCTTGTTCGGCTCTAGCTTTGGCGTTGCTAACTTGGGTTTTGGCGCGTGCTACTTCGGAGTCACGGGTAGCTAGTTCGGCTTCTGCCTGTGTGACTAAGGTAAATAATAATGTATTATCCAACTGCCCTAACTGCTGACCCCGCCCTACCCGATCGCCAACATTCACATTTAAATTCAGCAGTCGCCCCTCCGCTTGCGATCGCAAAGAAACTTCTACTGCTGGTCTAGTTGTACCTACATATATTGGTGCTTCCTGAAGTACTCCGGGACGTGCGATCGCCACATCCACTGGCGTAGAGGTTGGCCCCCTCTCGGCTCCAGGTCGCCGATTTTGGGCTTCCGCTTCGGCTTTCGGCATTCCGCTACAGCCAGTTAACCCAACCAGCAGCGGCGCAACACAAAAGCCAAAAGCGAGAAGGTACGAATACGAAAATTTCGACTTGGCTTCTTTCATGTTTCCTTTAGACTTCTCTCCCGATTGCCAAGCTCAAACACTTTACAAAAGTTAACTTTCTCTAGAATAACTGCAAACTAAGACTTTTGCTTTATACCTTTGGGCAGAGGTGCGGGGGGGCAGGGGGGCAGGGGGGCAGAGGGGCAGGGGGGCAGAGGGGCAGAGGAGATGCCAATCAATGCCCAGTCCCCAGTCCCTAGTCCCCAGTCCCCAGTCCCCAGTCCCCAGTCCCTAGTCCCTAGTCCCTAGTCCCCAGTCCCCAGTCCCCAGTCCCCAGTCCCCAGTCCCCAGTCCCCTTCTTCTCCTATTGCAGAAAATTTTCAATTAATTTCAAAATTTAGTGATAATATTTTTCAACTAATCCATATAATATAGTTGCTGTCTAAAATTTGTCTTACATCTTAAAGGTTACTAATGAGTCTGAAAAAGAAGTTTTTACTTGGTGTGGGTGCAGCACTGATCGCGCTAACTAGTTTGACTTTTCATACTACCGAAAAGCAGCAACAGGCAGAAGCACAATATATTCCCAATGGTAAAGAAAGTACCATTGCTCAAGCTGCAAACACCACAATTAGAATTGCATTTCCTGGGCGGGGAGATCAAGCAGATTTACAGAGAAAGGCTAATGCAGTCGCCCAATTTCTTTCCCAAAAAATGGGGATGCCAGTTCAGGCGATCGTAGCAGATGATACGGCTGCGGTAGAAGCTCTGCGTGCCAATCGCGCCGATGTAGCTTTTTTAAGTAGTCGTCCAGCAATTAAAGCGGAAGAGTTAGCAAATGCTAAGTTGTATTTAGCGGAAGTACGTCCCAATTATTCTGGAGGACACACTTACCGATCGATTTTTGTAGTTCCTAAAGATAGCTCTTTACGCAGCGGGAACTCTCCGGCAACTCTTCAGCAATTACGGGGTAAGAAAATTGCTTTCACTTCGCCAACTTCCGGTAGCGGATTTATTTTCCCTGTGGGAGAATTAGTGAAGTTAGGTTTAGTACCAAATCGCGATCGCTTGAATAATTTCTTTGGTCAAGTTAGCTACGGAAACGGTTATAGTGGCGCATTACAAGCAGTTTTACGGGGACAAGCAGATGTAGCCGCAGTTTCCGAATACACCCTTGGCGCACCTTATATTACTCCCCAAGAAGCAAATCGCTTACGAATACTGTATGCTATCTCAGGTGTACCTGCTCATGGTGTGGCAATTGATGATAGTGTTTCTTCAGCTACAAGGGAAAAAATTATTAACGCTTTGATGGAATTGAATAAACCAGAAAACAATCAATTGTTGAAAAATTTATACAATTCTACCCGGTTGGTGAAAGTTGACGGCAACAGTCATTTACAACCTATGCGCGAAGCACTGAAACGTGCCGGAATAGAACCGTAATTTTGTCATTGGTTATTGGTCATTTGTCATTTGTGGGACTCAACCTTTTGACCAATGACCAATCACTGCTAAAATCGAAAATTAAAAATTGAAAATTAAAAATCGAATGACCATTGAATGTGAAAAAATAACAACTCCCTATAGTGCAACGCTGAATCGCCCAATATTAAACGAGATTAGTTGCAAAATTCACCAAGGAGAATTTGTCGCTTTATTAGGATTAAATGGGGCAGGTAAGTCTAGTTTGCTGAAGGCGATAGTTGGTTTAGTTCCTTTGGCAAAGGGAGTAATTAAAGTTAATAACTCAGTGCAAAATCAACAGAAAAAGCATCATCCTGATGTGGCAATGCTATTTCAGGGAGGTGGGTTAATTCGTCAGTTATCGGCAATTGAAAATGTGCTTTGTGGCAAGTTGGGGAGTTTATCTGCTTGGCAAAGTTTGTGGGGGTTTCCCAAGCACGATCGCCGTTTAGCTCTAGAACTTTTGGATCGGTTGGGTTTAAAAGACCAAGCTTATCAAAAAACTGCTTATTTAAGTGGTGGACAACAACAAAGAGTGGCAATTGCTAGAGCTTTAATTCAAAATCCTGGTATATTATTAGCTGATGAACCAATCACAGGTTTAGATGTTTTGGCAGCTAAACAAGTGATGGAAACTCTGGCTAAATTACACGCAGAACAAGGCATGACTATTGTCGTAGTTTTGCATGATTTGAGTTTAGCGGCTGCTTATGCTCAAAGAGCGATCGTCCTAGAAGCCGGACAGATTATTTATGACGGCATAAGTCAAAATTTACCAGAAATTATGCAAGCTGGTTAAAGCTGAAATTAAAGCAATGACAAAAACTTTCAAAACAGTCAAATTTAAATATCCTTTATTCTTTAAATGGTTAAAACGGCTAGCAGTTTTATTGGCTGTTATAGCAGTTTATATTTGGGCATTACAAGGTTTACAAGTAGATTTAAAACTTCTCAAAGATAGCTGGCCTTATTTAGTAGATTTTATCACTCGCTTATGGCCTCCTGATTTATCAATTTTAGATATCGCCATTGTTCGCTTAATTGAGACAATTCAAATGTCAATTTGGGGAACTACCATTGGCGCAATTCTTTCTTTACCTTTAGCAGTGCTTTCGGCGCGAAATTTAGCTCCGCGTTGGATACAATTATTGGCTAACTTTCTACAAAACTTAGTACGATCGGTTCCTTCAATTGTTTTAGGATTATTATTTGTCGCCGCTACCGGACTCGGCGCACCTGCGGGAACTTTGGCTCTCGGTATCTACACTATTGGTTATCTTGCAAAGTTTTATCAAGAAGCTATTGAGTCAGTGGAGCCTCGTTCTCTGGAAGCATTGCAGGTTTGTGGCGCTTCCTGGTTACAAATAGCACAATATGGGATTCTGCCTCAAGTGTTGCCTTTGGTATTAGGTTATACTTTGTATATGTTTGAGTACAATATTCGCGCTGCCTCCGTTCTAGGGGTGGTGGGAGCAGGAGGGATTGGTTTTGAACTAGTTAACTATATTAAAGGTTTTGAGTACAATAAAGCTACAACAATGATGTTGGTATTATTAGTTGTGGTAACAGTGATTGATGCTCTTAGTAGTAAATTACGCCAACATCTGGAAGCTAGCTATCGTTTTACTCCCAAAAACAACTAGCAAAGGCTTTTTACTTAACTAACTAATTCTCTGTATAGTTTATTACAGGAAATTAGATAAGTTTTCCCCAGCCAAGTTATTAATAAATCTCTTAAATTTTGCCGATCGCAGGAGTCATTCCAAGGTTATAATACAGGTCGCGTATAAAGTAAATTTTTCCGCATATAAGGTAATTAATTTACCGATAATTCTACATCACCTACTAAAAAGTGACAAACTAGGCTGTTTATCACAGATAGTTCTGATAATTAGGTGGTTAACCAGGGCGCAAGTTGTATTTAAATGTGTTTTTACAATGACCATATATGAATTAGTACAATTGTTGAATGCTACTCAGAAAAAGCCCTTGACATCGTTGCAAGAATGGGTATTACATCAAGCTTGGGAGGGAAAAACATATTCGCGGATGGCAGCAGAGGGGAATTATGTTGATGAATATCTGCGAAAAACTGCTTCTGAGTTATGGGCATTGCTTAGTGAATTTTTTGGAGAAGCTATTACAAAATACAACTTTCGGGCTAGTTTGGAACCGCGCCGACTTACCAAAGCTCAGCAGCAGTTAATTAGAGATTTTAGCTTTTCTAATAATTCTTCATCTATAGAATTTCCTGGTGCGCCTCTAGCTATCGACTCTAAATTTTACATTCCCCGACCACCGATCGAAGAACTGGTCTATGAAGAGATTACTAAACCAGGCAGTTTAGTGCGAATTAAAGCTCCCCGAAAAATGGGAAAAAGTTCTTTAGTTTTGCGTGTAGTTGCTCATGCAGATAGCTTAAATTATCGCACTGTAAGTATAGATTTTCGTCAGGCCGATCGAGCAGTTTTCGACAATATTGATAAATTTTTACGGTGGTTTAGTGCTAATCTTTGCCGAGAGTTAGAGTTAGAATCAAGAATAGATAATTACTGGGATGATGAAATTGGCAGTAAAGTAAGTTGCACTGTTTATTGGCAATCTTATTTACTAGAGCAAATTCAAACTCCCTTAGTTTTAGTTTTAAACGAAGTCAATCGGATTTTTGAATATCCCGAAATCGCACAAGAATTTCTACCTTTGCTGCGTTATTGGCACGAACAAGCTAAATATAATGAAGTTTGGCAAAAACTGCGTTTTGTAGTAGTTTATTCCACAGAAATTTATGTACCAATCCAGTTGAGTCAATCACCATTTAATATTGGCTTACCTTTAAAATTACCACCTTTAACTCCTGAGCAAGTTCAGGAATTAGCACAACGCTATAACTTAGATTGGACCGATCATGGAAAAACTAAAAGATTAATCACTTTGTTAGGGGGACATCCCTATTTAGTCCAACTAGCTTTCTATCACTTATAT
Source organism: Floridaenema fluviatile BLCC-F154 (assembly GCF_041929135.1). NCBI lineage: Bacteria > Bacillati > Cyanobacteriota > Cyanophyceae > Aerosakkonematales > Aerosakkonemataceae > Floridanema > Floridanema fluviatile. Next base: position 129,568 of record NZ_JBHFNS010000094.1, on the reverse strand, counting down.
CGCCAAGATGTAGAATTCAAAGAATTATTGCAACAGGCGGCTACTGAATCAGGAATTTATGAAGAATATCTGCGCTGTTCTTTAGCAACAGTGCAAGCAGAACCGGGATTAGAAGTAGCTTTGCAAAAGGTAATGAAGAGTGAAGAATCTGTACGGTTAGATCCTAAACTTGCCTATAAATTAGAGAGTATTGGGTTAGTGAATATCGATGGCGATCGCGTAGTTCCCAGCTGTGAATTATATCGCCTGTATTTTGGGAAAAAAGTCTTACATAGCCCAGAAAAAAATGTTACTAATGATGCTTTCAATGACAACTTTACACAGTTAGAAAGAGAAAATTTAGAATTGCGCCGACTGCAAAACATTGATGATTTTACCCAACTTGCTAATCGGCGTTACTTTGAACAATATCTAGAACAACAGTGGCAAAACTTAGCCAAACAAACATCACCTTTATCTGTAATTTTTTGCGACATTGACTTTTTCAAAGTTTACAATAAAACTCAAGGTCAGGAAGCCGGAGATAAGTGTTTACAGCAAATATCCGAGGTAATACGTCAATTAGTGAGAAAATCTCATGATGTTGTCGCTCGTTATCAAGAAGATGAATTTGGCATCATTTTGCCCAATGCTAATGCTAATATAGCCTGTGAAGTTGCCCAAAGAATTCGCGAAAAAGTAGTGAGTTTAGCAATTAATCACGATCCTAAAATTGGTGGGCTTCCGGCTCCTGTATTGACAGTAAGCTTAGGAGTAGCTAGCACTATTCCCAAGAAAAATACTAGCTCAAATGACTTGTTACGCAAAGCCAAAGAAGCTCTTGCTCAAGCAAAAAATTTAGGGCGAAATCAAATTAATTTCCACCAGCTTTAATCCGGTAAACCTTTTGGTTGTAGCAGTTCTTTATGGAAACCTTGACGCACAGAGAAATCTAAATATCGCTCTTGTAAAACTTGCCATTCTTGCCATGCTTGGTAGCGACTTTCTGCTAGTTCCTTACTTAATTTAGCAGGTAATTTGCTTTTTTCTGTTCGCAAAGCTTCCGTGAGAAATTCTCCTAAAACCATACTATCTTGAATATTTCCTAACACTTCTTGAATTTTTTTGACATCTTTACAGTAAGAGACATAAGTCTCGCCATAAAAATCGGTAAACAAGTCCATTTGGTAGCGAACTCGCTTAGCTTGTTTGCGTAAATCATGCAGCATTTCTCCTTGTTGGTGTAGCTGTTCTTCTACTGCTTGATGATTTAAATTTGCCTTGGGGTGAATTCCAGTTTCATTGCTTTCAACTCCCACTAACCAACCTGGATGCAATAAAAATTCGCTGATTTCTGGTAATAATAAATCTGGTAAAACTTCCAGAATTGGTAGTTGAGCCGTCACTTGATATTTTGGCTCTTTAAACCAATGCTGAAAAGCTTGTTTCATTTTCAGATAATTTGACTTTCCTTCTAAAGTCTTTTTTACCAGTTTAAAAGCTTCCGTGCGCTTAGTTGCTAAATAATCCAATGCAGTATGAATAACTTTTTGTTCAGACTTGGGTAACGCAGGTCGATACTGATTTTCTAATGCTTCTTCGAGTACATCTAAATCTCGCAAGATTCCTAAAGTGCGAGCTATTTTACCAATTTGCTTTTCTTGGGCTGCGGTTGGTAAATCTAAAGCAGGTGCAAACCCTGTAACAGCTGTTCTCAGGCGACGCATTCCTACACGCATTTGGTGCAAGGCTTCTGGGTCTTCATCTTTGAGGACTTCTGCTTCGTACTTCATGGTTTTATTGAAGTGTTTCTCAACAGCTATATAAGCCCAATCTCCCAAAGTATTAGCTTTTTTTGGGGAATCTACTGTCATCATTGGTTGTTTAAAAACTAGATGGAACATTCAGTTAACCAATTTATTTTTACAAACTTGCTCTGCAAAAAAATCTGGTTGATGTGTGAACTTAGTTAGTAATTACTTTGCTTTCAGTACAAAACCAACTTAATGTTTTAGAGAAATTACTGAAGGAATGCCTATTGTATCATAGGGAGAGGAGATACACAAATCGTAACGAGTAAAACTTTGTCCCGTTTTTATATTTTTGAGTAATGGTTTTCCAGTCCAAATTTGACAGCTACACAGAGGTTTTGGTTCTTGTAATTTAAATCCTCCTTCTATGGCTTGCAATGAGAAAAATTCCAGATGTAGATGTGCAGGTTCAATGGCGACGTAGTGAGAAATTTCTTCTGGGGGAATATCTGCGATCGGCTTATTATTTCTTTGCAAAGTTGTGGGGAAGAAATCAATATCGATGATATCAGCATTGAGTCCTGATTGAGTAACAAATTGTAAAACTTCTTGCCAATCGTAAAGCGGTTGATTTTGTCCGTCAAAGTGACAGTTTGCACCTAAACAATGTCCGCCCAATAACCAAACAAGTTGTTCTAAAATAGTTTCTACTCTTTTGCGATCGCTACGCAGAACTTCCATATCTTCTGGCAGTAGCATTCTCCCGGGAATACACCACCAATATTCCCAAACTTTGGTATAGTCTAAGGGCGAGATACGTTTGTGTAAACCGGAAATGCGATCGCGTTTTTGGATTTCCCAAACCTCTTCAGGAGAAGTTACACCCTGAAAACTAGCCAGAGACAAACTGGTGTTTTCTGCTAAAGGATGAGGTTGAGCAAATAAATCCTCATCAGAAATAAAAGTATCCAAATTAAGCATAAACAATTGCCACCCAGCACTACTTAGCTTTAGCCTATACCATTAAGTTTAAACCAGATGCAATTATCGCAATAGTTTTAATACTTAGTTGCATAAGTTCACCCCAGAGATTGGGGATTGGGAGTGACAGGCAGGATGCCTGTCCTACGAGACTGGGGGAAATTCTTTCACTTAAAAATCTTTCTCCTTAACTCAAAACTTAAAACTTAAAATTCTCCTAGTACCCAATCCCCAGCCCCCAGTACCTAGTCCCCAAGCATTTGTCATCGAAACTTATAAAACTAGAGTGAAATCGCAGGCCGCAAAGCGGTGAAAGCCTTTAAAATGATTGGGATTTGTATAGTTGTAACATAAAGCAAAAACTATGCCTCGTCGTAACGACATTAAGAAGATTCTGCTGTTGGGTTCTGGTCCGATTGTAATTGGTCAAGCTAGTGAATTTGATTATTCGGGGACGCAAGCTTGTAAAGCCCTACGTACTGAAGGCTATGAGGTAGTGTTGGTCAACTCTAACCCTGCTACAATCATGACCGATCCTGAGACAGCAGACCGCACTTACATCGAACCTTTAACCCCAGAGATTGTGGAAAAGGTGATTGCCAAAGAAAGACCTGATGCTTTATTGCCGACGATGGGCGGACAAACTGCATTAAACTTAGCCGTAGCCTTGTCAAAGAATGGAGTTTTAGAACGCTATGGCGTGGAGTTGATTGGGGCGAAGTTAGAAGCGATCGAAAAAGCCGAAGACCGCCTATTATTCAAAGAAGCAATGCAGAAGATTGGGGTAGATGTTTGCCCTTCTGGGATTGCTTGCGATCTTAACCAAGCCAGAGCGATCGCGCAACAAATTGGTACTTATCCTTTAATCATTCGTCCCGCATTTACATTAGGCGGAACTGGTGGTGGTATTGCCTACAACCAAGAAGAATTTGAAGAAATTGCCCAATCAGGTATTGACGCTAGTCCAGTTTCGCAAATATTGATTGAAAAATCACTTTTAGGTTGGAAAGAATACGAATTAGAAGTGATGCGAGACTTGGCAGATAACGTAGTAATTATCTGTTCCATTGAAAACCTCGATCCAATGGGCATTCATACCGGAGATTCGATCACGGTTGCCCCTGCCCAAACCCTCACCGACAAAGAGTATCAACGCTTACGGGATGCCTCAATCAAAATCATTCGAGAAATTGGCGTTGAGACAGGAGGTTCTAACATTCAGTTTGCCGTAAATCCGGTGAATGGAGATGTAATTGTCATTGAAATGAACCCTCGTGTTTCTCGTTCTTCCGCCTTAGCTTCTAAAGCAACGGGTTTCCCCATTGCCAAATTTGCGGCTAAGTTGGCAGTGGGCTACACCTTGGATGAAATTAATAATGATATTACCAAGAAAACACCAGCATCCTTTGAGCCAACCATTGATTACGTAGTTACAAAAATTCCCCGATTCGCCTTTGAAAAATTCCCCGGAACTCAGCCAGTTTTAACAACTCAAATGAAATCTGTAGGGGAAACAATGGCAATTGGACGGACATTTTTAGAGTCTTTCCAAAAAGCATTGCGCGGTTTAGAAACCGGGCGGGCTGGTTGGGGTTGCGACATACAGGAAAAATTGCCATCTTTAGAACAAATTCGCGCCCAGTTACGCACACCAAACCCGGAAAGAATTTTTACGGTTCGCCATGCGATGCAGTTAGGAATGTCAGTAGAAGACATTTACGAACTGACAGGAATCGATCCTTGGTTTTTGGACAAAATGCAGGAATTATTGGAAACCGAGAAATTCCTGAAACGCACGCCTTTGCAACAGATTGGCAAAGAGCAAATGTATGCGATTAAACAGCAAGGATTTAGCGATCGTCAAATTGCTTTTGCTACCAAAACCAGCGAAGACGAAGTACGTCATTACCGGAAAAATTTAGGGGTAATTCCGGTATATAAAACTGTGGATACCTGTGCCGCAGAATTTGAAGCTTTTACACCTTATCATTACTCAGCTTATGAATTAGGCTGTGTGACAGCGACCGAAGAAGGAAATGGCACATCTTTATTAGCGCCAGAATCAGAAGTAAGGCCCTCAAGTAAGCAGAAGGTAATGATTTTAGGCGGTGGGCCTAACCGAATTGGGCAGGGGATTGAGTTTGATTATTGTTGTTGTCATGCCAGCTATGCTTTACGCGATGCTGGTTTTGAAACCATCATGGTTAACTCTAATCCAGAAACAGTTTCGACTGATTATGATACGAGCGATCGCTTGTATTTTGAACCACTAACTAAAGAAGATGTTCTCAATATCATCGAAACCGAAAAACCAGCTGGAATTATTATTCAATTTGGCGGACAAACTCCGTTAAAATTAGCAGTTCCTTTGCAAGAGTACCTAAGCAAACATAACATTACAGAAACGAAGATTTGGGGAACTTCGCCGGATTCGATCGACATTGCCGAAGACAGAGAACGCTTCGACGAAATTGTGGTAAAACTGCAATTATTAACCGCCCCAAATGGAATTGCTCACTATGAATCAGAAGCAATTACCATTGCCGGAAAAATCGGTTATCCTGTGGTAGTACGTCCGAGTTACGTATTAGGTGGAAGGGCAATGGAAATTGTCTATTCTGATGCTGACTTACAGCGTTATATGACATTGGCGGTACAAGTTGAACCGGAAAAACCAGTGTTAATTGACAAGTTCTTGGAAAATGCTGTAGAAGTAGATGTAGATGCGATCGCTGATGCTACTGGTAATGTGGTAATTGGCGGAATTATGGAGCACATTGAACAAGCGGGGATTCATTCAGGCGACTCTGCTTGTACCTTACCTACTACTTCTTTATCACCAGCAGTTTTGCAAGTAATTCGCGATCAAACTATCAGATTAGCCAAAGCTTTGAATGTAATTGGGTTAATGAATGTGCAATATGCGATCGCAGACGCATACAGCTACACCCCAAAAGTTTACATTCTAGAAGCCAACCCCAGAGCATCAAGAACCGTACCATTTGTTTCTAAAGCAATTGGCAAACCATTGGCAAAACTTGCTTCTTTGATTATGTCAGGAAAAACTTTGGAAGAATTGGGAATGAACAAAGAAATTATTCCCAATCATATCGCAGTTAAAGAAGCCGTGTTACCATTTAATAAATTCCCAGGTACAGACACATTGTTGGGGCCAGAAATGCGATCGACTGGTGAAGTAATGGGAATAGATACTGATTTTGGAAAAGCCTTCGCCAAAGCAGAAACAGGTGCCGGAGATAAGTTACCATTATCAGGAACAGTGTTCGTTTCCATGAGCGATCGTGACAAACAAGCAGTAGTTCCAGTAGTGAAACAATTCATGGAATTAGGATTTCATATTATCGCTACTGATGGTACTCGGCGAGTCTTGAAAGATAGCGGTTTACAAGGCATTGAATTAGTGCTAAAAGTACATGAAGGTCGTCCCCACATTGTAGACGCAATTAAAAATGAGAAAATCCACCTAATTATCAATACGCCATCTGGAGAAGAAGCGCAAACAGATGCGCGTTTATTGCGGCGAACTGCGTTAGCTTATAAAGTACCTGTAATCACAACAATTGCAGGTGCAAAAGCGATCGCAGCAGCTATTTCTCGGTTACAATCTGCACCATTAGACGTGAAGGCAATTCAGGAATATTTGGTGTAGGTTGGTAATAGGTAACGGGAATTTCTCTTATCTATTACCTATGCAAAGTCTCTATTTGTAGGGTGCGTTAGTGATAACGTAACGCACCATCCTACCATTGCATTACTAGACTTCTTGCAATTCCAAATCTGGCTTTTTTTTAACCACAGATATCCACAGATGTAGGCGTAGCCTTCCCGTAGGGTACACAGATGAACACAGATGGTATATGTAAATTATCTGTTTTTGTCTGTGTTCTTTTTTTAGTACGCAGATGAATGCGGATGAAAGATGGATATTGTCTATTTTTGCAAGAGGCTTATTTAAATCATGGCGATACACTCAATTTCTACTAAGACATCTTTGGGTAAACGGGAGACTTCTACACAGGCGCGTGCTGGGGCGGTTGCTTCGTCAAAGTATTTGGAATAAACTGCATTCATGGCGGCAAAATCATTCATGTTTGCCAGAAAAACAGAGGTTTTTACTACATTTGACCATCTCGCACCTGCGGCAGTTAAAATGGCTTCTATGTTCGCCATAACTTGTTCTGTTTGTTTGGTGATATCCTCTTTGTGGACAACATCGCTTACTCTGGGATCGATCGCAATTTGTCCAGCAACAAACAACATTTGTCCACTAGCAAGAATTGCTTGATTATAAGGACCAACAGGCGAGGGTGCCGATTCTGTAAAGATAACTTTGCGATCCATTATCACTTTTTCTAAATAAACTTCTGGGTGGCGAAGTTCCCCGGAAAAACTTCTAGGTGACAAACTTCTCCATCTGGCATTATCGCACCAGTTAGTACAAGCTAACCTGTTACGCCTTTAAAAGTCATATTGTAGGGTGCGTCAGAAGGGGATATTTTCCTTTTTATATCAGGCTTTACCGTCTGACGCACCCTACTGCTTAATAAGTGATTTAAATACGTAACAGCTTAGTATGGTACACACTTTTTTAGTTGTTACAAAAGATTTATAAACTTGTAAGAAAAATACTGTTTAATATAAAATACTAAACAAAATAGGTTTTGTTGATTATATATAATGACAGCTATATTACCTGGATCTGTTTCATCAATCAAAGTTTGTCCAGAACTGGAAGTACTGCTAATTTGTGCCACTACTTTAGTAACCGAGGAAAGAGTCGATCGGCTAAAAATTTTACTTCAAGGAAATATAGATTGGGCAAGTCTGCTCAAGAAGGCGAGTCAACACAAATTGATGCCGCTTTTGTACTCGAATTTAAACTCTATTTGCCCAGAAGCAGTACCGAAAGCGATTTTAACCAAGTTAAAGATAGACTTCCAGTATCATACTCGACGTTGCTTGTTTTTGTGTGGTGAATTAGTCAGATTATTGAATTTATTTGAAGAGCAAGGAATTGCAGTTTTGCCTTTCAAAGGGCCTGTGTTAGCAGCTTCTGCTTATGGTAATTTGTTGCTGCGACAATTCGGTGATTTAGATATTTTGGTTCACGCTGAAGATATTGAACGGGCGAAGGCGCTGTTTTTAGCTCAGGGATATCGGATGAAAATTGAGCGCATCAAATTGACAGCGGAACAGGAAGAAATTTTTGTTCGATCGCCGCAAATCTATAAATTAATTCGCGAAGCTGCTTACCCCTTTATCCATCCTCAAAAAGAAGCGATCGTAGAACTTCATTGGGGAATTATGCCTAAATATTTTGCTTACCCGATCGACGATCGAGGATTGTGGGAAAACTGGGAATCAGTCACTATTGCTGGTAAGAGTGTACCTAGTCTCTCGCCAGAAAATGCGTTGTTGGCGATCGTCGGACATGGCACAAAAGAGTGTTGGACTGAACTTAATCGGATTTGCGATGTAGCTGAATATATTCGCTCTCATCCCCAATTAGATTGGGTCAAACTAGTAGAAAAAGCTCGCATTAAAGGCGGTCAACGAATGCTTTTTTTAAGTTTAATGCTGGCTCACAATCTTTTGTCAACTCCCCTACCAGAGAAGATTTTACAACAAATACAGGCCGATACAGAAGTAAAGTTGCTGACAGATCGAGTTTGCGATCGGCTTTTATTTAATCAGATCGATGAATCCTTGAAATATGGTTCTAATACTCGCTTTCACCTGAAAGTAAGGGAACGAATCCAAGATAAAATTCAATACTTTTACCAAATTGCCGTTACCCCAACTACTTGCGATTGGTTACTATTACCAAGGGCTAAATTCCCAACTTTCATTTACTATTTTTTGCGTCCAATCCGGTTAATTGGAGAGCAAATAAGGAAAAAATCCCAAACATAGAAAGATAAAGTTTAACCCTTTATTTGTTGGTGGCGAACAGTCAAAAAGAACGATATAAACTACTCCTATATCTAGATCTATTTATCTCCCTTGGGCGAAAGCTTTTCGCTGATTCCTGTTTTTACTTTTATGAAACAAATATTTATTTTCTTTAAATTTAAATAAATTTTGTTTAAATATTTAGGCTCAATGACAATTTTATTTGACGTAGGCAGATAAGTTAACAGATAATTAAGATAAGTTTATCAATCAACTAACGATTGACCAATATCAACTAGCATTAAGACCAATCATCTAATTATGAATCAGTTGTCAAAATTTAGAGTGAATGAGCCTAAAGTTGTTCATGAAACAATTGATGGTGAAGTAGTACTAGTTAATTTAGAGAGAGGAGATTATTTTAGTTTAGTGACCGCAGGAGCAGATATTTGGGATGGTCTGATAAAAGGACTTTCTCAAGGCGAGATTGTCACAGAAATAACTCAGCGTTACGAAGGCGATCGCGAAACAATAGAGCAAGCTATCAACAATTTTATTGCCCAACTACAACAAGAAGAACTGATTGTTCTTGCTTCAGCAAATGAAGTAAGTAACAACAATTTATCTAACAGTCAACCAAAAGCAATTCCCAGCGCCGAAAAATTACCATTTGAACCACCAAGTTTGGACAAATACACGGATATGGAAGAATTGTTAGCTTTAGATCCGATTCATGAAGTTGACGAACAAATGGGTTGGCCCAGTGCTAAAGTAGAAGCTTAATTATTTCCCAAAAGGGGGGCGTTTGCCTCCCATATTTTTGCCGATTAGTACTTTGAAATAGTTAAAACTATCAAGCTGTAATGATTTCAAATAGTTGGGAAAATTCGGACAATTTAAACCAAATCGAGCAGCAAGAACCACTACAGTTTTTCAATACCGTTTATGAATTATATGAAAAAGCTGAGGTTTCTGTTGGAGGTTGTATCGATCGCTATTATTGCATGGCAGGATTTAAAATTCGCTTGCGCTTTGCAGGCGAAGCATTAATTCCTTATGTAATTCCGGCAATTGCACATTTGGAAATAGAACCAATTTCCGATCCAGCACTAACAGTTTGTATTTGGGATAGCGCCTCAACAAATACAGCTGCACCACCCCGTCCAAATCAACATATTGCCAAACGCGGGGAATTGCAGGGGTTAATTAACGATCGCATTTATACAAGTTTTCAATGGGGTGCTTATACCTTAAGTACTTTAGATCGCGATCGCAATTTAGCAATTTATTGGGTTGATAGTACAGAACAGATTCCTTATTGGGAAACAGGTGCTTGTTTGCGGACAATTTTTCATATTTGGATGAATCAGCGAAAAATTCAATTAGTTCATGCAGGTGCAGTAGGTTTACCCAGTGGTGGCGTGTTATTAGTTGGTAAAGGAGGATCGGGGAAATCAACAACTGCTTTATCTTGTCTTAATTCCGAACTTTTCTATGCCAGTGATGATTATAGTTTAATCACTGCCGAACCGAAACCCACCGTTTTTAGTATTTACAGTACAGGCAAAAAAAATGCCGACGATCTGGAAAGATTGCCATTTCTTAATCAGGCAATTAGCAATCGCGATCGCTTAGATACAGAGAAAGCTGTTTATTTCTTAAACGACTATTTCCCGGAAAAGATTATCAAGAGTTTTCCCCTGCGGGCGCTTTTTATTCCGCGAATTACTGGAAAACCTAACACTACTTTAACCCCAACTTCTGCCGCTACTGGATTATCAGCATTGGTTCCAAGTACGATGATGCAACTATCTGGTGCGGGTAAAGAAGCGTGCCAAATTATGACTAATGTAGTCAATCAACTTCAGTGTTACTATCTGGAACTCGGCACAAATATACAGGAAATTCCGCAAGTTATATTAGATTTTATTACTAAGGGCGATCGATGAACTCCCATTTACCTTTAATTAGTGTAATCGTTCCTGCTTATAATACAGCCGCTTTTTTAACAGAAGCAATTCACAGCATCCAACAGCAGTGCTACGATCAATTGGAAATTATTGTCATAGATGATGGATCGACAGATGAAACCTGGGAAATAGCGAAAAAATTCAATAATATTTTACGCTATGTTTACCAAGAAAATCAAGGGCCAGCAGTAGCTCGAAATACCGGATTAAAGTTAGCTGAAGGCGAAATTATTGCCTTTCTAGATGCAGATGATTTATGGCCTGAAAATAAACTGAGTAGTCAACTTGCTTATTTCAATCAAGAACCATCCCTAGAAATTGTCATGGGTCGCGTTCAGTATTTATTGCGGGAAAATACCACCGCAGGAGAAGTAAAATTTAAAGAATTTGCTCAACCTTCTATCGGAGTTAATTTAGGTGCAGGACTGTTTAAAAAATCCGTTTTTGACAAATTGGGTTACTTCGATCCATCGCTAAGACAAAGTGAAGATGTAGATTTATTTATGCGAATTAGAGAAGCTGGCATTTCGATGGCAACAATTGAGGCAGTGACACTTTATTATCGCATTCATGGTGATAATATCACTCGCGATCGCACTGAACAAAAAACGCTATTTCTCAAAGCACTGAAAAAATCACTAGACCGCCGTCGCCAGATGGAAGGAATAGCAGCGACTCTACCCAATTTAGTTCATATTGACCAAACAAAAAGCGATAATTAAAAATTTCTTAGAAGTATGAATAACCCACTCGTTAGCATCATTATTGTAGTTAAAAACGGGGAGCGATATTTAGCAAGAGCGATTGAAAGTATTCTCAGCCAAACTTACGACCATTATGAAATTATTGTAGTTGATGGTCAATCAACGGATAACACCGAAAAGATTGCGAAGTCTTATGTAAAAGTTCGCTATCTTCTCCAAACAGATAAGGGAATTGCTAATGCTTATAACATCGGAATTGAGGCAGCAAAAGGAGAATTAATTGCCTTTCTTTCTCATGATGATACTTGGACAAATAACAAATTGAGTACCCAAGTTAATTATTTGATTGAGCATCCAGAAATTCAATATACTGTTGCGAAAGTCAAGTTTATTTTAGAGGAAGGACATACAATTCCACCGGGATTTAGACCAGAATTGCTCGAAGGCGAACATACTGGTTTTATTATGGAAACTTTAGTGGCAAGAAAAACTTTGTTTGAAGCGATCGGCAAGTTAAATCCAGAATACACTGTTGCTGAAGATGTAGATTGGTTTTCTCGTGCTAAGGATCATAATGTGCCTGTAGCTGTGATGCCTGAAGTTTTACTTTACAAACATATTCACAATACGAATTTATCCTTAAATTCTTCAGTTAATAACCAAAATCTATTAAAGATTTTGCGAAATTCAATTGAACGCAGACGCAATCAACAATTGACGGAGGAGTAACCATGTCAAACCTTCCTTTAGTCAGCGTAATTATCCCAGTTTATAATTGCGATCGCTATTTAGCAGAAGCGATCGAAAGCGTACTAAATCAAACTTATAAACCCATTGAAATTATTATCATAGATGATGGTTCAACCGATAAAAGTGCAGAAGTAGCCAAGAATTTTGCTCCATCTGTACGGTACTATTACCAACCTCAAAGCGGTGCAGGTGCAGCAAGAAATCATGGAGTTGAGTTAGCAGAAAGTAGTTTTTTTGCCTTTCTTGATGCTGATGATTTTTGGGTAAAAGATAAATTAATTAAGCAAATGCAGGTTTTGCAAGAAGAACCGGAAATCGATATGGTTTTTGGACATATTCAACAGTTTCACAGTCCAGAATTGGATGAAACTGTAAAGAATAAAATCCATTGTCCCCCCGATTTAATGGCAGGATATCATCCGGGAACAATGCTAATTAAACGGGAAAGTTTTTGGCGGGTAGGTAAGTTTGAAACACATTTACAAATGGGAGAATTTATTAGCTGGTATTCCTTGGCAAGTGATTTAGGAATTAAAGGGAAAATGTTACCAGATTTGCTAATGTGGCGACGTTTGCATGAGACAAATTTGGGAATTCGGCAACGGCAATCGCGCACAGATTATGTACGGATGATTAAAGCTTCACTAGATAGACGGCGTGCAGCTAATCAAAATACGGAAAATCAGGATTAAATTATGCAGAATATTGAGTTAAATAATTTAGCAGAAGTGCGATTTAAGTTAGCTAAAGCTTGGCAGTTGAAAGGGAAGGTAAACACTGCGATCGCAACTTACAAAGAAGTTTTACAACTACAACCTAATCATGCCAAAGCTGCGCTCAAGCTGGGTAGTTTACTGGTAGAATTAGGTGATTTAGAGAGTGCGATCGCGATTTATTCTCAAGCAGTTGAATTGAATCCCAATGAAGCCGAATTACACAAAAATTTCATCGATGCTTTAATTAAACACCAGGGAATAAATGCCGCATTCAATTATTATCAGCTAACCCGAATAGATAATCATCATTTAGTTGAAAAACCTGATGATATTATATGTTGTACAGTAGTCAGAAATGAATCCTTACGTTTACCCTATTTCTTGTCCTATTATCGAGAAAAAGGAATAAATAAGTTTTTTATTGTCGATAATAGTTCAACAGATAACACCCAATCTTACTTAATTCAGCAACCAGATGTTTATCTTTGGAATAGTACTCGATCTTTTAATCAAAGTAATTTTGGTTCTGTTTGGTTTGAAATTTTGTTAAGAAACTATGGATTAGATCGTTGGTGTTTAATTGTTGATGCCGATGAACTTTTATATTATCCCAATTGCGAAACCAAAAGTATTCCTCAACTTTGCCAAGAGTTAGATCGGAAGTACAAAAAAGCTTTTAATACTGTACTTCTAGATATGTATTCCGACAAACCAATTCGGGAAACTTACTATACTCCCGGACAGAATTTTCTCGAAGTCTGCCCTTATTTTGACCGAAAATTTTACCATACCAAATACGAACAATCTGGTTTATATAAAAATCAAACAATTTATTTTGGCGGAGTCAGAGAAAGAGTTTTTGGTAAAGAGGGAAGTTATTATTTAAGTAAAGTACCTCTGATTAAATATAGCTTAGATCGAGTGTTAGCAGGCGGTCAACACTTTACCAACTGTTCCCAAGGAGAAATTGCTTTAGAAAGCGGTTGTTTGCTGCACTTTAAATACTTTTCATCATTTGTTAATTATGTGGAAACAGAAGTTACGAGAAAAGAGCATTATGGCAATGGAATGCAGTATGCTGAATATGCCAAAGGAATCGCAGAAAATCAGAGTTTAACTTTGTACGATCGCCATCATTCTGTGAAGCTGCAAAACAGTCAACAATTAGTAGAATTGGGCATTATGCACACAGAAGAAGTAGAGCCAGAGTTTCCCAAAATTTATCCAATTCCGGCTAATATTCATCGACCATTTTGGTCAGTAATGATTACAGTTTACAATCGATTACAGCATATTGAAAAAGCGATTACAAGCGTTCTTCAACAAGCTGATAGTCCTGAACAAATGCAAATAGAAGTGATTAATGATGGAGCAGAAGCTTTAATTCAGGATCGGATTCAAGAGATTGTTAATCGCGTAGGTGGCGATCGCGTATACTTCTACAAACACCCGAAAAATGTCGGTCATCCTCACATCTTTAATGTTTGTATTGAACGAGCAAAAGGTCAATGGGTTCATATTTTACATGATGATGATTGGGTAGAACCAGGATTTTATAATTCCTTGAAAGCAGGTATAGAAAAAGCACCGAATATTGGCGCAGCTTTTTGTCGTCAACTCTACACAGATAACATAGGAAATCCTCGGCTTTCTCCCTTAGAAAGAGAAATACCTGGAATCATAGAAAACTGGATCGAAGAACTTGCTATTTGGTGTCGAGTGCAGTTTTCTTCAATGGTTGTTCGTCGCGATGTTTACGAACAATTAGGCGGATTTTCTCCCCAAGCTAAATCAGCATTTGATTGGGAAATGTGGAAGCGCATCGCGGTTAATTATCCAGTTTGGTATGAACCAGAAACTTTAGTTTGTTTTAATAAAGATGCAACAACAGAAACTTCGCAATTGTTAAAATCGGGGGGACAAATTGCTGATACGCGCCGAACAATTGAACTTTCCCGACAATATTTACCGCCTAGTATTGCTGACGATATTTCATACAAAGCTTTGCAATATTATGCAGATTATGCTTTTAATTTAGCTCAACAGCAATTCGATCGCAACCAAAATCAAGAGGCGCTAGCCAACATTTTAGAAGGACTCAAATGTAGCCCGACTCCCGCAGTTGAAGCTGCGTTAGTTTCCTTATACCGAAAAGTAGAGAATCGTTTATGGCAGGAAAAGTAAAACTTTGGATTAATCTTTGTTTCTAAACTAAAATTGAACAACTATGCACTCCTACGCCCAAACATATATCCAACTTTTGAATCAACTAAAAGAGAATGGATACTCAAAGGAAGAACTAGTTAGAGTTAAAAATAGCTACCAAATGGCAGCAGAATTATTTGCTGGTTGTTATCGTCCTTCTGGCAAAACATTTATTGCTCATGTCGTTGGTACAGCTAGTATTCTGGCTTCTCTTGCTGTTTCTTTAGAAATAGTAATTGCAGGTCTTCTTCACTCCATCTATGCGGAAGCTGATTTTGGTAGTGGGAAACAAGGTATTTCAAATACCAAACGGGAACAAGTAAAAGCTGTAGTCGGAAAAGAGGTAGAAGAATATCTTTGTAGATATGCTGCTTTACAATGGAATGCAAAAACTATTCTTTCGTTGCGCGATCGCCTTCATTGCCTCGATCAGATCGATCGAAATGTTCTTTTAATCCGTTTAGCCGATCAGCTAGAAGATAGCTTAGATTTGGGTATTTTGTATTGTTCAAATCGCAAAGATCGTCAGCAATTTCTTCAGGATATGGGCGATATTATGGTAGCAATGGCTCAAGAAATTGGGTTTCCCACTTTAGCCACCGAACTAGAAGCCGTATTCCCAGAAAATATTTTAGCTGAACTTCCTGAAGAACTTAGCCCATACAGCCAATACAAAGATTCATTCTTTATTGCCCCCAAGTCTTATCAAAAGAAAATCTGGTTAGCCGCTTATGAAGAATTGAATCACAGTCTTAGTTATGGGCAATCTATTATCTATCGGTTGAAAAGAAAGCTGCGTTCTTTACAACCATTTAAAAAAATTGCTAGCTAAAAATTAACTGACAATTTCTGTTGATGACCAAAAGTAGAGAATTGTTGATGTCAGAAACCGTAAAATTTACTCAATCAGAAGCAGAACGACAATTTTATTTAGCCCATGTTTGGCAAGCTAAGGGCAAAATTGAGTTAGCGATCGCCTCTTATAAAAAAGCGATCGATCTGCAACCAATTTATACCGATGCTTACGTCAAACTTACTGAACTGTTAATAGAACAAGGAAGAGAAGAAGAAGCGATCGCAGTTTATCACCAAGCCATAGAAGCCAATCCAAACGAAGCAAATTTTTATCAAGAATTAATCAATAATATTCGCAGAAAAGATTCAAAATTTACTGATTTGCTACCACTAATAGAGTCAGATAGTCTGCATATTCTTTTTTATACAGATTGCCCGGAAATCTATGGTGCGGCTCAATTAAATCACGCAATTATCTGCGACTTAGCAGCATCAAAATATAAATTAACCTGCGTTCAAAGCCAAGCTAATCATTACTTAATTCAGCAAAGAAACCAATTAAGAATATCTCATTTATGGTTAAAGCCCGACAATCTTTATCACCCAACAAAACCTGCTCGCGCCTTCAGTAATACAGATGAAGTCGAACATATTTTTACTTTAGCTAAACCAGATTTAATTATTTTTGGCGATGGCTGTCCTGTTTCCAATTTGGCAGCTAAAGAAGTCGCTATTCAAAGAGAGATTCCCTACATCCAAATTGTTCATTGTGTGACCGCTGAATGGGCAAAACAATTTCAACCTTACTTGCAAAGATTACCCAATATTTATCAGCACGCCCAAGCTGTAATTACCGTTTCCGAAGAAAATTTAAACCTACTCCGTCAACAATTTAAATTACCGGAAAATATCGGTCAAGTAATTTATAATGGGCGACCTGCACAATATTTTAATCCGCCGAATTTAGCAGTACGCGATCGCCTACGTCAAGAATTAAATATCCCTAATGATGCTATTGTTTGTTTGACAACTGCTCGTTTGGATCTTGTCAAAGGCTACCAGTATCAACTGAGTGCTATTCAACAACTTCAAGAAAGTGAAATTTGGGATAAGCTGTACTTTATTTGGGCAGGAACGGGAAATTTATCATTGCGGCTGAAAACTTTATCGGCAGAAATGGGAGTTAGCGATCGCATCAAATTTGTTGGCGAAAGATCCGACATTCCAGACTTATTAGATACTGCCGATATCTTTATTTTACCCTCTCAATTTGAAGGAATGCCCTTAGCAATTATGGAAGCAATGGCAAAAGCAAAACCCGTACTCGCTAGCGCCGTTAGTGGTATCCCCGAAGAGTTAGGAGAAACGGGTAAACTTTTACCCGATCCAAAAATCAATTCATCAGCAACTATTCAAGAATTAGTTACTACTATTGAAGCTTGGGCAACCGATTCTCAATTACGTTATAGTATTGGTCAAGCCTGTAAAAATCGCGCTGAAAAAATGTTTAAAGAAGAACGAATGCTGATAAAATATAAAGCGATCGTTGAAAAGCTATTTTCAGTTAAAATATCGGGTAATTCAGGGTGATAATTATGCCAGTTGACAATGACGATCGCTCTTGAATATCTACAATCATAATTGTTTTTATGGAACTTAAGTTTAAACATCGCTTAAAAGCCGCATTAAAGTCATTCATTAATCCAACTCAACCTCCGAAGTTAGTGATTCACACCAAAGAAGTAGAGCCTTCTATAGTAATAGATAATCAGTTGTTAGCCGGAAAAAACGTTTTAATCACTGGCGCTGGGAGAAATATTGGCAAAAGTATTGCCTTGGAAATGGCTAAACAAGGTGCAAACATTTTATTTACTGAAATTAACCAGGAAAACCTGAAAAAGTTAGAACAAGAATTAGCTAGCTATTCAGTTCAAGTGAAAAGCTTTTTATTAGATATAAGAAAATCTGAAGAAATAAATGATTTAAATAATTTCTTGATAGAGAACGATATTTTTATTGATATACTAATTAACAATGCAGGAATTCAATTTGAGACAATTGGCATCAGAAATCAGACTTTAGAAGAATGGTATCAAACTTTTAATACAAATGTTTTTGGTCCCATGTATTTAACGAAAATGATCTCCACAATGATGATAAATAAACAAATCCGGGGATCGATTATATTTATTACTTCCATCCACCAAGAAAAAATTGTACGTTGGCCCAGTTACAGTGCTTCCAAAGCAGCATTAAGAATGATGATCGAAGAATTGGCGATCGACTTAGCAAATTACGGAATTAGAGTCAACGGAATAGCACCTGGTTGGGTAGCAGAAGATGAGCAGGGAAATCCCCTAATTCATGAATATACACCGCTGCATCAAAGTTCAATTAATCCTCGTTATATTGGTCGAGCCGCTGTTTATTTAGCTGTAGAGTATTTTTCTCATTTTACTACAGGAACCATATTAAAAATTGATGCTGGACTATCATTATATAATTATCGCATTAGCCAACATCCACCTCAGTAGAAAAACCTTTTTAGCTTTGATGCTATTAGCGGGATTGAGTTTTTTATTCACTAAATTCACCAACAACCAAAAAGCAATGTTTCAGATAAAAAAAAGGCTCAAATCTTTATTCGGATCTAGTATCCTAGAAGCAAAAACTTCCGAATTTAGAACTCTTTTCCCGAAGAAAGTAAAGCTCGAACGGGTAGCAACCGGATTTCAATTTACTGAAGGCCCGATTTGGTTTGCCGAAGGAAAATATTTACTATTTAGCGATATTCCCGCTAATAAAATTTATAAATTAAGTAGCGATCGCCAAGTAACTATCTTTCGAGAACCTAGTAATAATTCTAACGGTTTGACTAGAGACAAGCAGGGAAGATTAATTGCTTGCGAACATGGCAAACGGCGAGTTACCCGCACAGAAAAAGACGGGACGATCGCAGTATTAGCTGATAAATTCCAAGGTAAAAAATTGAATAGTCCCAATGATATTGTTGTCAAAAGTGACGGAACAATTTACTTTACCGATCCCCCCTACGGAATTCAACCCGAACAGCAAGAACAACCAATTCAAGGAGTTTATCGCCTTGCACCAAATGACAACCAAATTACTCTAGTTGCTGATAATTTCGACAAACCAAATGGTTTAGCATTTTCCCCAGATGAAAAACAGCTTTATATTGATGATTCCGAACGCCGACATATCCGCGTATTCGACGTACAAGAAAATGGTACTTTAGCAAACGATCGAATTTTTTATGATATGAAAACGAAAAAACCAGGTTTACCAGATGGCATGAAAATAGACCTACAGGGAAATATTTATTGTACGGGTGGAGGTGGTATATGGGTATTCGATTCAAAAGGCAATCATTTAGGAACGATCGTCACTCCAGAAGTACCAGCAAATTGTGCTTGGGGAGACGAAGATTGGCAAACTCTTTACATTACTGCCGGAACTTCTTTATACAAAATTCGAGTTAATATTCCGGGTATTCAAGTCCCATAAGAGTTCTTTTCCCAACACTTAACAAATTAGGAATTAGTCATGTTTTCCCACTATAATCAAAATAATTCATCCCCAACCAATGAGCAAAAATTACTTTTACAGGCTGCACTTTGGCAAGGAGAAGCAGCAATTAATTCCTGGCAGACTTGGAGAAAAACTGTTAATATTGACGATATCGATCGAGAATCTTATCGACTACTACCTTTAGTTTATCGGAATTTATCTGCTCATAATGTAACCGATTCACATTTGGGAAGACTGAAGGGAGTTTACCGACGTACCTGGGTAGAAAACCAAGTTTTATTTCAAGAAATTGCATCTATTTTAGATGCTTTGAAATCAGCGGGCATTGAAACAATGCTCCTGAAAGATGCAGCTTTGAACTTATATTATTACCAAGACTATGGTTTGCGGACAATCGAAAACTTTGATTTCTTGATCCGCACCAAGGATGTTTTAAATGCTATTCCATTGTTAGAAAAATTAGATTGGAAAATTCAGGGAAACATTGCTAATCCAAAGATTCCATTTACTCATATTGTGGGATTTAAAAAAGAACCTAAGCAATATTTAAATCTGCGCTGGCATCTTTTTGGTGAAGGTTTTAATGAGAATGCCGAAAACCAATTTTGGCAATCAGCAATACTCACTCAAGTAAATAATTTACCAGTTTATGTTTTATCGCCAACAGAGCAGTTATTATATACTTGTGGATCGGGAATATTTAGAAACTCCGTTTCGCCTGTGCGTCGGTTAGTGGATGCAGCGATCGCAATTTACACATACCCCGATCGCATAAATTGGCATCACCTGATTGAACTAGCTGAAAATTACCGCTTGCTTTTGCCCTTAAAAACTCAATTAATTCAGTTATCCGAAATTCTCAATGCACCTATTCCAGCCTCAATTTTACTAGAACTAGAAAATCTCCCAGTTTCCCAGATGGAACAAGAAGAATATCAAGTTTTGACTGGGGAGAAAACGACAATATTAGAGCGGTTAAAAATGAGGTATTTTCAATATTTAAGAATTAGCAAAAATGCCCAATTTAACTTAATAGGATTTCTGCATTACTTACAATATGTTTGGGGATTAGAAAACTTATGGGAAGTTCCGATCCAAGTAACAAGTCGGACTATCCAAAGAATTGGGTTCAAAAAAACCTAACCTAAACGAGGACGCAAGCCATAAAACCGATAATGCCAATAATCGCGCATAATTCGATCGTGATCGAAACAGAGATTTTCCGGCAACTGCCAAAACTCAAAAACCCCCAAATTTTTGGCATCATCAGCAGCTTTTGGTTCCCCCTTACCCGTCGCGATGAACACCACACTTAAAGTATGCTGACGCGGGTCACGATTCGGGTCAGAATAGACGTGAAACTGTTCCACCAACTCCACCTTTACCCCCGTCTCTTCCTCAGCTTCTCGACGCGCCGCAGACTCCACAGACTCGCCATAGTCCACAAAACCGCCCGGAATAGCCCAACCAAAAGGAGGATTTTTGCGTTCGATTAAGATTATTGGACGTTGCGATCGATCGACCAACTCAATAATAATGTCAACAGTCGGAGTAGGATTGCGGTAAGTCATAGAAATTCTAGATTTGAGACTTTAAATTTTAGATTGATCCCACAGATAAATCTAGGTCTTAGACCAAGGTTAACCACAAAACAGAGTATTCTACCAAACGTCAGAGAAAAAACCTTTCGAGAGTCGGGTTTAAAAGACAACTCTACCGTGATAATCTCACTGATATCCGTTGCTCGACCTTTTTTAGGTAAATTATGCCGTTTCCCAGAACCAGTGGGGTTTTATTGCACCCTACATCACTTCCCAGTCGTTTTGGTATTGGAGATTTAGGCTCAGAAGCCTACCGTTTTGTAGAATTTTTAGCCGAAAGCAGACAGAAAATTTGGCAAGTGCTGCCATTAGGACCCACAGGATATGGTAATTCTCCTTATATGTGTTTTTCAGCGATGGCTGGGAACCCGCTATTGATTAGCCCGGAACGGTTGCAAAATGAGGGGTTATTGACTGAAGAAGACTTTGGCGACTTACCAGAATTCCCCGCTGACAAAGTAGACTTTGAAAAGGTAATGGAAGTGAAAACTCCGTTACTAAAAAAAGCCTGCGAAAACTTTAAAAAAGAGACTTCGCCCAAGTTTCAACAGCGATTTAAATCATTCTGTACCAGTAAAGCTTATTGGTTAGATGATTATGCTTTGTTTATGGCGTTGCGCGATGCACACGAAGGAGAAAGTTGGCATCAGTGGGAACCAGAGTTAGCAGAAAGAGATCCTGCTACATTAGAAAAGTTTGAACAAGAATTAGCAGATGAGATAATCTACCAGAAATTCTTACAGTTTGAGTTTTTCCGGCAATGGTCTGATATTAAACGGTTTGCGAACGATCGCCACATCGAAATCGTCGGCGACATTCCCATTTATGTTGCCCATGATAGCGCCGATGTTTGGGCACATCCCGAATACTTTTGCTTAGATGAAGAAACCAAAGAACCAGCATTAATGGCAGGAGTACCACCAGATTACTTTAGCGCCACCGGACAATTATGGGGAAATCCAATTTACGATTGGGAAAATCTGCAAAAAGACAATTTTAAATGGTGGGTAGAACGTTTCCAATCTTTATTAGATTATGTTGATATTGTTCGCATTGACCACTTCCGCGGTTTTGAAGCATACTGGGCAGTGGAAAGAGGCGAAGAAACTGCCATTAATGGCGAATGGATCAAAGCACCCGGAGAGGCATTATTCCAAGTAATTCGGGATAAATTTGGCAAATTACCTGTTTTAGCCGAAGATTTAGGCTTAATCACTCCAGAAGTGGAAAAATTGCGGGATGATTTTGAATTTCCCGGCATGAAGATTTTACACTTTGCCTTTGGTTCTGGTGCTGGTAATCCTTATTTGCCCTTCAACTATGAGCGCAATAGTGTAGTTTACACGGGCACTCACGACAATGACACAACCGTAGGTTGGTACGATAAATTACCCGAACATGAAAAGCAAGGTTTACTCGCTTATATAGGTTGTGTTTCTGGGGAAGGTATCCATTGGGATTTAATTCGCTTAGCCCTGAGTTCGATCGCCAATCAAGCAATTATTCCCTTACAAGACATTTTAGGTCTTGGGAGTGAAGCCCGGATGAATATTCCTAGTGAAGGTGAAGGGAACTGGGAATGGCGTTATTTACCAGGCACTTTAACTTACAAAGAAATTGAAGCCTTGAGAAAGTTGACGGAAACTTTTGGTCGGGCGTGATCGAAATCTGAGGGGCATTAGGAGAAGGTTGAAGGAAAAAATTCGACTTCTCCCCCCTTGCCCCGGTTAGTTAGCTTTAAAAGTCACTTGTTTAATTGTTCCGGGAGTTCCTAATTTTTTGGCTTGCTCGTCATTATAAGCAACCATAACTCCTCCGGCATTACCAGCACGCAAAACTATCTCTTGTTTTGCCGTCCAAGTGCGCTGAGTTCCTTGGGAAAGAGTCCCTTCAAATTCTTTTTTGCCATCAACGACTACTCGCACCCAAGAGTCGGATGTAACATTTAGACCAACTCTCACAGGTTCAGAACTATTTTTGCTGTTCATGCTAACCAAGGCGACTTGATCTTGATTTTTGTCGCTGGTAGGCTGGGGTGATTTTTTGCTCGCCGTTGGTTTTTCGCTGGTGGGCGTGACTGCTTGTTGAGCAGATCGATCGACCATTTGCGACAATCCAGTTACCGCCAAAATAATTACTACTAGATAAAAAAGGTAAAGGTGAATTGGCTTTAATTGAGCCGCTGGTAACTCTCCCCAAAATTGCCTTTTGGCGCTGAAAACCTGCGCTGTCGGGAAGACGCTGGCAAACTCAGAACCATTCAAACCAAGGGCATCAGCATAACGTTTAATAAAACCTTTGGTATAGACTGGTTCTGGTAAGGGTTCTAGTTTACCTTCTTCGATCGCATTAAGCATTCGAGCCGGAACTTTAGTGATAGATGCTACGTCATCTAAAGACAGGGCTTGTTCTTCCCGCAGGTGACGCAGATAATCACCCATTTCTGCGAGCTTTTTAGCTCGTTGTTCTTCTAAATAAGAACCTAGATCTTCTCTTTTATTCGTCTTCATCAGTTGCATCCTTAACATTTACTAGCTCATCTACTCACTAAGGTGGTTGGGTAAATATTTTTAACTTTTTTGGGCAAAGTTGTCATCAAAGAAAACTCTACACTGATAACAGAAAAATCTACCCTGGATTTACCGACTTTGCAAAAAATTAATTTCCATATCTGTCAAATATCGGTATTCTCCTGGTAAAAGTCTCTGCTTGGGTAACTGTAGTTGAATTGGGCCAATTGCAGTCCGATGCAGCTGAATCACAGGATATCCTAATTGTTCAGCTACTCGCCGAATTTGACGATTTCTCCCCTCTTTTAAAATCACTTCTAAGAGAGTGCAGTCGCCGTAGCGTGGCGTAGCCGTATCGCCCTTAGACCCGGTTTTTAATACCCTGATTTGGCAGGGTAAGGTTTTTTTGCTGTCTAGGATAACTCCTTCGCGCCACCTTTGCAGCACCTCTTCTGGCGGTTGTCCCTTGACCCAAACTTGGTAAGTTTTCGGCATACTATGGCGGGGATGGGTGAGGCGGAAGGCAAGATCCCCATCGTTAGTTAATAGTAAGGCTCCCGTGGAATCAGCATCTAAGCGTCCCACTGGATAAATTCCTTGTCCTCTTTGCAGTGAGGTGGGTAACAGATGGAGAACGGTGGGGCGTTTTTGGGGGTCGCTACAGGTGGAAACTATGCCAGCTGGTTTATTCACTAATAAGTAAACCTGTTCGGGTCGATTAGCAAATCTAATCAATTGATGGTCTACGGTGATTCGATCGCTCGCTGGGTCAGCTTTTTGTCCCAAATGAGCAACTTCACCGTTGACACGCACCCGACCTGCTTGGATCATTTCTTCTGCGTGACGACGGGAGGCAATTCCCCACTGTGAAAGTAACTTTTGCAGCCTTTCCATACTTAAATTTGACTGCTTGACTAACTGGTTTTTTCCAGAATCAGTAAACTATGTACAAATATTACATGAAAAAATGTATCGTCATAGGTGGTGTTTATGTTCGATCTCCCGGCAAATCAGATTCCAGGGACAGAGAGTGCGGAAAACTTGCAAAAGAAACGCAGTCGAATTATTAGTAAGGTGTTGTCACCTGCGGTAAAATTGTGGCTGCGATCGCAAGCAGAACAAGTTGCAGACTTGGAACTTCAGATTGAAGGGGGCGATCGACAAATCTTATCTGGTTACATCCCCAAAGTAACACTTTTTACGACTCGTGCTCTGTACCAAGGTTTACACCTGCAACAAATTCAATTAATTGCCGAAAATATCCGCGTTAACTTGGGTCAAATCATCAAAGGTAAACCCTTACGTTTACTAGAACCAATTCGCGCCAAAGGTGAGTTACTTTTATCTGAAGATGACCTCAATGCCTCTTTAAACAGCGAATTACTCATCAGCGGTTTAAATGAATTTTGCCAAATGTTGCTCAAAGCAGCAGGTACTAATTCCTCAATTCTCCAAAATCAGCAGATTCATTGGCAAAAAATTACCGTTGATGGTAATCAAATCCATCTAAAAGCCTGTTTGCTAGATACTAACTCTCCGATCTCAATTAGTACTGGTGTGAGAATAAGCGATCGCAATCAATTACATTTAGATAATCCCCAACTTCAAGGAGACTTCCGCTTAAACTCCCCTAAATTAGCCAATTTAACGATCGACTTAGGCCCAGATGTCGATATTCACGAACTCACCCTAAGTCATGGTCAATTAATCTGTCGAGGTAGCATTTCGGTGACTAGTGACTAGGGACTGGGGACTGGGGACTGGGTACTAGGTACTGGGGAACAAGGGGAAAACTCTGTAAGGGCGGGTTTTGTTGTTAACTCTTCTGTGATGAATATAAGTTTACCTGCTAAACCCGCCCCTACAACTTAAAACCAAAACTTTCTCCCCTGAACCCCTACTTCTGCACCCTACTCACTTCGGTAACAAGGGCAAAAGCAGGGTGACAAAATAGTAGACTAAGGGGGCGGTGAAAACGTAGCTATCGGCGCGGTCTAAAATTCCACCATGTCCGGGGATGAGTTGACCTGAGTCTTTGACACCTGCATCGCGTTTCATCATTGACTCGGTAAGATCTCCTAAGAGACTAGCAATACCAATTAACAGACCTAAAGCGACTCCAGTAATAGGCCATAAATGCCAGTTAAGATACCAAGCTCCGGCTACAGCTACGGCTACACTAGCACTAACGCCAAAAACTGCGCCTTCCACAGTTTTTTTCGGGCTAATGTGGGAAAGGCTAGTTTTGCCAAAGAATTTACCGATAAAGTAAGCGCCGATATCAGCTGCCCAAATACAACCAAAAGCGAGTAATGTAATCGTTAGTCCTTGAGGCCAATCTTTAATGTTTGTCCAATGTTCCGGCCAATAGCCGCCTAAAGGTAGGTTACTACATTCTGCTTGACCAAGAGAGCGTAAGCGTACCCAATAGCTAGGCAAATAACCACCATAAAATAGTCCTAATATGGAAGTAGAAATATCAGCAATAGTGGCTAATTTGGGCTGAAATAAGAGATAAAAACAGATAAAAGTTCCGGCTACTGGTAATACTGCATCAGCTAGGGTGGAGGAAACTGTAGCGATTATCAATAATCCTATGCTAACTGCGATCGTAGTTTTACCTGCGGGAGCAATTCCTGTGGCGCGTGCTAGTTGAAAGTATTCTAACAAACCTAAATAAATGATAATCCCAAAGCAAAGGGTGAAATACCAACCTCCCAAGAAAATCATTCCTAAAGCTAGGACGATCGCAACAATTCCACTAAGTATTCTAGACCAAGACATGAGACGTGCTTTAAATTTTAGATTTTAAATTTTAGATTTTAGAGTAGATAAAAAATCTACAATCTCTTTGGTTTTACTCTAACTTTTCGCCACTGAGAATAAAAATTGGATCGACAGCAGCAAATGTTTGATGATTGCCTCGCGTCTCCAGGCGGTTAACAGCTGATTGTACAACTTCTATATTCCGTACTTGTAACTGAGCAAAGGTTTCAGAGACAGTGTAAAGGTTTTCTAAGTTGCCTGCTGTCACTACAACTCTGCCTTGGTGTGGTAGGTAATGCCACACTTCAAACAGAATATCTTTAATTGGGCGACCACCTTCAATGCAAACTCGATTGGGTGGCGCTGGTAAGTCTTTGAGGCATTCAGGAGCACTTCCTACGATTATATCTACGTTGGTGACACTAAAGCGATCGCAATTCCGCCGAATTAAAGTTGCTACTTCTTCATCCCGTTCTACAGCAATAATCTTACCCTGCGAACACAGCAACCCGACTTCTACAGGAATTGTCCCTGTACCTGCGCCAATATCCCACAAAATTGTGTCGGTAGTGAGACGCAAGTGAGAGATTAACAACAGTCGTACTTCTCGCTTGCTGAGGGGAATGCCTGG
This sequence comes from Floridaenema fluviatile BLCC-F154, assembly GCF_041929135.1. Classification (NCBI taxonomy): domain Bacteria; kingdom Bacillati; phylum Cyanobacteriota; class Cyanophyceae; order Aerosakkonematales; family Aerosakkonemataceae; genus Floridanema; species Floridanema fluviatile. The sequence continues at coordinate 102,747 of NZ_JBHFNS010000094.1, read as the reverse complement.
TAAGCGATCGAACAAGTCGTCTGGTATTCCTGGGGTAATATAAGGCCAGATTGGGGAAGGCATAGGAGCTCCAGGGGCAGGGGGGCAGAGGGGCAGGGGGGCAGGGGGGCAGGGGGGCAGGGGAGAAATGTTTAGGGAGAAGTTAGTGCAATATTATCATTTACTGTTAGATGGCTATTTGGATTCAGAGAATTAAGAAGAATTAGTTAGTAAAGAACATTGAAACTTGCATAATAAAAACTTTTACTGTCCCTCTGCCCCTTTGTCTCCCTGCTCGTTTAACTGGGTGGCGAATGCGATCGCTTCTCCCACCGTAGAAATTTTACCTTCAATGCGAGCAATTTGAATTTCTGTGAGTAATTCCCCAAGTTTTGGGCTAGGTGTGAGATTAAGTTCTCTGATTAAATCATTGCCGGAAATTAAGGGAATGGGATGGGCAACTTGGTCATTAGGATTAAGATAACGGTTAATCAAAGGCGAAATTTCTGCAATGGAAATTCCGGTAGCCACAGATGAAACTGCGACAATGGGAAAAGCTTTTCCAGCTTCTCGAAATAGAAAATATTGCTCTCTTAAAGACATTTCATTAGATAATTTTGGCTGTAAATGTAACCGTGGTAAAAGTTTTAATATCGTAGTTACAGCTTTAGTTTCGGCGCGGCTGTAAGAGAGTTTTTGTAATTCGCTTTCTGCCAAAAAGGGATCGGTTGCGACTAAACAAGCGAGTTTGGCAAGACTTAACCAAGGGGTTTTGATAGTGTCACGAATTTGTTGAGAAAGTTCGATATCTAATTGAGGCCAAATATTTACTAATTTGGTAGTTGCGGAGTCAACAGCGACAAGTTGAACGAAACTTTTTTCTGTGGCGTTACTCAACCAAATATTAATTAATCCATCTTCCCAAGCAGCGGTTAACCAAGGAATTCCTCCGGGAGAATTGAGGAGATAACCTAATTCTACTCGGACTCTTTCAGCTGCAACTGTACCGAGTAAGGATGCCATTTCTCGAATTACGGAACGAGTTTCTGGTTGAATCTGAAAACCTAATTGGGCAGCTTGACGGTATGCTCTTAGTAAACGCAAAGGGTCATTTTGTAGGTTGGCAGGTGATACCATGCGGATGAGACTTTGCTTTAAGTCAGTGTAACCTTGCAGGGGATCGATTAGTTGGTTGCTGTGGGGGTGGTAGGCGATCGCATTCATGGTAAAATCTCGTCGCCGCAAATCAGTTTCTAAGGAATCACCTTCTTGCTGAGCAAAGTCAGCGGTAGCATCGGGAAAAACAACCCTAGCAATTTGTCTTTGGGGATCTAACAAAACAAACCCAGCTTTGTAGTGAGTGGCAATTTTCCGAGCAACTTTCACCGCTGCTTTCGGGATAATAAAATCTAAATCCAGATAATTGCGTTGTCTCCCCAAAAGCGCATCGCGTACCGCACCACCTACCATGTAAGCAGATTGGGGCAAAAATTCTAAATCGAAAGGCCAATTTTCGGGAGACAAGACAGAAAATTCTCTCTCTGCGTTCTCTGTGTCTCTGTGGTTCATGGTAGTTTTTTCAGATAATCGCAACAAAAATCAACCAAGGGACTAACCGATCGCCCACTCGCCTAAGCTAGATTAACAAAAAAGGTACTGGAGAAGACGCTATGTGTATTTGCGTTAATTGTCATTATGTCGATCGCTGCATTACCTACCACGCCGTAGAAACGCAGCATGAGGTACCTCACTTGACGGAAGATCCTGACTTTGAACCAATTGAACCCAGCATTAATGTTAACATTCGTCCCCAACAAGATTATGTAGAAATGGAATGGGATGTTGTTGGCTGCGTTAGCTTTAAACAAGAAATGGGCAAATGGGCGAAGTTACGTCCGGGTGAGTTAGTACCTACTTAAAGGGGAAAAAGCCAGAAAAAAACTCCAAGGAATGAAGAAATAAAGAGGTACATACTTAAAGTATGTACCTCTTTATTTCTTTCGAGAATGTGAAGTATAGAAGTTGTCTCTTACGAGATTTTGCTGACTTTACGACGGCGAAATGTGGCTAAAGAAGCAGCTACGAATCCTAAACCAGCGAGGGTTGCGGGTTCAGGTACGCTTGCTGGTGCGTTCGATCGTGCCATTAATTTGAAATCTGGGCCATTCATATTCCAGTCTGACATGACTCGGATACCCGCAGCAGATGTTACTCCTAATTGACTGAGTTTAACTCCCCAACTTCCTACTTCTTGAACCTCATCAATTTCCATTGTGTCCAAACTAAAGCCTGCATATTGTTTCGCGTTGCGATCGAGGAACAAAGCATTACCAATCAGATTACCATCAGCATCAATTGCTTGAACTGACAAATCGCTAGCACTCCAGTTCCCCATCCCCCGTTCCCAGAAGAAGAGGTTATCTAACCCTGTATTATCCGCGAAAATAGTTTCTTGGAAGAACAGGTTCAATTTCATGCTTTTACCATCTTCAACATCAATAATATTGTTGAGATTGGTATTACCGAGATATGCAGCAATATCTTCACCAGTAGGGTTATTTAAACCAGATACATCACGACCGCCTGGTGCGGTAGCTTTGTCACCTCGATCGGTACTAGCAGCACCAGTATTGTTAACATCAGCCCCGAGTTCTGGATTGGAAGTTTGTCCAGGTAGTACATCCTTGATCGGGGTATTGTAGACAATAGTAGCTCGGTTGACCAAGTTAAAATCGCTAAATGTAGTGCCATTTTGAGTGATGGAATTTAACCAAATATCAGCTTCGGGGTCTGTATTTTGGCTAACATTACTGGTAAAACTGGCAGCTTGAGCAGCGGTAGAAACGGCTAAAACTGTGCTACAGGCTAAACCTATAAAAGTTGCAGTGCGTTGTAATTTCATTCTTGTACTCCCTAGTGTATTTAAGACAATCAGTAAAATAATAGTGTCGTTTTTTTTTGATTTTGTGATCTAGATCTTTGCTGGTTTTAAAGAAAAAGATTAAAACTCAAGCTTAGTTATTTGGCGCTGAATCAAGCTTCCGGTTGACTGTCGTCATTATACTTGGTTCTAGCTATTTCTATACTACTCATCGCTGTTTATAACTTACACCCAATGAACGAGAAATTCTTCTAATCTTTAAAATTGTCTTTGATCCTTAAGGAATAATAAAAAAACCACTATGGTCAACCTAATTTATCTAGTTAATTAACGCAGTATTTGTAGCAAAATGATAACTATACTAGGAGTATTACATAAAAATTTTGCCTAGAGGAATTTGTTGCATGGTTGAATTTATGGAAAAGTCTGTAGAGTTAGTCAAATACGGTTTGGGTATTCACAGTAGCAGTCCAGAATTAGGAATAGGAATCAGTAATTTTACTGATAATACCCGCTGCCAAAGCTGGAATTTAGGGCATGATTTATCTACACACTTGCATCAGTATTTAGCCGCATTTATTCAACCACAATCTTGGTCAGACTTGAGTTTTATTGGGGTGGCAAAAGGCCCTGGTAGTTTCACGGGTACGCGCATTGGGGTAGTAACTGCACGTACTTTAGCGCAGCAATTAAACATTCCTTTGTTTGCGATTTCTACTCTAGCGGCGATCGCTTGGTCGCATCACACTGAGGATGAGCCATTTGCGATCGCAGTTCAAATGCCAGCCAGTCGAGGCGAAGTTTTTGGAGCAGTTTATCGAAAATCTGTCAACGATCTGAAGCAGGTTCAATTATTCCCTGATACGGTGATGAAACCAGAAGTCTGGCAACAAACCTTGGCAAATTTAACTTATCCCTACAAATTAATAGAAGTTTCTGGCAACATAGGTGCAACTGTTTCTAATTTATTAGAACTAGCATATTTAGATTGGAAACAAGGCTTACGCCCCCATTGGTCAGAAGGTTTACCTTTCTATGGTCAACATCCCATAGAATAAGTTCGTAGTAGCGACTTCAGTCGTAAAAGCTAAAAGGTGAAGGACTGATGTCCCTACAACGAACCGAATTTACTTATCCAATATTGCCAGATTAAAATAACTGTAGAAATTAGTAACAAAAGCGGTGTTAACCAATCTCCCCAACGCACATATAATGTTTTTGTTTGACGGCGATAAACAGTGTCAGCGTGAATTTGAAAGGTTTTAGTTTGGGAAATCCATTTAGTTTGACCATGAGGATCGACAATAGCAGAGTAACCTGTATTTGTGGCTCTTACTGCCCAGCGATCGCTCTCAATAGCCCGTAAAACATCCTGTGCATGATGTTGAAATTGCATTGCCGCATTATAAGGATCGTTGTTAGATGAAGTAAGAATAAATTCCCCACCTAAAGCTGCTTGATGTTGAAAATGACGAGTAAATACTGAATCATAACAAATACCCACAATAGCTCGACCAAAAGGTGTATCAAATACTTGATTAGGTCTACCAGGAATTTGATCCGATCCAACTGCGGAAACTTGGGGAAATATCCGTCCTAAAATATCCCGAAAAGGTACATATTCGCCAAAAGCTACTAAGTTTACTTTGTCATAACGGCTGAAAATTTCCCCGTTTTTAGTAACAGTAAATAAGCTGTTGGTAAACCCATCTTTTTTTCGATGATGTGCGCCTACCCAAGCAGCTACATTTTCATTCAAAATAGCTTGATAAAAAGGATTGTTTGGTGATGGTGGGTCATTCCATTGAGATGATAAAGCGCCTTCTGGAGTTAAGACTGCTGCTACTCCTTGTTTAGCTAAATTGCGATATCCAGCAGTATATCTTGTTAAGGAAAGACGCAAACCTTCGGGGGTAAATTTAAGTTTGTTGGGAATGTTGCCTTGAATAATTCCTATTTTTAAGGCGTTGTTTGGTCGATCGCTTAATGGTTGGCTATAAATTGCCCATCCGACTAAATGGGAAGTAATTAATAGCCCAATGGCAAGGCTTAAATAGCCTTTGTGAAATCTGCCAATTGTTGAATTTGTTTGTGATTTACCAGATATAAAAGCTTCAGCGATTAAACCATTTACGGCGACTATTACGGCGTTAATTGTGTTGGGGCCAGAGATTTGACTGAGATGTAAAATTGCTAAATTATGCGGACTTTGGGTAAAGGATAAGGAAGTCCACCAAAAGGGGCCGGAACTCCAAATATATTCGAGAATACACCAAAGAGTTGTGCCGATTAATATGCGAATTAAACTTTTAGGAATGGGGGATTTAAAATTATGAATGAATTGAAAAATTACTCGGCTACCAATTGCCCAAATAGTGACTAAGGCTACGCCCCAAATTGTAAATAATAATAAGGCTCCGATCGCGATCGCTAAACTCAAAATCCAAGGAATTCCCAACCAAGTTAAAGGATGAAGTCCGAGAATCCAAGATATAGTTAAACCATGATAGCCGATCGCCCAAAGTATAGCGTAAAAGTAAAGAGATTTTTCGGATTTTTGGCTTTTTACGGTAAAAATCCATAAGGGAATTAAAGCAATCCAAGCTAAAGGCCAAACACCAAAAGGTGCAGCGGTCATTCCCATTAAAATGCCACTGACAAGGCTAATAACTAAACGAAATTTAGTGGAATTTTTCATTGAATTTCAAAAAAGTCAGGTGGGAGAAAACCCACCTTGACTATTATTATTCAGCTTCTTCTTCTTCGCCATTTGTGGGAGGAACTAGGGCGACAGCGGCGATCGCATCATCTTCATCCAACCTTTGCACTCTTACACCTGTGGCATATTGAGATTGGGAAGGAATAGCATTCACAGCTTGACGAATAATAATTCCTCGCGTTGTTACCATCATCAATTCAGCATCTTCATTGACGATTAAAAGTGAGGCTAAGGTATCATTCTGTTTGCGGAATTTCAGCGCAATCTTGCCTTTTGTTGCCCGATTATACAGCTTAAATTGGGAAACTGGAACTCGTTTTCCATAGCCGCCATTTGTGACAACTAACACCCAAGGCCCTTGATTTCCGGCGAGTAATTCTTCCCCGTTACTGTTAGTTTCTTCGGCTTCTAATTCTGGTTCAGCTTCACCTACTTGGGCGATATTAGCAACAATTGAACTGGGTAAAACATCCATGCTAATTACTTCGTTGCCATTTTCTAACTTCATTGCCCTTACGCCTCTAGTCGCACGACCTAAAGGACGTAGTTGATCGTGATCGGCGCGGAAGTGAATTGCCATTCCTTGACGCGATCCGATAATAATACTATCTTCAATTCTGGCGCGTCTTACCCAGCGTAATTGATCGCCTTCTTCCAAGGAAATTGCAATTAATCCATTTGCCCGAATGTTGCTAAATGCGGAAAGTTGGGTTTTCTTGATGTAAGCTTGCTTGGTTAACATTACCAAGTATTCATCATTGCTAAATTCTGTTACCGCTACCATTGAAGTGATTTTTTCATCGACGGGAATGGGTAACATTTGGACGATCGGAACGCCTCTCGCAGTGCGCGATGATGTAGGAATTTGGTAAGCTTTTAAGCAGTAAACAACACCTTTATCACTGAAGAACAAAACGCTGTCGTGATCGCAACAGGTGAGGAAATGTTCGACGACATCATCTTCTTTCATTTTGTTAGCTGCTTTGCCACGAGTTCCCCGACTTTGAGCTTCAAAGGTACTAACTGGCATTCTCTTGATATAACCTTGTTCGGTTAATAGAATCAAGGCTTTTTCATTAGCAATTAAATCAGTGTCGTCTAGTTCGCCTTCGGCGTGTTCGATGACTGTTCTTCTGGGTGTGGCAAAGGCGGTTTTTAGCTGCGTTGCTTCGGTTTCAATGATTTCTAAGATGCGTTCTCGACGTTGTAAAATGTCGCGCAAGTCAGCAATTTTGGCGAGTAATTCTTGATGTTCTTGGCTAATTTTTTCGGCTTCTAAAGCTGTTAACCGCCGCAGTTGCATTTGTAAGATTGCGTCAGCTTGGGCTTCCGAAAGTCCGTAACCTGCGATTAATTCTTGGCGTGCTGTAGGTGCATCGGCTGCATGACGAATTAGTTCGATAATTCTATCTAAGTTTGCTAAGGCAATTAACAAACCTTGTAAAATGTGGTCTCTTTCTTCGGCTTTCCGCAATTCGTATTGAGTGCGTCTGGTAATACATTCAATGCGAAATTCTAGGAAGACGTTAAGGAATTGTTTCAGGGTTAATAGCTGGGGTTCGCCATTAACTAGCGCCAGCATATTTGCGCCAAAATTTGCTTGTAATGGGGTTTGTTTGTAAAGGTTGTTGAGGACGACTCTGGGGTAAGCATCGCGTTTTAATTCGATGACGACTCTCATGCCGTCGCGATCGCTTTCATCCCGAATATCTGCGATTCCTTCTAGTCTTTTATCATTGACTAATTCGGCAATTTTTTCGATTAATGCTGCTTTGTTTGTTTGGTAAGGTAATTCAGTAATTACAATTGCTTCTCGATCGGGTCTGCCACGATGTTCAATAGTTTCAATATTGGCAACACCCCGCATGGTAATTGAACCACGTCCAGTGGTGTAAGCTTCTTTAATTGCTGAGGTTCCTAATATTTGTCCGCCTGTGGGAAAATCAGGGCCGGGAATATGTCGAATTAATTGTTGATCGGTAATTTCTGGATTATGAATTAAGGCAATTACACCATCAATTAATTCGCCTAAATTATGAGGTGGAATGTTAGTTGCCATTCCCACTGCAATACCGGAGGAACCGTTAAGCAATAGTTGGGGAACTCTGGCAGGTAAAACGATCGGTTCTTGTTGAGATCCGTCGAAGTTATCGGCAAAATCTACTGTTTCTGCTTCGATATCCCGCAGCATTGCTTCGGTGGCTAGTGCTTGCAAGCGACATTCGGTGTAACGCATTGCTGCTGGTGGATCGTTGTCTACCGAACCGAAGTTGCCATGTCCGTTGATCAGGGGCGATCGCATGGAAAAGTCTTGCGCCATCCGCACTAGCGCATCGTATACCGCGGTGTCCCCGTGGGGATGGTACTTACCTAACACTTCCCCTACCACACGGGCGCACTTTCTAAACGGGCGGTCTGGGGTGAGTCCCAATTCGTGCATGGCATACAGAATGCGCCGATGCACTGGTTTCAGACCATCCCTAGCATCTGGGAGTGCCCGCCCTACAATTACGCTCATTGCGTATTCCAGGTAAGACCGGGACATCTCGTTCCCTAAATCCGTGGGTATAATCCGCTCCTGGGAAGTGGTCATACGGTGAAAAACTCCAAAAAAGTGAGATATATGTTGCTAAAATGCAAGTAATTGAAATTTCAGCCAAACTGACTTTCAATAATGCACAAATACCATTAAAATTGTATCATATTTTGGCGTTTTTGGTGGGTTGAAACCAATTTTTCCTTGGATCTGGTATGGTTTTCCTAGTATTCAAATAGTTACTAAGTTTTTAGTTCTCTGATTGCTGTTAAAAATTACTTTGATTATTGCTGAAATAATTCTCTATTAATTCATTTTAGATCAAGAATTTTTCGGCTCCGATCGCCTAAAGTATTGATGAAGGATTATCCAAATATCAGCGATTGAATTATTAAAAATATCACCGACGATGGTGAAGTAGAATTAAAAATATAGAAAGTTGATTTAGGACTTGGTAAGCCAGCTATATTCAAAAATTTGTTACTAAATGAAATCAGCTTGCTTCACCTGTGCTTCTATATCTCTAAGGTGGGAAAGTTCCCGGTTGTTTACCTACTACAAACTATGTTACCTGTAATTTATTCTGATGAGTTCTTATTACACGATACTGGTTCATTTCATCCAGAACGTCCGCAACGCTTAAGTGCAATTGTCAAAGCTTTGAAAAGTGTTCCATTTGCTGACCAGTTAAAGTGGCAATTACCAACACCTGTAACTGAGAGAGATGTGATGCCTTGGTTGCAAAAGGTACATTCTGAAGAACATATTGAAAGAGTGGAATTAATTGCTAAACGTGGTGGGGGAAATTTGGATGGTGATACTCCGGTTTCTGCTTATAGTTACGATGTTGCTTTATTAGCTGTGAATGCTTGGTTAGATGGAGTCGATCGGGTTTTGGCAACGGAAGATCCGGCTTTTGTGTTGGCGCGTCCACCGGGACATCATGCAGAACGCGATCGGGGAATGGGTTTTTGTTTGTTTTCCAATGCGGCGATCGCAGCTTGTTATGCTTTGTCACAACCGGAAGTGAAAAGAGTGGCAATTTTAGATTGGGATGTGCATCACGGTAATGGTACACAAAACTTTGTCGAACATCATCCTAAATTGGCTTACTGTTCCTTGCATCAGTCCCCTTGTTATCCGGGAACAGGTTACGCCGATGAACGAGGTGAATATAAAAATGTGTTAAATATTCCTCTACCTCCGGGTAGTGCTGTTGGAGAATATCAAAAGGCTTTTGAATCGGAAGTATTGCCCTTTTTATCGATTTATCGCCCAGATTTGCTAATTGTTAGTGCTGGATATGATGCTAATGCTGACGATCCATTAGCCAGAATTGATTTGCAACCTCATGATTTTGGCTTGTTTACAGAGTATTGCTTAAAGTTAACACGACGAATTGTTTTTGGTTTAGAGGGAGGTTACGATTTAGCGGCTTTAGCTGAATCTGTGGTAGCAACAATTGAACAGTGTTTAGTTTAGAAAATTTGGCATTTTTATGGAACAAAAGTCATAACTAATCAACTAAGGAGGAGATTGAAATGGTGAAGTATCAAGAAATTTTTGATGTAGAGATTACAGGCAAACAAACTCTAAGTCCAGAGGAAGCTGTGGCGGCGATCGTCCTGGTAGCAGTTTACGCTAATGGTCAACCTTCGGAAGCAGAAAGTGAGGAAGCTATTAATATCATCAATACTCAGGATATTTTCGATAGTTACTCAGTTGATGAGTTTCAGGAGACGATCAATAAAATTACTAGTATGTTGAATGAGGAGGGAATCGGGGTTTTATTTAGAACCGCAGTAGAATCTATTACTGATGATTTCGGGGAAATTGCCTTTCAAGCAGTGGCAGAAATGATGTTAGTCGATCAGAAAATTGATGAAGATGAGGAAAGTTTTTTGTCTCAGTTAGCTGACGCTTTGGATATTTCGGAAGATGTGGCGCAGGACATGATTGATGAGTTAATTGATGAGGAGGAAGAGGCGTTTTCTTAGAGGATGTTTGAAAAGGATTTGGCGGTTGAAATCGCGACTACACAAACAAAGTCCGCCTTCGCGGACTTTAATTTTTTAACCTGCGTCGGCAGGTTTAGATAATTAACTATTTTTCTCATGAATCTCTACCTTGGCATTGATTTTGGCACTTCTGGCGCACGGGCAATAGTAATAGATTCAGCAGGAATTATTCAAGCTGAATCACAATATTCTTTTACTGATTCAACTGATGATTTAATAACAGTTTGGCGACAAGCTTTGTTTTCTTTAATTAGTGAAATACCGTCAGAAATTAGAGGGGGAATTTGTGCGATCGCCATTAACGGCACATCTTCAACGGTGTTGTTGTGCGATCGAACTGGCAACCCCATTGACTCACCAATTTTATACAACGATTCCAGAGGCGTAAAACTAATAGATAAACTCAGACAAATTGCACCACTAAATCACACAGTAATCAGTGCTACCTCTTCATTAGCAAAACTTTTCTGGTACCAAGAAAACATCCCTCTTATCCCCCCCTTACTAAGGGGGGCTAGGGGGGATCTTTCTTTTTTACATCAAGCTGATTGGTTAGCTTTTTTATTACATGGACAATTAGGAATTAGCGATTATCATAACGCTTTGAAACTTGGTTATGATGTAGAGAAACTTTGTTATCCTAAATGGATACAAAACTTAGAAATACCTTTTCAATTACCAAATGTTCTGACTCCCGGAACAGCTATTGCTGAAGTTACAACGGAAATAGCTGCAAATTTGAAATTAAGAAAAGATTGTATTGTTTGTGCAGGTACAACTGATAGTATTGCAGCTTTTCTGGCAAGTGGGGCAAAATCTCCGGGGGAAGCTAGTACTTCTTTGGGTTCTACTTTGGTGATTAAACTGTTAAGTAGTACTCGTGTTGATGATGCGAAATATGGAATTTATAGTCATAGATTGGGGGATTTATGGTTAGTTGGTGGCGCTTCAAATACGGGAGGTGCAGTGTTGAAAAGTTTCTTTTCTGATGCGGAATTAGAAAATTTAAGTTCGCAAATTGATGCGGAAAAAGCTAGTAGTCTTGATTATTATCCTTTGTTGAAGGCTGGCGATCGCTTTCCCATTAACGATCCTAATTTACCACCTAAATTAGATCCACGTCCCGAAAATCCAGTGGAATTTTTGCATGGCTTATTAGAAAGTATAGCTCGAATTGAAGCGAGGGGATATGAATTATTAAAACAGTTAGGTGCAACTCCTTTAACTTGTGTTTATACTGCTGGTGGGGGTGCGAAAAATCCAACTTGGACGAAGATCCGAGAACGCTATTTACAAGTTCCAATTTTAAAACCAACGCACAGACAAGCGGCTTATGGTTCGGCAATTTTGGCAATGGAAGGTATCAATAAAAAAATATAGGATGGAGAAAATCCACCCTATTTTAGTTCGGATAAATAGAGAGAAATTAATCATTTTTCCATTCTTCACAACCCATTAAATCGCAAATGCGATCGCGCAGTAAATAACCACACTCTTCTAATTCATATTCCACAAAAACCCATTCTCCCGAACGAATATGCTGACAAAGATTATAGATCGGTTGCTGAGGACTAATTAAACCTTTTTTGACAAGTTCCCGCGCTTCTTCTTTGATCACATCTATTGAGTAATGCAGGTTAGAGGTAATCATTATTACTTTACTCCACAATTTTATTTGGTAGCAGTTTTAGCTGTATTTATATCATCTCTCTCTTGGGGTATTTTTTTTCAACTATTCTGAGAAATTCATTAAGAAAAGTAACATAAGGGAAATAATTATCTAAGCTAGCTTTGAGACTTTCCCGCACAGTATAGTTAGTCTGGATTTAATCATTTTTTATAAAACTGTACAAAACTTTTGCGAAATGTAGCAATTCTTAGTTAATCAACGATATGCTTAAACAGCCTATAGTTGTAGTTGTAGGGTGCGTCAGAAGCTAAAATTCTGATGCTATCAATCAAATTTTATTGTCTGACGCACCCTACTAATTATGCTGAACTTTTGGTTATTGAACTTTTTGCAAAGAAGCAATTTTGGGGTCGAGAATTTTTTGTCCAACGCTGGGGAATTTGACTGCGATACAGAGTTTATTTCCTGAACCAAAAACGTGGCTAATTTCTCCAACTCCAAAGGTTTTGTGAACTACGCGATCGCCTTTTTTCCAACCTTGTGTGGTAGTTGTTCGAGTGAGATTAGGTTTCTCAGTTTGAGATTTAGCAGTTAAATTTGAGCGACTACCGCGAACACCTAAATCTATTTTACTACTCAACAATTCCTTGGGTAATTCCTGCAAAAATTGCGAACTAATAGCTGGTGCGCGTTCACCCCACAACCGTCTTTCTCTAGCATAAGAAAGATACAATCTTTCCTGGGCGCGAGTAATCCCAACATAACACAAACGACGTTCTTCTTCTAATCCTTCAGGATCGTCTAAACTGCGAGTGTGAGGTAACAAACCTTGTTCCATTCCCACTAAAAATACTACGGGAAATTCCAAACCTTTTGCTGAGTGTAAAGTCATTAAGGAAACAGCTTTTTGTCCCTCTTCCAAATTATCTAAATCCGAAGATAAGGAAGCATTTTCTAAGAAATTACTTAAACTCGTTTCCTCATTTTCTTCTTCAAATTGCTTGACGGCGTTAAACAATTCAAAGACGTTTTGTAAGCGATCCTGTGCTTCATCAGTTCCTTGCTTTTTCAAATCATCAGTATAACCGGAATCTTCCATAATTCCTTGGACAATTTCCGAAGCTGATAAAACATCCAACTGAGTTTGCCATTTTTGAATTAATTGGCAAAAACTATTAATTGATTTCGCTGCACGTCCAGCTAAGTTATTTACTGATACTTCATCGCTGATAATTTCCCACAAAGGTATGCTTAATTCTCTTGCAGCAACTACTAAGTTATCTACTGTAGTTTTGCCAATTCCGCGCCGAGGAGTGTTAATTACTCGCAACAAACTGACAGTATCATTGGAATTAACAATTAAGCGCAAATATGCCAAAGCGTCTTTGATTTCTTTGCGATCGTAAAACTTTAATCCACCTACCATTGTATAGGGAATTCCCGATCGCAACAAAGCATCTTCAAACGGACGGGATTGAGCGTTAGTGCGGTAAAGAATCGCAAAATCACCCAAATTAAAATCGTTATCTTGACGATCTAACTGACGAATTTGTTGTAAAACAAAATCCGCTTCATCTATTTCATTATCTGCACGATGCAGAAAAATTGGTTCTCCTTCTCCGCGAGTCGGACGCAATATTTTATCAATGCGTTGAGTGTTATTTTCAATTAACTGATTCGCTGCTTGTAAAATATTTTCTCTTGAGCGATAGTTCTCCTCTAACTTCACCATTGACTGAGTTTTTTCATCCGGTAAACCATCGCCAAAGTCTTCTTGAAACTCCAGCAAAATCCGAAAATCTGCCATGCGAAAAGAGTAAATTGCTTGGTCTACATCACCGACTACAAAAACCGATCGACTCAACCAATTATCAAACTTTTTCGGGTTCTCTCCGTTAGTAACTAACAAGCGAATCAGGTCATATTGAATCCGGTTTGTGTCCTGATATTCATCAACTAAAATATGTTGAAAACGTCTATGCCAATATCCTAAAACTGATTCATTTTGCTCAAATAATCGCACTGGAACCGAAATTAAATCATCAAAATCCAAAGCGTTATTTTCCGCTAAAGCATCTTGGTAACGACTGTAAACATCAGCAATTACTTTACCTCGGAAATTTGGCTGTTCTTTGGCGAATTCTTGAGGAGATAAACCTAAGTTTTTCGCATTACTAATGGCGTAACGAACCGAACTCGGATCGAATTTCTTGTCATCTAAGTTAAGTTGTTTAGTAACAATTTCTTTAACTAAACTTTTGGTATCCGATTCATCAAATATAGAAAAATTGCGATTCCATTTCCGACCCTTTGGATCTTGATATTTCTCGATATCGTATCTCAAAATGCGAGCGCAAAGACTGTGAAAAGTACCCACCCAGAGAGGTTTAATGTATTTTTTGTAAATTTGCGATCGCCAATGTGTCTGTTCCTCTGGCGACAAAGACGCAAAAGGTTTACCAGTAGTTTTTTCTACTATTTGTTCGGCAAACAATTTTTCAACCCGTTCCTTCATTTCTCGCGCCGCCTTATTAGTAAAAGTGACAGCGAGGATATTTTCGGGATCGATTTTATGCTTAAGGATGAGGTTGGCAATGCGATAAGTCAAAGCTCTAGTTTTACCGGAACCTGCACCCGCAACCACCAACAGAGAACCGCAGTAATGTTCCACTGCGCGACGTTGACTAGGGTTAAGATGGCTTAGAAAATCAGTAATTGTTGTCATAATTGCTAAGAATGCTATGCTGCTAAAGCCGCAGAATATGCTTTTTAATAGTACGTCATTCCCAAAGGGTTTGCTCAAGAAAACAGAAATTTTACTGAAACTAAAACTGTGGGGAAAATGCGATCGTCATTTTTTTAGATAAATTCTCTGTAATCTCAGTATTGAAAACCTCAGCAATTTCCGTATTTTTCAGGAATCTTTAGTGCGATCGATAGTTATAAAATTAACCAGAAAAGCAAAATAGAGCCACATTATGAAAGCTACTATCCTACCAATATTAACCTCAATATCCCTACTGTGTATCGCCTGTCAATCCAACCCACTCACACAGCAACCTTCTACCTCTACAACACCCATTTCTCAAACCTCTGCTAGCACTTCTGCACCAACTTCTAAAACTTCCTTACCACCAACTCAAACTTATGATTTGCAAGTAAACGATCCACAAATTGTAGCAAGATTAACTCAAATTGCCTTTACTGATGACAGCATTGTTGTCACTATGGCATTTACTAATGTTAGTCAGGAAGCTATTCAGTTGAATGCCAAAGATGACTTTATCTTAAGAGACGATACCTCATATAACACCAATCAATACCGTTTAATGGTTCCATCAGATAATCCTAAAATCCAAATTCAACCAGGAACAACTCTGAAAGGACAATTTGTTTTCGTTGGTAGAATTTCACCGCAAGCTACTAACCTAAGTATTGCCACAAATTCTAGTTTACCTAGTTATTCTCGTTTAAAAAATTTTCCTTACATAAATTTCAGTAATCTATTAATTCAAAGGTAACAGAAAAATGACCAAGCTAATTAGACAGTTAAACTTGCTGTTTGCCTTATTTGCTGTGGTGGGTTTTTCCTATTTGGACTTTCGTCGCAATAATACATATCCCAAAGTTACCACATTAGAAATAATACCAATTCCCGTTTCCCAATTAGAAGTTGTATCTCTGACTTCAACAAGTGTAGAAACAGCAAATCAAACTACTCCTACTACTCAGTTACAAACAGAAACTCAAACCGTTCCCGAAACTAAATTAGAAGTTGAACCAACGACTAATACAAATGTAAAAGTTGAAACTTCCCCGACTCCCGCGACTAAAGTCGAAGTTGAAACACCACCACCGACAAAAATTACAGCGGCGACAGTGGAAAAAACGATGACTGAATTAAAAGCCGAAAAAACCAAATTAGGAATTAAAATTAACCTTCCCGAACATATCTTATTTGACTTTGACAAATATCACGTTCGCGCCACAGCAAAACCCACCCTAACCAAGCTAAATCAACTTTTAACTTACTACGGCAAATCAGAAATTTTAATTAACGGATATACAGATAGCAAAGGCGATGACGCTTACAACGAAAAACTTTCTCGACTCAGAGCCGCAGCAGTCAAGTACTATTTTATTAATGTGTTTAAAGTACCAGCAAAGCGACTCCAAACTAAAGGACTTGGCGAAACTCAACCCATTGCACCTAATAGTAAATCCGATGGTTCAGATAATCCCGAAGGTAGACAAAAAAATCGACGAGTAGAAGTAATAATCAAAACTTAAAGCCTAAAAACCCCCACCAAAGACCTACAAAAACATCTGCGTTCATCTGCGTTCTAAAAACCCTAATTAAATAAGTGACTCGTTTCGATTCAATTATCATCAGCCAAATTTGATCTTTGAGAACTAAAGTATCAAGATTGCCTTTAACGATTACTCCTTCATCTTCAACTAATTGAAGGTTGAATAAGCTGTTACGCATTTAAATCACTTATTAACGAGTAGGGTGCGTCAGACGGTAAAGCCTATGTAGAAAGGAAAATATCTAAATCTGACGCACCCTACAATATGACTTTTAAATGCGTAACAGCTTAGTCTTTCTAATTCTTCTAGGCTAATATCTTTGGCTGAAATATTTTGTACCATAATAAGTTTGTAAATAGCATTATTAATCTAAAAGCTTGTAGAGACGTTATATATAACGTCTCTACAATATAGGTAATCAAGCGGATATGATATTATCGCTTTTCTGGTTTAACTTACAGGAACAGAAAGTTCTTGCTTGAGTGCTTGTTGCAACAAAGCTGCTTTATCGGTTTTTTCCCAAGGCAAATCTAAATCTGTGCGTCCTAAATGTCCATAAGCGGCGACATCTTGATAGAAACGACCGTTTCTTTCTGCGGGTAAATTGCGTAAATTAAAGGCGGCGATAATTCCAGCTGGACGTAGTTCAAAGTTTTCTTTGACTAAATTTAGTAAAGTGTCATCGTCTACCTTGCCAGTTCCGAAAGTATCGATCATCATACTTACAGGACGGGCTACACCGATCGCATAACTAAGCTGTACTTCGCACTTCTCCGCCAACCCAGCAGCGACAATATTTTTCGCCACATAACGGCAAGCATAAGCGGCGCTACGGTCTACTTTGGTGGGGTCTTTACCAGAAAAAGCACCGCCACCGTGACGAGAGTAACCGCCGTAGGTGTCCACAATAATTTTCCGACCAGTTAAGCCGGAATCACCTTGGGGGCCACCGATGACAAATTTGCCTGTGGGATTGACTAAAAAGCGAGTTTCTGCATCTGGTTTCACATCGATGTCAGCGAAAACTGGGAGAACAACTGCTTCCCAAAGGTCTGCTTTGATTTTGGCTTGCACTGCACTTTCGTCAGTAATATCACCAATAGTAGCAGTATGCTGAGTAGAAACCAGGATAGTATCAATTCCTACGGGTTTTCCGTCTTCGTAAGCGACAGTTACTTGAGTTTTGCCATCTGGACGCAGATAAGTCAACTCTCCGGTTTTGCGAACTGCGGCTAGTCTGCGGGCAATTCGGTGGGCTAAACTAATCGGCAAGGGCATTAACTCAGGGGTTTCGTTGCAAGCAAAACCGAACATGATTCCCTGATCTCCGGCACCAATGGCATCGAAAGCGTCAGAGTCACTTTGTTGGCGAGTTTCATGGGCGGTGTTCACACCTTGGGCGATGTCGGGGGATTGTTCATCTAAAGCTACCAATACGGTGCAACTGTGGGCTGCAAAGCCGTTTTCGGAATCAGTGTAACCAATTTCGCCAATTTTTTTGCGGACGACATCGACGTAATTAACGTGCGCTTTGGTAGTAATTTCTCCGGTAATTAGCACTAAGCCTGTATTTACTACAACTTCTGCGGCTACACGGCTATAGGGGTCTTCTGCGAGTAGCGTATCTAAAATAGAATCAGAAATTTGATCGCAAATTTTATCAGGATGACCTTCGGTGACAGATTCGGAGGTGAATAGGTAGCGACGAGTCAAAGGTAGCTCCTCCTTGAGTTTGTGGGTTTGTAATAACTAAACTATCTGGGCTGAATTCAACCACTGTAACCAGCCATCATAACAAGATTTATACCCTTAAGTAGAAACAAGATTTGCTTAATTGAGTAATTGATATGATTTTGCTGAGGATTAATCGTAATTTAAAATCTTACTCCTGCCATCAGACACTTCTTTTGCTCTGAGTGCGAGAGAAATCGGGCAAACACAGGCTACACCAACGCGATACTATGTGAAATTGGAGTAAGTAACACCAATCGATCGCTATATTAGCTCCTATTCAGGAAATTTTAGCCTGATAACTTGAAGTAGTTTCCTGTATATATTTAAAATTAAGCGAGAACTGAGTGATGAACGAAATTACTCTTGAATGGCAAGAAGCAGCACAACTGAGAAAAGTGGTTATTCATGACCAACAAGTTAGTAAAAATCCGGGTACAGTTCGGTTAGGTCGCGATCCTCTCAAATGTGATATTGTATTAACTCATCCTACTGTTTCTGGCTTGCACGTAGAGATATTTTTTAACCAAAACTGTTATTGTTTTCAAGTACGAAACTTGCGCCAAAGTAATCCTCCAGTAGTGAATGGTAAAAATTTGATTCAAGGGGAAATGACTTTAGTTGAAGGTAGCACTATTTGTTTGGGACAAACTGAAATTAAAGTGGTGTCTGTAACTTTGGTTGGTAGTAGTGTTCCGCCAACTATTTTGATGCCACCTAATTCCACTCCAGTAAATCAAGTTTACGGTTTAAAATGTCCGAAGTGCGATCGCATTTCTCCCTTTGAACAGTTAGACTTAGGTTGTCCTTGGTGCGGTACTTCTTTAGCAGCAGCTTCTAGCGTTTTAATTACTCCGAACACTCATTAATTTTTCCCGCAATTATGAATCCTCAACCTCTAAAAATTCGGCTGAGTTGGCAAGATCCCGTTACCGGAGAACTACGAGAACCTTTGTTAAATATTCCGGTTGCTTTAGGAAGAGAATTTGCCCAAATGCCAGCCGAAATTAAAGGTTTGCGGGTGTCGCGCATTGTGTTAAATACTTTGGGCATTTCTCGCTTTCATGCTTTAATCGATCTGGAAGCAAATGGGTTAGTAGTTATCGATCAAAATACGGTTAATGGTACTTTAGTTAATGGGCAACGTCAGGCGCGATCGCTTTTAGCTAATGGCGACATTCTCCAAATAGCTGATTATCAAATTACCGTTTCTTTGGCGACGATTCCACCCCCAGCAGTTTCCCCGATTCCAGCCACAATTAATTTTAATCCAGATACGGATTTACCAGAATCATTAATTGTGACTCCTCCTGTTTCTTCAGGACAAAGTTTTCCGCCAAATTTCTTTCAACAACCGCAAGTAAATATTCAAGATTTATATGCCACTGGTAACGCGGTTGATGAAGTTGATTATACAGCAATTGGGGCAGGTTTGGGAAGCTTTATTTGGGTGGATTTATTGCGAATTTGTGGAGTAAAATCTCATCAAATTGTGGCTTTAGGTTTGGAGGAAAAACCTTATGCACGCTATCAGCGTTTGTGCTTGAATTCGCAAATTCCGCCTCACGAAAGATTGCGGTCTAATTCTGATTCTTGTCCTGATAATATTTGGGGTTGGCCGAGTTATGCTTTAAGGGAAGCTTGGCATGATTTAATTAAGGGAAAAGTGGGTGATAGTTTGGGTTATTTGTGGCAAGTTTTTGCGGAACCAAGTTTTGCGGAAACTTACACGCCTCGATCGCAAAATGTCTTTGATTCGATCGATCGCGAAGCCGAAAGAATAGGTTGGGATAAAATATTTCGTAATGGTAGTGTGAGAGCAATTCGCCAAACTACTGATGGGCGTTATGCGATCGCCTATTCGCGCCGTCGTTCCAGCACAGCACCCCCCGATCGGGCTTTTTTAATCAGCAAATTTATTCATTTAGCTACAGGTTATCCCGCCATACAATTCTTACCAGATTTACAAGCTTACCGTCAACAAACTAAGGATTTTAAATCAGTAGTTAATGCTTATGAAGACCATCATCATGTTTACGAATTTCTGGAAAACAACGGTGGTACAGTTTTAATTCGCGGTCGGGGAATTGTAGCTTCGCGGATTATTCAAAGGCTGTATGAAGCGAGAGAACAGAATAAGTTAATTTCGATTTTACATTTAATGCGATCGCCCAAACCCCAAGGAAACAAATTTGGTTTCGCTCAACGTCAAGTAGAAAATCATTTTGAATTTCAACCATTTAATTGGCCTAAAGCTTGTTGGGGTGGCGACTTAAAAGAAATGTTAGAAAAAGCTAATTCTCAGGAAAGAAAAGAGTTATTGCAACAATGGGGAGGGACTACGACAGCCGATCGGAAAGATTGGAAACGCATCATTAATCAAGGCTTAAAAGAAGGCTGGTATCAAATAACATTTGGTACAGTAGAAAAAGTAGAACCAGATGCCCACAATCGTACCGTTACTTACATTCAAGAACAAGGATTAAAAGGACAAATTCGCCTGGAAGCAGACTTCATTATTGATGCGACAGGATTAGATGCCCAAGTCATAGCCAGCCCTTTATTAAATGACTTAGTAACTCAATATAAACTGCCATTACTTGATAATGGTAGACTAGCAGTTACTAATGATTTTGAAATAGGAGAAATGCGAAATCAACGTGGTAAAATATATGCTATTGGTGCGATAACTTTAGGCAATTCTTACGCCGCAGTTGATAGCTTTTTAGGATTACAATATGCCGCCCTTTGCGCTGTTGACAGTTTAGCCGCAGCAAAAGCCCCAGAACTACATAAACTCAACCCAATTACTTCTTTGATTCAATGGTTAAAATGGGCAGTTAATCAGTCTCCTTAATCTGTTTTTCTAATCGCAGATAGAAATTCCAATTTAAAGTTAAGAAAGAATCTAAAAACCCAAATCCAAAACCTAAAATTAAATGACTCCCACTCTTTTTGGTAGATGGCAAACTCGGTTATTATTATTGGCAACAGTCGGTGTATTAATCACTTTACCTTTTGCACTCGGAATTACTAGCCCAAATTCTAGTTCTGTTTATTTTTGGGTATTGGGATATATTGCCATTCTTGGCATTTTTTGGGATATATTTTATAATTATCTGCAACAATTTCGCTGGGATCGAGATTGGTCAGGAATATTTCAATTACTAGCAGGAATTTGGGAGGCAATTTTCTTAATAATAATTATTAAATTGTTGCAATTACCTTTACCGGGAATTGAAAATCTAGATTTAAACTTGTTTATCCGTCACTATAGTTTAGTTTGGCTAGGTGTTTATTTAGCATCTCAAACGATAATGCGAATTATCTTTCCTCGCTGGCGGTTTCGCGGTGGTCAGTGGTTATAAAGTATTAAATTGGAGTAGCTGGACGAGGACTGTAATTTAATAAAGTTTTCTAGAAGTAAACAAATTTATTTTGGTATGATACAAACGGCTGAGTAAATGTAGTGTAAACTTGCTAAGTACAAGTTTAGCGTTAAGCTACGCTAAGTTAAAACTGTCTTTGAGGAAATTATGCAGACAGTCGTTTTAGTACTAATTCAAATTCTAATTATCATTGGGCTTTCCCGACTTGTAGGTTTGGTGTTTCGCTGGCTACAACAACCTTTGGTAATTGGGGAAATTGTAGCTGGAATTATGTTAGGCCCTTCTTTATTTGGGTTAATTGCTCCTGAATTAGCCGCCACTTTATTTCCGGCGGAGACAGTCCCTTTTTTAAATGTGTTATCGCAAGTGGGACTAATATTTTTCATGTTTTTGATTGGATTAGAATTAGATCCAAAATACTTGAAAGGTAATATAGAGACAGCAGTTTTCACTTCAAATTTTAGTATTTTATTGACTTTTTCTTTGGCAAGTTTGCTGGCGCTTTTACTTTATCCTTTACTATCAAATTCTACGGTATCTTTTACGGCTTTTGCTTTATTTTTAGGTTCAGCAATGTCAGTAACGGCTTTTCCGGTATTGGCAAGAATTATTACAGAAAATAACTTGCAAGGAACTAGGTTAGGAACTTTAGCTTTAACTTGTGCAGCTGTGGATGATTTAACAGCTTGGTGTTTGTTAGCTTTAGCGATCGCAGTCACTCGAACTAACAGCATAGTTGGTGCTATTCCGACAATTATTGAGTCTATAATTTACATTGCTTTAATGGTAACTTTCGGACGTTGGTTCCTGACAAGACTTGCATCTTTTTATAAACGAAATGGTAAATTAACACAGTTAGTATTAGCCGGAATTTATATAGGGGTTGTCACCTCAGCTTTAATTACAGAATTAATTGGAATTCACTTGATTTTTGGGGCATTTTTACTAGGGGCAATTATGCCCAAAAATCCCGGTTTAGTAAGAGAATTAGCCGAGAAAACCGAGGATTTTGTCTTAATATTTTTATTGCCAATATTCTTTGCTTATAGTGGCTTAAAAACCCAGATTGGTTTACTTAATCGACCAGAATTATGGTTAATCTGTGCCACAGTTGTGGGAGTAGCAATCATAGGAAAATATGTGGGAACTTACTTAGCTGCCAGATTTTCTGGAATTGAAAAAAGGGAAGCTTTGGCACTCGGTTGGTTAATGAACACCCGTGGTTTAACTGAGTTAATCGTCTTGAATATTGGTTTGAGTTTAGGTGTAATTTCGCCTTTGTTGTTTACTATGTTAGTAATTATGGCACTGGTAACAACATTCATGACTTCGCCTTTGTTGGAATGGACATATCCCAAGCGATTAATTCAGTTGGATGTTTTAGAAGCTATTAATGAAAAAGAGGAATCAGCAGAAGTTATCTCCCCTGTTTATCACGCTCCTACTTATCGAATTCTCACTCCTATTGCTAATCCTAATACTCAAAAAAGTTTATTACAATTAGCGGTAGCAATAGCTGGAGTTAGGTTAGAAACAACTGTAGTTCATCCCTTAAGTTTAATTGAATTAGAAGAAACTTACTTGTATCAAAGTACTCCCGCAGAAGCAGAGAGATTAATTAAAGAACGTCGCGATCGCCTAGAAGCTATAATCCAAACTTTGGAACCTCCAGAAATTCGTCAATTAGTACATCCAATTATTAGAATTTCTCATGATGTGACTAGAGAAACTTCAGAAATTGCTAAATTAGATCGCACAGATTTAACTTTAGTAGGCTGGCATCGTCCAGCTTTTAGTAGTAACCGTTTAGGTGGAAGAGTTGGACAAATGCTCAGCAATGTACCGACAGATGTAGCTATATTTGTCGATCGCAGAAAGCAGAAATTAGAAACTTTATTAGTACCATATTCCGCAAATATCCATGATGATTTAGCCTTGGAAATTGCCTTAAGATTACTTTTTAATCGTGACACTTGTTGTTTAACTATTCTCAGAGTACTTCAAAATGGATTACATAAAACTGATTTAAATTACGAACTTCGCACATTATTAGAACGTTTGCCGAAGCATATACGCGATCGCATTGATATCCAAATTACTACCGCACCAGAACCAATGGAAGCAGTAGTAGAAGCATCTAAAAATATTGACTTAACTATTGCTGGTACTAGTCGCGCTTGGGGAATTGAACGTCAAACATTAGGACGTTACACTGATTTACTAGCTGTGGAATGTGATTCTTCATTATTAATTACTCGTCGATATAGTCAAGTGACTTCTCACCTCGCTACTTTGCTCAATAATTCTAATAATGATACTAATCAAGATCAATTTGGAGGAAATACTGAAGATGAATAAAATTCTAAAACCTAAAATTTTGACATTTTACGTTGGCGCAATTAGTTTTACGCTAATTTTATTTAAAGCTGTTAATATCTTAGCCGCAAATTATATTCAAGCTTCTCCCGAAATTGATGGTAATTATTTATTTATTGACAGCAATAATCTACCGGGATGCCTAAAAGCAAAAAATTTGTTATTATCTATTCAACAATCAGGTATTTATTTAAATGGTACTTTGTTAGCAAGAAATAGTAATCAACAATTATCAGGACTAACAGAAAAAAGACCTTCTTTATTCGGTAAATGGCAGAAAAGTAGTGAAAAACCTCTCAATTTGTCAGGCAAAGTAAATCAAATAGATCGATGCCAGAAACAATTAGTAAAAATTCGCGGTATGATTAAAAGTAAAACGCTGCAAGGTGAAATTAGCTTGACTTCATTTCCCGAAAAAGTTAAATTTACAGCAGTTAAAGAAACAACTCAAAAGTCAGACAAACAGACAATACATTAACCAGACAAAAAATAGTAATTCATTCAGTTTAGCAATCAGTGATTACAGGTAAAACCAAACTATTAGGCGTTATTGGCGATCCTATTGAGCATTCCCTTTCCCCAGTGATGCACAATGCCGCGATCGCAAAATTACAATTAGACTACGTTTATCTCCCTTTCCCCATAAAACCAGAAGATTTATCGACAGCAATATCCGGTTTTGCTGCTATTGATTTAACAGGTTTTAGTGTCACAATTCCCCACAAACAAGCAATCATTCCACTATTAACAGAAGTATCACCAATCGCCAAAGAAATCGGCGCAGTTAACACAGTTTGGCGCACCAAAACAGGATGGAATGGCACAAATACTGATGTAGAAGGTTTTCTTTCACCTTTAAAAAATTACAAGCAAAATTGGCATCAAACTACAGCATTAATCTTAGGTTGTGGCGGCGCAGCGAGAGCAGTAGTTGCAGGTTGCGCTCAATTAAACTGTGCCAAAATCCAAGTTGTAGGTAGAGATTTGCAGAAGTTAAAAGCTTTTCAAAATAGTTGGCAAAATTCCCAATTAGCAGTTAATCTCAGCGTTTATCATTGGGAACAATTACCCGATTTGATCGGCGAATCAAACTTATTAGTAAATACTACCCCAGTGGGAATGTATCCTCACGTTAATGAAACTCCTGTAAGTGTAGAATTGATGGAAAAATTGCCAAAAGATGCGATCGCCTACGACCTAATCTACACCCCCAATCCTACCAAATTTCTGCAAATCGCTAAAGAACAAGGTGTAGAAGCGATCGACGGTTTAGAAATGCTAGTTCAACAAGGCGCAGCAGCATTAAAAATTTGGCTAAAACAACAACCTCCAGTAGGAGAAATGCGCCAATCTTTAAGACAATATTTAAGAATATAAAGGACAAATATTTATCTCCCCTCTGCCCCTCTGCCCCTCCGCCCCTCTGCCCCTCTGCCCCTCTGCCCCTCCGCCCCTCTGCCCCTCCGCCCCTCTGCCCCTCCGCCCCTCCGCCCCTAAGAAGGCCAACGCCAGTTATAACGATTCCAATCATAAATTCCTTGAATTTCGTATTCACTACCGTTGTCAAAACGAATGATACAACTACTATAATCATTCTCCCTTTCTGCAACACTAATTACCGTGCAAGGAACCCACATTTGGCTACAAGGACCCTCTTCTTGCACCCATTCCCACAAACCATTTGATACTTCAATGCGATCGCCAGCTTTCAGCTTTAACTCAGCTGACAAACGCTGAAAATACTCGGCTAAATGTGCAGGTTGCACCGAATTTAACCATTGCAAACCGTAGCGATCGCGAATGAACTGAACCGAACCAGAATCAGTATTATTCAACCAATCATTTAATAACTGAACCTTCCAAGGTTGATTTAAACTTTCCTGTTCCTGCACAAAATCCAGCAAAGCTAAACGTTCCTCAACAGTCAACTCATCCAAGGGATTTGTTCCCTCTGAGTTTGCAGTTTCCTCAGCACTGCTAGAAAGCCTTTGAGCTACTTCCAGCAAAATTTGTTTCTGCACCTCAGTTAAAGGACAGTTAGCAGCAATACACTGGTCAAATGCAGCTTTTAAAGCAGCTTCGATCTCAGCCTTCGACATAGCATACTATTAGGAAATAGGACTAAATTCCACACAAAACTTAAAATAGTTGATATTGTGTGGCAGTTCTCCTGTGGCAGCGCACATCAGGGATGATTTTTTTAATTATTGCAAAACTTTTCCAGAATTTTACTTAACTAGTTTGTTCACAATTAGATATATGCTGAAGTTTAGATAGCTCGCGGGATATTTTATGAGGTTTCCAGCCGTAAAACTTTTTCTAGTCTCTTGCCTAATCGTGATTTTAAGTTGGGGAATTACTCCACCAGTACTAGCCCTAACACATATTAAGCTAACTGACATCTCATACAAAGATTGTCCGCCAGAAATGGCAGAAGGAGCCGTTACTAGTGGTTCAGTAATGGCAGCTAACTGCTTTCTGATTACTGGCAAAGCCAATAATACTTCCGGTAAATACGTCTATAATGCCGATGTTTTTGGTCGAATTTACGACGCTAGCGGCAATTCCGTTATGGAAAATCGTAACCGGGTTGGGCTGATTGAAGAAGTACCCCCAGGAGTCAGCGACTTTGAATTTAGAATTTCCGTAGCTGCTAATCAACCGACACCATTACAGTTAGAACAGTTCAAAGCCACAGGTTTTACTGGCAAAGTCAGGCGTTAAATTTCAAGGCGTAAGAGCGTGCTTTTGCAGATTGAGAACACGCTCTAAGCAACAATTTAGTACAATTGCGATCCCAAGCCAGTCAGCAAGTTAGCTGCCAACTGTAAAGCTAGGATTGCCAAAGTGGGAGAAATAAAGTCAATTCCTCCGATCGGCGGAATAAATGAACGAAAGAAATTGATGTAAGGATCGGTAAGTTGGCTGAGAATGGAAAGAGGTGGATCGTAGAAATTGATATTCGGAAACCAACTCAAGAGGAACCGAATAATCAACAGCACCATGTAAATATTGAGAAAGGTGGCAAGTGTAGTTATCAGCAGAGCAACTGGACTCATAATTATTCTGGTTTTTCGCTAAATTTACAAGATTATCTGCGGTTGAATTTAATTTAACCGATATTGGCTCATTCCGCACCAGTTAAATCAATAGTTGCCGCATAGATATCTCTAATTTGGATCTTAAAGCCAAGAAACATATTCAGGAATTATCTCTCAGCATAGATCCTGATGGGGAATCAGTTTCGCCAGTACGTTCCCCTCTTTCGGAAGTAACATTTCCATTCACATTGCCCAAAGAAAGTCGAACTTCATCTATTGTCTGATTCAATTGAGCAATTTTATCCTCTAAGCTGCGCCTAGCCATTTCAATTCGCGGTTCGGAAGCGGCTTCCATTTGACGCTTTTTACTTTTCTCAGTTTTAGTTTCTGATTGATTAGCATTTAATATTGATGCTTCTGTTTCGGATGCTTGGTTACTGATTCGAGAAGCTAACAAAGCTCCGAATACACCACCAACTACACCACCAACTAAAGACCCTGCCAGAAACCCTGCTGCAAAACCATCTCGCTGACTCATATCAATTTTAGATTTCCGATTTTAGATTTTCGATCGCTAACAAAATACAACTGTCTTCAGCTTACCTGTTGCTGATGACAAATGCCTAGCAGGGGAACTGGTGATTGGGGACTAGGGACTAGGGACTGGGCGGGGTTGGGGGTTGGGGGTTGGGGGTTGGGGAAAAACTCCCCCCGCACCTCTGCACCTCTGCACCTCTGCACCTCTGCACCCCCGCACCTCTGCACCTCTGCACCCCCGCACCTCTGCACCTCTGCACCTCTGCACCCCCGCACCTCTGCACCCCCGCACCTCTGCACCTCTGCACCTCTGCACCTCTAACCCCTGCTCCGAGAGCTCACTCAGTTCCAAAGGTGCGATCGCCTGCGTCCCCTAAACCAGGCACAATAAAACCATGTTCGTTTACTACTTCATCGATGGTGGCAGTGTAGATATTCAATGCTGGATAAGCAACGCTGAGTTTTTGTAAGGCTGGAGGAGCCGCCACTATAGAAATAATTCTGATCAAGCTGGGATCGGCACCACGAGCCGTTAATTCTGCCATTGTTGCCATAATTGAGCCACCAGTAGCTAACATTGGCTCGCTAATTAGTATCCTAGTTTGTTCTTTAAACTGGGCTGGCAATCTATTCAAATAACAACTTGGTTCTAAAGTTTTCTCATCTCGCACTAAGCCCAGGTGATAAACCGAGGCTAAAGGTAACACACTTTGCGCCCCTTCCAACAGTGCCAAACCTGCGCGTAAAATTGGCACTACTGCTACAGGAACCTCTGGGTTAACGAAAGTAGCCGGACACTCAGCTAACGGTGTCTCCACTGTGGTTTCCATTGTCGGCAACCATTCTCGTGCTGCTTCGTAAGTTAGCCAGCGTCCTAATTCGGTCATGGCGCTGCGAAATAAGGGAGTCGGGGTAGTCTGACTCCGGGCAACACCTAGCCAATGTTTAATTAAAGGATGGGGCGGTACATAAACTCGCAACTGGAAAGTCATAGTAATTTTGCATTTAATACCTTAGTTTTGGGGATTTTCCTCCCTGGCTGGAAAGAGGCTGTTGCTCAACCCTGACTCATCATAAGCTGTTTGCTGCTACATTGCTGTATCTGTTTGCGATCGCCACTACTGGAACTTATTGCAAATTTTTCCTAATAGTATTGACATTATTTTTCAATAACCCTATATTAATGTTTAAGTGTTCTCCTCTCTCGTGTTCTCCTCTTTGAGGTACGGCAGACGGGCTCGGTCAGCGGTAGCAGATAGAGTCCGTATTTTTTTTTCTAGCAGGGATAGACTGATAACGTTAGACTCTAATACGTCAATAAAATAGGTTTCTTTCTTACTTACCCCATGCCTTCGGTGAAAAAATCCCTAAATTTGGCGGCGAATGATAATTTGCTCGAGTTGGATGCGATCGTAATTGGCTCTGGTATTGGTGGGTTGGTGACAGCAACTCAGCTAGCGGCTAAGGGCGCTCAAGTGCTAGTGCTGGAACGTTACCTGATTCCTGGCGGTAGTGCTGGTTACTTTGAACGAGATGGCTACAGATTTGATGTGGGAGCATCAATGATTTTTGGCTTTGGCAACAAAGGGACTACCAATCTCCTGACTCGCGCTTTGCAAGCAGTTAATGTCAGCTTAGAAACAATTCCCGATCCCGTACAGATTCATTACCACTTACCAGAGGGTTTAAATATTAGAGTACATCGCGATTATGAGAAATTTTTGCAAGAACTAATAGAGTATTTTCCGCAAGAACAGCACGGTATTCGTCAGTTTTATGACGAGTGTTGGAAAGTATTTAATTGTCTCAATGCAATGGACTTGCTTTCACTGGAAGAACCCAGGTATTTAACGCGAGTGTTTTTCCAGCATCCAATGGCTTGTTTGGGGTTGGTGAAGTACTTACCCTTGAATGCTGGCGATGTTGCTCGCAAGTACATTACAGATCCTACTTTACTAAAGTTTCTCGATATTGAATGTTACTGCTGGTCAGTTGTTCCGGCGGAAATGACACCGATGATTAATGCTGGGATGGTGTTTTCCGATCGCCATTACGGTGGCATCAATTATCCCAAAGGTGGAGTTGGTCAAATTGCCTTAAAACTGGTAGAAGGTTTAGAAAAAGCTGGCGGTGAAATTAAGTACAAAGCCAGAGTAACCAAGGTGATTACCGAAGATGGCAGGGCTGTAGGCGTAAAATTAGCCACAGGGGAAGAATATCGCGCCAAACGGATTATTTCTAACGCTACTCGCTGGGATACTTTTGAGCAATTATTACCTGCGGAGGAAATGCCCCCAAGTGAGAAAAAATGGCAACATCGTTATAAAAAATCTCCCAGTTTTTTAAGTTTACACTTGGGGGTAGCCGCAGATGTTTTACCTTTGGGTACGGAATGCCATCACATTATTTTGGAAGATTGGCAGAAAATGGAGTTACCAGAAGGAACAATTTTTGTTTCCATTCCCACATTACTTGACCCCAGTTTAGCGCCAGAAGGTTATCACATTCTCCACGTTTTTACACCGAGTTGGTTTGAGGATTGGCAGGGAATTTCGGAAAATGAATATGAGGAGAAAAAGGAAGAAGCAGCTGGCAGAATTATTGAACGTTTAGAAAAGATTTTCCCTGGTTTAGATGCTGGTTTAGATTTTATGGAAGTGGGAACTCCCCGCACTCATCGCCGCTTTTTAGGTCGAGATGATGGCACTTATGGCCCAATTCCCCGGCGCAAGTTAGCGGGATTATTAGGAATGCCTTTTAATCGCACTGCTATCCCCGGTTTGTATTGTGTGGGAGATAGTACTTTCCCAGGTCAAGGTTTAAATGCAGTTGCTTTTTCCGGTTTCGCCTGTGCTCATCGCGTGGCTGTAGATTTGGGACTTTGAGGGCAGAGGGGCGGGGGGCAGGGGGGCAGGGGGGCAGAGGAGAGGAGAATTTAAAACTCTGTAAGGGCGGGTTTTGTTATTAATTTTTCTGCTGTAAACACAGACTTGTCTGCTAAACCCGCCCCTACAACTCAAAACTTCCCCAAGTCTCCCTAACTCAAAACTCAAAACTTTTACCCTTCTGCCTTCTGCCTTTTTAATAGGGATTTTTGTTGACGGGAAAGATGCGTCCGAATAGGGGTAAATAGGCTCTTAGGGATTGCTTTTGTCTTGCTTTTACATCTTCGTCTAAGGATCGTTCTAATGCTTGAGCATTTGCAGTTCCTTGGGGGGTTTTTTCGGAGATAATTACTAAGGCTTGGGCTAAACGAATTGCGGCTTCATTTTTGTTGCCTTTGGCGATAGCTTCATCGGCTAATTTAATCGCTTCACTTTCGGTTGCTACTCCTGAAGGGCGGCGAATAATGCCGTTGGCAATGGCGCGTTCATAATTTAGTCTGTAGGGGGTGCAAGTTTGGGGAGTGCAGCGTTTTGTTTGTTTGGTGAAGTTGTGGGTATTGGTTTGGGCGGTGGTGGTTTGGGGGGAGTTGGCGATCGCGGCGATCGCTACCAAAATAACAGTTATTTTGCCGAGAGTTGTTAGCATAGTCTTTCTTTTGTGCAACTTAACTAATCTGACAATTCTTGAGTAGCAGTATCACCTAAAATACAACGAATTAAGCTTTTAATTAACCGATGGTTTTCCATTGGCATGGTGTGTTTTCCTTGCAATATTTCTTGAGATAGCATAAACCCAACAATTGTTCCCATAAAAATCCGAGTGGTTGCTTCTGGATCGGGGATGTTTAATTCGGGATGAGACTGAAAGTAAGCAATCAAATTGCGATAGCCATATTGCACGACGGTATTACTATAAAGCTGCGCTAATTCGGGAAATCGCCCAGATTCAGCAATTACTAATCTAATAAAAGCAATATACTCTGGATCGTCCATTCTGTGTAGTATACTTTTTGCCAATTTGGAGAGAACTACCACTGGTTCGCCTTGAAATAATTCTGATTCTGATTGATATTCTGCTTGCAAGCGGCGAATTGTTACTCGCTCTATTAATGCTCGAAAAAGTCCTTCTTTGTCCTGAAAGTGACTGTAAATTGTTTGCTTAGATACACCCGCTTCTGCTGCTATCCGATCCATGCTGGTTGTAGCGTATCCATGATCTAAAAAAATTCTCATTGCTCCCTGTAAAATTTGTTCTTGTTTGCTATTTATTGCTAATGTTGCCTTTTTTTCCATCATTGATTTTCTCAGTCTAAATTATTACATTAGAAAAAATTTTGTAAATTTTTGTAAGATTATTGTTCAAGCATATTGCCAGGTATAGTATAACAAATATTAAGTCATACTAAACAGTCTAGTTTAACAAAGATTGATTTAATTAGTAGGCGAGATGAATTGACGATTTTGCTTGATAAAGCCTCATAAGTTTTGCAATTCCCCAGCACTAAAATCAGGGGGTATAAGATAATGACACAATTAAGTTCACGACCGAATAAGTTAGTTCCAGATGAGCCAGAAAAACCCAAATCAGAGCGTAAATTTAAAGTTGGTTTGTTGCGAATTCCGCTAGCTTTATTAATAGTGGGTGGGATTGGTTTTTTTAGTTGGAATTATTTTAATCGTCCGCAGGATAAAGGTTTAGAACTGAGTGGAAGAATTGAGGGATATCCGACAGATATTGGTGCAAAGGTAGGGGGAAGAATTAGTTTTGTGACGGTGCGAGAAGGCGATCGCGTAAATCAAGGCGAAATAATTGTCAGATTGGATGATGCAGAAATTCAAGCACAATTAAGAGGTGCAGCGGCAAGAATTACGGCAGCGGAACAACAAAAACAGCAAGTTTTATCACAAATTGAGGTAATTAATAGCCAAATTCAAGAAGCACAATTAAGTATGCAGCAAGCGATGGGAGATGCTAAAGGAAGAATCTTTCAAGCGCAATCAAATCTAGCAGCTGCACAGGCGCAAGTGAGTCAAGCGGAAGCGATGGTTAACCAAGCACAAGCGGAAGTTATTCGGGCACAAACGCAGGTGAATCAGACAAAATCACAGTTAAAATTAGCGAGGGTAAATCGCGATCGCTATGCACAACTTTACCAACAAGGTGCATTTTCCAAAGAAGTATTCGATCGAGCACAAACTACCTTTGAAACTGCTGAAGCAACTTATGAAAATGCTTTAGCGGGATTAGAAACTAGTAAGGCAACTTTAGCTAGTAGAAAAGCAGCTGTTGATGCGGCGAAAAGGCAAGTAAATGCGGCGCAAGGTGGATTATTGCAAGCAGAAACTACCAGTATTAATCCTGACATTCGCAATGCTCAAGTTAATGCTTTACGCCGACAATTAAATGTTGCCAAAGCACAATTAGCGGCAGCGGAAGCAGAAGTAAAAAATGCTCAAGCAGCACAACAGCAAATTCAAGCACAAATGTCTTATTTAAATGTAGTTAGTCCGATTAGCGGAGTAGTAATTACTCGCAGCGTTGAACCGGGAGAAGTGGTAGCAACTGGCAAAACTTTATTAACTGTTCTTAACCCAAATTCTGTTTATTTACGAGGGTTTATTCCTGAAGGTAAAATTGGTGAAGTTCGGGTGGGACAAAATGCGAAAGTTTTCTTAGATTCAGCACCAAATCAAGCTTTAAGTGCTCGTGTTGCGGCGATCGACACTCAAGCATCTTTCACGCCAGAAAATATCTATTTTAAAGACGATCGAGTTAAACAAGTTTTTGGTGTAAAACTTGCTCTTGACAACCCCCAAGGATTCGCTAAACCAGGAATGCCAGCTGATGCAGAAATCCTCCCCGAACAAAAATCCTCAACCAATTCTACTCACCTAAAATAAAAAGCAAAACAAAAAATCTCTTTCTTCTCTTCCTTCGTGTCCTTCGTGTCTTCGTGGTTCAAAAATTCTTTTTTTTTGAACCACGAAGACACGAAGAAAACGAAGAGAAAGACGAAGAATTTAATATTAATAGTGTAACTTAAGTTGGGAAAATGAGTCAGTTTATTATTGAAAATGCTGATTTTATAATGCAAAACCCCTCGAATAATTTGGTTATCGAGGTGGCAGAACTTTATAAAAGATATGGTAAATTAACGGCAGTTAAAGGGGTTAATTTTGCGGTTCGGCGGGGAGAAATTTTTGGTTTAATTGGGCCCGATGGTGCGGGAAAAACGACGACTTTTCATATTTTGGCGGGGGTGATGGAAGCGTCGGCGGGGGATGTTTGGGTTTTGGGTAAAGTTCCTCGCAATGCTAGGTTGGGAATTGGTTATTTAACACAGCAATTTTCTCTTTATTTGGATTTGAGTATTGATGAAAATCTTCGCTATAGTGCGGGGTTAAGAGAGGTTCCTAATGAGTTATTTATGCAGCGGCGTGCTAAGTATTTGGGGTTAATGGGATTGGAGAAATTTGGCGATCGCCTAGCTGGACAACTTTCGGGAGGAATGAAACAAAAACTAGCGCTTTGTTGTGCGTTAGTTTCGCAACCGGAAATTTTGCTTTTAGATGAACCAACTACAGGTGTCGATCCGGTTTCCCGAAGAGAATTTTGGGATATTTTGGCGACTTTAGCTAATGAGGGAACTACTATTGTTGTGGCGACTCCTTATTTGGATGAAGCGGAAAGATGCAGTCGAATTGCTTTAATGTATGATGGGGAAATTCATCAAGTTGGAACGTTAAATGAGTTAAGGGAAAGTTTGGGTTTACAACGTTTGGAAGTTCGCACTAATGATTTACAAACTGCGGAGAAAGTTTTGCTAAAGGCGATCGCCAATTCCCAAAACATTGCTGATGTCCAAACCTTTGGTGACAGACTAGATGTTTTAGTGAAAAATGCTGCTAAGGGTAAGTCGCAAGTTGAGGAAATTTTCGCTCATTATGATTTAGCAATTAACTCGATTGAAAGTGCAGAAGCGACGTTAGAAAATGTTTTTGTAACTCGCTTACGTCAAGAAGGTTCCGATCCTCCCTTTGTGACTTTTCCTAAATCAAAAACTTCTCGTTCTCAGTCCGATATTGCGATCGGTGCTTACAATTTACAAAAGATTTTCGGAAATTTTGCAGCAGTTAAAGGCGTAACTTTAGAAATTAAATATGGAGAAATTTATGGGTTGTTAGGCGCAAATGGTGCGGGGAAAACGACGACAATTAAAATGCTTTGCGGGTTGTTAGAAGCAAGTAACGGAGAAATTTATTTAGGCGGACAAACTAGCAATTTACGCAGTAAGGAATTACGCCGACGCATTGGTTATATGAGTCAGAAGTTTACGCTTTATGATGACTTATCAATCTTGCAAAATTTACAATTTTATTGCGGGGTTTATGGCGTACCAAGGCGATCGCGCCAACAAAAAATCGACTGGGTTTTAGAAACCTGTGGTTTAGCGGGACAAGAAAATTTGATTACCGGACAATTACCCGGAGGATGGAAGCAAAGAGTTGCTTTTGGCGCTTCCGTAATGCACGAACCAGATATATTATTTTTGGATGAACCTACTTCTGGAGTCGATCCTTTAGCAAGGCGACAATTTTGGCGATTTATTAATGAATTTGCGCGTCAAGGAACGGCAATTTTAGTCACAACTCACTATTTGGAAGAAGCAGAACAATGTAATAGAATGGGTTTTATGGTAGCGGGTGAAGTGGTAATTCAAGGTTCGCCAAGTGAAATTAAAGCACAACAACCGGGAGAATTAATTGAGTTAGTTACTAACAAAACTCAAGCTGCTTCTGATTTACTAAAAACTGAATTAGAATCTTGGCGAGTTTCGATTTTTGGCGATCGCCTTCACATCGTTCTCGATCGTCCAAAAACTGAACTTCCCGAAATCCGTTCCTTTTTACAAAATTCGGAAATAAATGTCAAATCTGTACGAACAATTCCCTTTTCTTTAGAAGATGCTTTTATTGGAACAGTACAACGCGCACAACAGAAGGTTTAGTTTATGGAAGTAACTTTTAAAACTGCTACGAATAGCGATCGCAATTTACTCTTAACCTTAACCAAAGAGTTCTATCAACTCGAACACTTAACATATAATGTGGAGGTGCTAAACAAATGCTTCGATGAAGTTTTTTCTAACGATAATTTAGCAAGGATTTGGATAATTTATGCCGATCGAGAACCAGCAGGTTATTTAGTGCTAACTTTTGGTTATAGCTTGGAATTTCACGGAAGAGATGCTTTAATTGATGAGTTTTACATTCGGGAAACTTATCGCAGTCAAGGAATTGGTAAACAAACATTAGAATTTGTCAAAACAACTTGTCAAAATTTAGGAATTAAAGCTGTACATTTGGAAGTCAACCATCAAAATACCAGAGCAAAAAGTATTTACCAAAAAGCGGGATTTGTCGAACACGATCGCTATTTAATGACTAATTGGATTGATAGAGAAAAATGAAAAGAATCATCTCCCAATGTATTAAAGAATTAGCACAGTTTCGGCGCGATCGCTTAACTCTTGCCTTAGCGATTTTACTACCAATAGCTACACTATTTATCTATGGTTATGCCATTCGTTTAGAAACTAGAGATATTCCCATAGTTATTCAAGATTTTAGCATGACTCCCTTAAGTCGCAGCTATGTAGAACAGCTATTTGCGACTAACAAATTTGCACCTACACCTGGGATAGGGAACGATAATGCTGCTGGTGCGATCGATCGCGGAATTGCCAAAGCAGCAATTATTATTCCCCCTGACTTTGACAGAGAAATAAAAGCTAATAAACCTAGTACAATTCAAGTTTTAATTGATGGTACAGATGCCAATAATGCCAGAGTAATTCAAAATAGTATTAAAGCAACAACTCAAGCATTTTTAAGAACTTCTCAGTTGCAACCAACTAATAATAATATTGTAACTCGAACTCGTCTTTGGTTCAATCCCGGAAGGAAAGAATCACTGTATATTGTACCGGGAGTTTTTGGGGTAATTTTGTGGATTTTTCCTTCTTTGCTAGCTGCGATCGCAATGGTAAGAGAAAAAGAAAGAGGCACAATTTTACAAGTTTATGCTTCCAGTTTAACTGCTGCTGAACTACTACTTGGTAAATTACTAGCTTACTTTTTAGTAGGTGTTGCTCAAGCAGTATTTGTCATTATTTTAGGTGCGATTTTATTTCAAATTCATTTAGTTACAGAACCAACTTCTTTCTTAGTTGGAACTCTAATTTTTTTAATGACTAGCGTCATGTTTGGGTTAATGATTGGTACGAGAGCAAACAATCAAAATTCCGCCGTTCAAGGAGTCGCTTTTGCTGGTTTTACCACAGCATTATTACTGTCGGGTTTTATCTATCCCTTGAGCAATATTCCCTTTCCTTTATCGTTAATTTCTAATGTGATTCCCGCCAGATATTACATTGAATTAAGTCGAGATGCTTTTGTTCGAGGTTCGGGTTGGTTAGGTGTTTGGTATGTACCAATAGTTTTGTTTTTAATCTTTCTCTTCTTCTTTAATGTTGCTAGACGAAACTTAAGCAGAATGCAATTACCAGATTAATTAATCAAGGGGTAAGAAATTATGAATTTTATAAATTGGTTGTTAGAGACTCCCTTAATCGCTTTAATTATCAAAGAGATTAACCAAATCTTACGCAATAAACAATTAATGTTTTTGCTCTTATTTCCGCCAACGGTACAACTTTTAGTTTTTGGTTTTTCTCTTAATCCAGATGTGCAACATTTAAAAATCGGAATTATTGATTATGCTAACACTTATGAAAGCAGAGAATTAATTGCAGCTTTTACCGAAAATGAGCTTTTTCAACCGAAAATT
The DNA here is from genome assembly GCF_041929135.1 of Floridaenema fluviatile BLCC-F154. Taxonomy (NCBI): domain Bacteria; kingdom Bacillati; phylum Cyanobacteriota; class Cyanophyceae; order Aerosakkonematales; family Aerosakkonemataceae; genus Floridanema; species Floridanema fluviatile. The sequence goes on along the minus strand of NZ_JBHFNS010000094.1, from coordinate 65,864 downwards.
TATACTTACAGTCAATCAGAATTAAGTCAACAAGTCAGAACCGGAATAATTACTGCTGGGTTAGTAATTCCGCCTGACTTCGATCGCAATTTATCCCAAAACAAACCCGCAGAAATTCAAGTTTTGATTGATGGCGTTGACGCAAACACCGCCGGAATTGCCAATGGATATATTAACCAAATTGTCAATCAATATAGTCGCAGTTTGAATGACAATAAATCACTGCCATTAGTGCAAGCGCAAAGCGTTTTTCTCTATAATCCTGGGTTACTAAGTACTTGGTTTATTGTCCCTGGAGTTATGGGATTAGTGTTAAATTTAACTAGCACTTTAGTTTCCGCAACCACAGTAGTTAAAGAAAAAGATTCCGGGACTTTAGAACAATTATTAATGACTCCCGCCGATGCTTGGGAAATTTTATTAGCCAAAATTGTGCCGCTTTTTGTTCTGTTAATGGGAGATGTTTTACTAGCTTTAAGTATTGCTAAATTTATGTTTAAAGTACCAGTTAGAGGTAATGTAATTCTCTTTTTTGCCTTTGCGGGACTTTACGTATTTGTGGGAATTGGAATTGGAATCATGTTGGCAACTTTAGCAAAGAGTCAGCAACAAGTAATTTTGATTTCTTTCTTTATTAATTTACCAGTAATTCAGCTTTCAGGAGCGATCGCACCCATTGAAAGTATGCCAACATTCTTTCAATCTCTTTCCTGGTTCAATCCTTTACGCCATTTTGTCACAATTACCAGAGGTTTATTACTCAAAGGTGTGGGAATTGAAGTACTTTGGCCCAACATATTAATGTTAGCAATTTTTGCCGTACTTCTGCTGACAATTAGTATTAATCGCTTCCGTTCCCAGTTAAGTTAAAATAAGTATTCATAAATTAAAATTAAACCCAAGTGCCATCCGAGTATTCTAGGAAAGTTCCCCCAGACTCCAATACTTCTCGGTTAAGCATTTTTTGCCTTTGTAGGGGCGAAGCATTCGGACAGAAAATCTAGGGTTTGAGTCATAAATTGTCGCCCGAATGCTTCGCCCCTACTCTTAACCGAGCAGTATTGCCCCAGACTCTTTCTCTAATCAATTACCCGATCGCTTAAATGCAGAACTCAGATTAGGCGATCGCTTAAGTATCAAACCTCTTCAGGTGGCAGAAGTAGGATTTGACGATACAATTAACGAAGGAACAATCAAATGGGCAGTAACTACAGAAAATCAACTATTAGTAATACCAAAATTTGTTGGTAGCCAAGAAATACCTCATACAATTTTAACTCGCGGTCAGCCAGTTTTAGCAGCAGGTGAAGCAGAAATGTTGGTAGCAATGGTGAATATTATCTTCTAGAAATCAATAATTATAGCGGTCACTTTCTACCAACTCCAGATAGTCTAGCAATAGGCATAGAAGCCTTTAGACAACGAAATATAGATCGCTCAAATTCCGTAGTAAAATATTATGGAGCGCGCTAAAATTTATGACTCAATCAAAATCGGCAATCCAACTAAATCAAATATTGCAAGAGGATGCTGACTCAGTGCTAAATTGGTTAAAAACCATAGAATTAAAACCTTCTTCAGCGCCAGAAGAATTTAACTGGTTGGGTTTAGCTGAAGCAGCTAGTTTTGATGCTCTTGAGGACGATCGCCATCTTCCAAGCAATAGCATCAAATGGGCAGAAGTAGCGATCGAAGTATATGATCGATTGGCAAAATCAGCAAATATTGATACTAGAGATTCTTTACTCAATTCCTCAATGATGTTGCGAGCCGCTATGATAGTAAAATTCGGAGCTATTCCCGATCATCCAGTTCTCGATCTTAACTCGATACTGCATTGGTTCAAAGATAGCTTAAAAATGTCCTACTCTGAAGCGACAACAAAAGCAACTAATTGGAAAAAATGTCAGATTGAAGAAATAAGAGAATTGAGAAAAATTAAAAATCGTTTGCAGCCAATCTCAGTGTTAGCAGAAAGTGGTAAGGTAGTTTTGCTTCCTGAAGTTAACTTATGGCTTTCTTTACAAAAGAAACTACCTTAAGGAATGGCAATCTTACAACAATCCCGATCGCACTTCCTCCAACCACCCCAATTTCAAAACTACTATCCAGAACAGCAGGCTTAACATCAAACTCATAACACCAATCAAATTCTCAAACTTTTCTAACCCACGCGGCAAAGTAAACAACGATCGCCTAAAAATCAAAAGATGAGCCAACCATCCAATACCAATAATTATCAGAGTTTTTGTGATATTAGCAATAGTATAAACCTCTAAATGTAAAGCACTGGTAGCAATTAATCCACCGATTAATAAACTTATTGGTAGCCACAAACCAGGGCGGACATTCTCTTGTCCCCCAGGCGACAAAAATATAAATTTGGCATAAACGATCGCCGTTCCTACCGCCCCAATGTTCAAGGCGTAAGTTTGCCAGGGCATCACATTCTCCAGAGTCAACATTTTCGCCCCAAAGCCGACAAATAAAGGAAAACCCGAAATCGAAAGGCTTGCCATCACTAAAGCAATCCAAAGCCCTGTGTTAATCTGCTGCCGTTGTAATTCTTGAATATTTCGACTTGGTAAGTTACCCGCAATCAAGAAACAAGTCGATTTTACCAATCCATGTGCCAGGGCATAAAAGCCGCTGACTTCTGGTGCCGAGAGAATCCAGCCTACTTGGGAAATTGTACTTGATGCTAATATCCGCTTGGTGTCTTTTTCTAATGCGGCATAAATCACTCCCAAAAGTGCTGCCCCTACTCCAAAGATCCTAACGATCGGACTAACTTGATCGAACATTAGGGCACAACGCACTAAAGGAAAAACTCCCGCTTTGATCGCAATACCAGAAAGCATTGCCGATACTTGAGTTTCTGATTCCGAGTGAGTCAAGGGCAACCATAACCCGGAAATAAAAACTCCTCCTTTTGTTAATAATCCCAAAAAGATCAAAGCTAATGCTTCAGTTGGTGCCCCAGGCAAACCTGTAAAAGCGAAAGAATGATTTGATTTATAAACTAGCACTGCCCCGATTAGATAAAACAGCATTGCTGTGTTGCTGATAAACAAATAGCGCAAGCCTACCCAGATCGATCGATCCGTTCGGGGATAAGTAACTAACAGAAATGCGGCAATACCAATTACCTCTAATGCCACATATAAACTGATAAAATCTGCACAAATAAATACAGCATTAATGCTGCCATGTAAGATAGTAGCTTGGGTATAAAAAAAAGCTGTTTTCCCCAGATTCCAACTGTAAAGAAAAACAGCCATTGTTACCAGTGCATTTGTCAATATAAAATAAGCACTTAATCGATCGGCAAATAATGTCACACCGAAACTATTTAGTAATTGCAGCGTCAGTGGCGATCGTTCTGCAAATAGTTGTAAAGCATATCCAGCCGAAACTATGGCTACAGAAAGTGCTAGATAGCGATCGATTTTAGGAACTAAGTAGATGATAAACCCTAGAAAAAATGGGAGTATAATCCATGCGATCGTAATGGTACTCATGGTGTTTTATATTTCTCTATCTCTTGGATTTCCAAAGTCAAATTATTGAGTATTAACTCGATCGCACCAATCAGTATTTCATCCCTGAATCACAATTCTAATACTAGAATTAGCTGGCGCGGAAAATAATTTCTTCTGATTATTTTATCAAAGTTAAACTTAATAGAACGCCAAAATAAAATTAATAATATAACGATTTCCAATCATAACCATTTCACTTTTCAATGATCGTTGTCCCTCCCTATGGACGGGGAGGGGTTGCAACTTAAAATAAGCTGAATCTTAAAACAATCCTCGATAACGAATAAAAATTAAAACAGCTGCCCAAGAACCTAAACCCACTTTTATGGCGACTAAAATATTGAGTATAGGGATAATACCACCGCTGAAAAGTTCGCCCAACTGTCCGTGTGGTAACTCTATTCCGATCAAAGTAATTGCTGATAAAACAACAAAAATTAGCACCGAAATTTTCTCTAAAGTAGCCGCTTTCCAACGTTGATAAATTGCTTGCATCCATTCCGGGGATGACACGATCGCCACCAATCCGATCGCAGTTCCTAAAGCCACCCCAGCCGCAAATCCACCACCCGGACTCAAGTGACCTCTAATTGCCAATTCAATTCCCACTAACGCCGAAATTGTTGCTCCCAAACGTGCTAAAACAATTGAAGGTTCATCTGTAAATTGATAAACCTTACTTTGGGGCTTTTCGTTTGCCAGCAGAAAGTAACAACCCATGATTGCGATCGTAAAAACTACCACTTCAAAAATCGTGTCATAAAGCCGATTCCGAAAAATAATTCCCGTAACAGCATTAGGAACTCCACTATCTTGGACGATCGAATCCACGATCGGCAAAGATGAGTCTAAAGTTGGGTTAGGCACAAGTAGGATTTTGATAAACAACGCTATTCCCGCTGCAATATAGACCCATTTCATTAATGCTTCTCCCCGGAATCTGGTATGTTTACATAAGTCAAACTAGTTTCTGATGACGAAAGTTCCGATTCCATAATTTCATAGATGCTTTTAACTCTCGTCGCCGTATGATATGGTTTTTCTTCCTCTTCTCGATCGTCCATTTCTAAGGGAACAAATCGAACGCAAGTTGCATGAATTTCCTTTTCCATTAACGCTTGTTGTAAGCCGTCTTTATCCTCATAAGAAATGATTTCCAGACGCATAAAACGTTTACTAAAAGTCCTTCGCAACGCCTCCATCAGTCGCTTAAAATTCAGGTCTTCCTCTGACTCTTTCGCCACATCTTTTACCACACCCAGGCGCATTACCATTGACGATCGCACCGCTACCGCATATAGGGTAATCGCCAACATTGTACCCACCAAAGCTTCCGTCAAAGCCACATCTGCCGCACCCAAAACGGCATATACCATTGCTGCTATTGCTCCTAAGATGCCACGAATCACCAGAGCATGGTAAGGATTAACCTCAAACACCGTCATGCAGGCAGACAACGGCAACAGGGCGACGAGTAGGTAAATATAAAGATCGGGATTATTCATGGCTACCCTCCGTACTCGAGCAGTATGCCAATACATATCCCAGCACTGTATTCCAGATTGCCAGAGATATGATTCCCAAAAGCAGCAGGGGCCATTCGTTAGGTCTTTGCAAAAATAGCCCAACCACGATCGCCATCGATCCTAAAGTATCAGCAACCGAAAGACTGTGCAGCTTGAACAAGACCGATCGCTTCCCCAACAGATGAGAAGTTCCCCAAAACCAAAAAACGAGTCCTAAGCCAATCAAGATATAACTTAACAGGTCGATCATATTAACTATTTGACACCTGATTAATTCGTTTCAACACATTAGCCAGCAACATTAATGCTGCATTCCCCACACTCAAAATGATTATCCCAACCACACCGATCATCCAGTCATCACGTAAGACAGATACAACCAAAATCATAATTGTTGTCTTAGTCGCCACGCTGGAAAATGCCAACATCTTTTGCCAAATATTATCATCTTTCAAGGCTTCATAGATGGGTATAAGCAGGGCGAAAATCATTGCTATTAAAACTATATTCATCTGTTATTCCGCCTCCGTACCCAGTGAACTTCGTACCAGCCATCTTTGTGATATTTCAACACGATAGTTTTTGGCGTAAAAGTGATTAAGAAGATATCCAAGAATATCAGCCCTGGAGTCCGTTGTGGTTTGACTCTTTCCATTGTCACATCTTCTTCATTATGGGGACGAAGCATAATTTCAAATGCCTCAAAATATGCTTGAGGAATCGCCACCAGAATTTCACCTAACACCCGCAGCCAATCTCTTAATACTACCGGAGTTTTGTCCAGACCGGGCAATAGAAATGCCACAATGATGCCAATAAAAATATTTTGCAAACTGAAATTGGCAGTCAGCAAAAACCAGATGGTTAATCGCAATATCAGATTTAGATACCCAACCATGCAAATCCATTCCAGAACAAAAAGACTAAAATCAAAGCCATCACACCGATCAAATGATCGAATTGCTCTATGTTACGAGGTAACTTGATAGCTAAACGTTTAAAAATCAGCAAGTATGCCAACCATCCAAAACCAATGGTAATTAGAGGTTTGATGATATTTTCGACAGTGTAAGCTTCGTAATAAACAACATTAGCGACAAACAACCCACCAATTAAGGTAATTATTGCCATCCAGAAACCAGGTTTTGTATGATTTTCTGTTCCTCCAAACGGCAAAAAAATGAATTTAGCAAATGAAATTGCTGTTCCCAAGGCGGCAATATTCATCGCGATCGTTTGCCAAGGCAAAAAATTCTTTGATGTCAACACCTTTGCCCCAAATCCCGACAACAAGGGAAATCCAGAAATTGAGAAACTAGCTATTACTAAAGCAATCCAGATTGGGGTACTAATCGGCTGATGTTGCAGTTCCTTAAAGTTGCGACTTGGTAAGTTACCTGCAATTAAAAAGAGTGCGGATTTGACTAGTCCATGTGTCAGCGCATAAAAACCCCCAACAAGCGGGGCGGCGAGGACAAAGCCTAACTGGGAAACTGTGTGGAATGCCAGCATCCGCTTAGTATCTTTTTCAACGGCGGCATAGAACACGCCCAGAAGTGCAGTTCCCACGCCGAAAACTCTTACTATTGGGTCAACTTCTGGCACCATTAGCGCACAACGCACCAAGGGATAAACTCCCGCTTTGACTACAACTCCCGACAGCATTGCTGACACTGGAGTGTCCGATTCCGAGTGAGTCAAGGGCAACCATAATCCCGATACAAAAATTCCGCCTTTTGTCAAGAGTCCTAAGAAAATTAGGGCTAAAGCTTCGGGGGGTGCGTCAGCCAAACCTGTAAAACTAAAGGAATTATGGGCTTGATAGACTAATACTGCGCCGATTAGGTAAAACAGTAATGCGACATTGCTGACGCAGAGATAGCGCAAGCCAACCCAGATCGATCGATCCGTGCGCGGATAAACAATTAACAAAAACGCAGCAATCCCAAGTACTTCCAATGCTACGTATAAACTCATAAAATCCGCACAGAGAAAAGCGGAATTAACACTGCCATGTAAAATAACGACTTGGGTATAAAAAAAAGCCGTCTTCCCGCTGTTCCAACAGTAGAAGAGTACCGCTGCCATTACCAGCGCATTTGTCAAAATAAAGAAGGCGCTTAATTGGTCAGCGAATAAGGTAACACCGAAACTATCGAGTAATTGCAGTGTCAGGGGCGATTTTTCTAAAAATAGCAGTGCTGCATATCCAGTGGAAGCCAAGGCGACTACCAGTGCTAGATAGCGATCGAGTTGAGGAATTAAATAGATGACGAACCCGACAAAAAAGGGGAGTGCGATCCATGCGATCGTCAAGGTATTCATGGTGTATTATTCTTCTCGATCTCGTTAATTTCCAAAGTGGGATTATTCCGTGCCAGTTTCATCGCCCCAACCAGCATTAACGACTGAATCGAAAAGCCGATCACGATCGCTGTTAATATAACTGCTTGGGGGACTGGATCGGCAAAAGTCCCTTTGTTAACAGTGCCCAAAATAGGTGTGAACAAACCCTCTCGCGACGCAATCAGTACATAATAGGCAATCACCCCCGTACTCATCACATCCATAGCGATGATCTTCATCATCAGGTTTTTTTTCAGGATGATCCCGAAAAATCCACAGAATATTGTTGCTAATACACACGCTTCTAACACTAGAATTGCCTGTTGCTAAGGGAGCGATCGCAATTATTTTATCAAAGATTTACTTATAGAGCGCATAAAAGAAGATCGATACCATAAACATTTCCAACTATAACCATATCAAATCTCTATCATCAACGCCCCATATTCTTCTTCATTTGCTCCAATTCTTCCTGAGCTTCCCAACGGCTAAATTCCGCTTCCAAAGAATCCATTCCACTGGTAGATTTAAAAGTACTACCTTGATTCCAACCCACATTTTGCGCCCCCGCCTTTGCACTAGCACGCGCCGCTTCTGCTTGCGCCGCTTTTGCCCGCACTTCCTGTCTTCGCACTTCGATTTGTTGATACAATTCCTGAGTTTTACTAATCCGTTCTTTCACACCTTTCATGTGTCCCCAAAGCTGATTTCCTTGGCGCAACAAAGCCGCTTCATGTTCCTGTGCAGGTTGGACTAAATCCATTCTATTTGCTGCTTTCGCCTTCTCAATCCGAATATGCCAACGTTGCACTTCTTGAGCAGTATTAAAAATTTGCTCCTCAACCTTTTTTTCCTGCAATTTTAAGTCAGCAATTAACCGCCTTGTATCTTCTTCTTGTTCTCGCAATTGTTCTTCTAAAGCTTGTAACTCCAAATGCGGATTATTGCGAAGATATTCTTCTAAACGACTTTCTAAAAAACGGCTTAAATCTTCAAATAAACCCACTGCTTAAACTCCTTTGAATAATTTATGAATTCTGAGTTTTGAGTTTAGAATTTAGAACTCTGTAAGGGCAGGTTTTGTCTTCAAGATTCTTTATTTGACTTATAGATTATCTACTAAACCTGCCCCTACAAACTCAAAACACCTAAAACTGTTGTCCGACGAAAATAGAGCGAACTTCGCCATTTCTGCGAATGACAGCTTCGGAATTTTCGTTGTTAATTTCTACCAAAGTCCAACCACTGGAACCAATGCTTTCTCCGACATAAATCCGCCGAGAAACACCGCCAACTTCAAAAATAGCCGCCGATCTGTTTCCCAAAACTAAAACTCCGCGCAAACTATACTGATTAGTAGAAGTAGGAGCAGTAGCTTGTGGAGACCGACTTCTCAAAGTAGGTTGTGCTGTTGGTGAAGGAGAAACTGCTGCAACTTTGGGAGATTCAGATGCAGCTTGGGTGGGAGAAGCAGCTGGTTTTGCAGTAGGTGAAGCTGTTTGATTTGGTAAAGCAGCACTAACTTTAGGAACATCTGGCGCTGTTCTCGCAGGACGAGAGGTTTGTCTAGCTTCAGGTTTCGGACTTGCTGCTGGAGTTGGAGAAGCTTTTGCTGTAGAAGTTGCTTTTGGAGTTGGAGAAGCAGCTTGGGGAGAAGGTTTTGCTGCTGGAGATGCAGCATTAGGAACAGGATTGGTGTAGATAATCCGTGGTTGGGGATAAACTGGGATGTAAACTCGTTCTAAAACATTAGGACGGCTCGAATTTTGCGGTAAATTACCCGGAGACAACACAGGTAAAGGTGGTTGAGTCGGTGGAGGTGCTGGAGGAACTACGGGAACTTGCTGGCGATTTTCCGCTTTTTGATCGATACTTTCTAGCGATCGCTGCATATAATCGACAAAAGCTAACTCTTTCTGTGTCGCTTGGGTCGCTTTCGGGTTCGAGGCGAAATTATTCCCCAATAACCAATTCAATTTACCTTGACCTAAAACCCACAATAACAAAGTAATTCCTAAAGAAGCACAAGCCGCAATCAACAACCATTTTTCCAGGGATTTCCCAGATTGCTGACGCTTTTCGATTTTTTCTGGTTTAGTACTTGGTTCTTTTACTGTAGAACGAGAGGTAATTTCTGCGGGAATGGTCACTGAGGGAACAGCAACTTTTTGGAAAGAAACATATTCCGCGGGCTCAGCTGGTACTGTTGGCGTTTCACTACCACTTTCGAGTATTCTTTCCACGTCTGCGAAAATATCGTCCATCAAACGATTGGCGTTCGCATCCATTGACCAAGGTTGGTCTGATTTTCCCTCTAAAGATTTAACCGCAATCTGGTTGGTACTGGCTTCCTGTGGCATATATTGCTGATTCACTCCTTGCTGATTTTAACGATAGCGTGTGAACTACCCCAACTAACCTAACGGTATAGTTGGGGCTTCTAGTTTCACAAGGGAGTGCCTGAGAACGGATTTGCGTCCGGTCTTCGGTCTTACCTCCCCTCCACTAGCAGAGGCAGCTGTTCCATCTGCCTTTATGATTCTGATTCCTTCTTCTCTAATGTTTGTCGCAGCGTTCCCGTCTCTATCATGCTTAGTGCCACAATTAGGGCAAATCCATTCCCTAACATCAAGCGGCATTTCCGAGACTTGGTGATAACAATTAGAGCAGAGTTTGGAACTAGGGAACCATCTATCAATTTCAACAAGCTTCGCACCTTTGCGCTCTAGTTTATAAGCTAAAAAATTAACAAAAGTTCCCCATCCACAATCAGATATAGCTTTAGCTAAATTATGGTTCTGAACCATGCCTTTTACATGAAGATTCTCTACTATCACAGCTTGGCTATCGCTGCTTAACTTATAACTAAGTTTATGTAGGAAATCCTGCCTCGCATTGGCTACTCGCTCATGAACCTTAGCTACTAATTTACGATACCTTTCCCTAGTTTTACTTCCATCTTTTTTCCGGTAAAGTTTTCGTTGCTTGCGTTTTAAGTTCTTTTCATGTTTGGCTAGATGTTTGGGATTGTCGTACTTAGAAATCTTTGCGCCGTCGCTAACTACAGCGAAATGTTTAACTCCTAAATCTATTCCGTAAATTTTCCCTTCTGTTGTTTTGGGTGTTTCACCTTCTATTTCAAATAAGACAGAGGCGAAATATTTACCTGAAGGGGTTTTGCTGAGGGTCACAGTTTTTATTTTGCCATCTATCGGACGATGAATTGAAGCTTTGATTTCTCCAATTCCCCCAGGAATTTTGATGGCATTCTCTAAACTTGCTACATTCTGGGGATACTGAACTGACTGCTTCCCTTTCTTAGATTTGAATTTAGGAAACCCTGCCCTTCCCTCAAAAAAGTTTTTATATGCGGTAGTTAGATTTAATGTAGCCGCTTGCAATACTTGACTGTAGCAATCACCTAGCCATTTAGTTTCTTCGCTTTTCTTGAGTGCTGGCAATAGTGCGTTTAACGCTGATTGTCCCAATCCTTTACCCGTTTCGCGATAGGTTTCGACGCTTTTGTTCAAAGCGTAATTCCACCACCATCTAGCGCATCCAAAGGCTTGAGCTAGTTTATGTTGCTGTTCAACTGTTGGGTAAATACGGATTTTGACTACTTTGCGCTGCACTCATCTCACCTCCTTATTGGCTATCGTTGATTACAATAAGATTGTGGCATCTTTCGACAAATCTAGCAATATCGTTGCTTTGCTTCTAAGTTAGTTGGTCGTCATTCATCCCCAACTCGCATCAGAGATTTTAGTTGGGGACTTCTGCCGACACTTCTGTTAAAGGTGCGGATGACGCTAGGTGCGAAGCTAAAGTTTCTATAAAAAATATTGCTAGAACCCTAACAATTATACGCTTGCTAATCAGCTATAGCTTACAGCAGTTTTTTCTCTGTTGGTAGTCGGTCAGCGGTCAGTGGTGGGAAAGTTCTTAGTTTCTGCTTCTATTCCGATAAACTTGGTAAAAACTATTACTTTCATACTTTATCAGTGCCATAAAAAGAACATTGCACTTGTGCATCTATTCCTTTTCCTGATGGTTGATAGAGAAAAACTCTTTCTACTTGAAACCATTCTCCGTCTTTAAATACACAATCTCCCACTCTGGGAATGATGCGATAAGTTTTCATCCACTCTTTATCTTCAGTAGGTGCGCTTTCAGTATTAGGATGTTCAAAAGCTGCGTAATAAACAAATTGAACTAAGTATGTCTCCATAGAAAATGTTGACTAAAACCCCAGTCATTATACGCAACTGATGACATTATTGCCGGAGAATTTATCATAATTAGTATGTTGTTGTGCTTTAGCACTCTTACTATCAATCTTGATAAGGGTGCTGAAGCACAACAATCTACCTGGTACTTAACTGACGGGAACGAAGTTCTAAATACACCAATAAAGCGTTAACGTCTGCTGGGTTAACTCCGCCGATTCTCGCTGCTTGTCCAATAGTTAAAGGTTTGACTTTGGTCAGTTGTTCGCGAGATTCTTTGGAAAGGGTGGTAATTGCAGAGTAATCTAAATCTGGGGGAAGTTTGCGATGTTCGTGTTTGGCGATTTGGTCAATTTGATGTTGTTGTCGTTGTAAGTAACCTGAATATTTTAGGTCAATTTCTACACCTTCTCTTTCTGCTTGGGTTAAGTCGGGGTTTGCTAATTCGTATTTGTTTAAATCAAGATAATGAAATCCGGGACGACGCAATAAGTCTGCTAAGGTGATGGAACCTTTGATTGCTTGTTGGGTGTTGTTTGCGATCGCTTTTCCCACTTCATCATGTTCTTTAATCCGCTGACTGTACAATCGTTCTTTTTCCGCTGTAATATTCGCCTGTTTCCGGTTAAATAATTCCCAACGACGGTCATCGATTAACCCAATTTCTCTTCCTAATGGTGTCATTCTTTGGTCGGCGTTGTCCGATCGCAATATTAACCGATATTCCGATCGACTTGTCAACATCCGATAAGGTTCCCGCAAATCTTTGGTACACAAATCATCCACTAAAGTCCCGATGTAACTTTGTTCGCGGGGGAAAACAATCATCTCTTGATTTCTGACAAATCTCGCCGCATTCACACCCGCCACAAAACCCTGCGCCGCTGCTTCTTCATAACCCGTTGTTCCGTTAATTTGTCCCGCACAAAACAACCCTGCAATCTTCTTCGTCATCAAAGTTGGGTAACACTGAGTCGCGGGTAAATAATCATATTCCACCGCATAAGCAGGACGCAACATTTCGCAGTTTTCCAAACCGGGAAGAGTCCGCAACATTAATAATTGTAGATCTTCTGGCAACCCAGTCGAAAATCCTTGAATATACAATTCAGGAATATCTCGACCTTCCGGTTCGATAAAAATCTGATGACTTTCTTTATCCGCAAATCGCACAATCTTATCTTCAATACTAGGGCAATATCTCGGCCCTTTAGCATCAACCCAACCGCCATAAACCGGAGACAAATGCAAATTTTCTCGAATCAAACGATGAGTTTCTGCGGTTGTCCTTGTCATATAACAAGGTACTTGTTCTCTTTCTACCCAAACTTCCGGGTCAAAACTAAACCAGCGAACTTCGGCATCTCCTGGTTGTGGTTCCATTTTAGTATAATCGACCGATCGCTTATCAACTCTTGCCGGAGTTCCTGTCTTTAACCTTCCCGTTTCAAAACCTAACCGATTCAAAGTTTCTGTCAATCCAACTGCGGCAAATTCTCCTGCACGTCCGGCGGACATTGACTTATTTCCCACCCAAATTTTCCCACCCAAAAAAGTGCCAGTGGTGAGAATTACTGCTTTACATCCAAACGCTACACCGAAGTAAGTTTCAACCCCAATTATTTCTTCGTTTTTCCCCAAAACTAAATCTGTTACCATGCCTTCGCGGACTGTCAAATTTTCTTGGTTTTCGACAATTCGCTTCATTACCGCTGCATATTCTCGCTTATCTGTTTGAGCGCGTAAAGCCCAAACTGCTGGCCCTCTAGAAGAGTTTAGCACTCGTTTTTGTAGGTAAGTGCGATCGGTCATTTTGCCGATTTCGCCCCCAAGTGCATCAATTTCATGTGTTAATTGAGACTTCGCTGGGCCACCCACTGCGGGGTTACAAGGTTGCCAAGCGATTTTATCAAGATTAAGGGTTAAAAGTAAGGTACTACAACCGAGTCGTGCGGTAGCAAGTGCAGCTTCACAACCGGAGTGTCCTGCACCAACAACAACAATATCAAATTCTTTTTGGAATTGTACAGACATAAGGGGTTAAACGTGCGATCGAAGTCAGGGTTTGAGCAATTAAGGACTCATTGGTTTATTGTAGCGGTTAGTTTAGCAGCCTGTGTTAACTGAGAAAATGCCGTATTGACAATTATAGTTTTTTGTATAATTATTAACATTGTATTATGGTATTTTCCTTTGTTTACTTACGTTTCAAAAGTTTTCCATAAGCAATATGTTTCTTTTTTATGTTGATGAAAGTGGTACTTGTTCAAATGATAATCAGACAAATTTTTTTGTGTTAGCTGCTATTGCTGTTGACGAGCAGCATTCTTTACAAATATATAAAGAATTTTCCGTTTGCAAACAACAAATTTTTCTGAAAAAGAATCCAGAAGAATGGGAACTAAAGACTCGCGATCTTTGTCGAGGGGAGGGACTATTCAAGGGTCATAAATGGGAATCTCGCGTTCGGATTTTTTTAGAATTATCAAACACTCTAGCTCAACTACCGCTTCAGATATTTGCTGTTGTTGTTAACAAACAATTATATTATATGAATAGAGAAGAATTGAAAAATGATGTATTGCTATATCGTTTAACTTTTAATCGGTTACTAGAAGAGTTAGATGCTTTTTTAAAGCATTCTTACACCAGGGGAATTTTACTCATGGACTCCCGTTCTACACACAGCACCAGTGTTCAAGATGGTCGCTTGGTTAAAGCTTACCGAGATTGGGTAAGGTCTAAAGATTATGAATCAGGCTTTATAGAACAACCTTGGTTTGGTGTTTCGCAGTTTTGCATTGGTCTACAGATAGCAGATTATTTTGCCTACCTGCTCAGTCTTAAATTACAACATATAGACGGAGATGCTCACAAAGCACAATTATTAGAAGCATTCAAGATTCTTCAGCCGAAAATACAGTTAGTCGAAATCCCAGAAATAAAAGAAACTATCTTATAAGGAACCCACGACAAAAATAGTCGTGGGTTCACAGTCGATGGAAAAGAAAAAACATCGAGTTATCTGACAGGCGCACGGTATTTCAACCATGCCATACCTCCCCGTACAGTTCGGGGTACCTCGTCACTGACAGGCGCACGGTATTTCAACCATGCCATATCTCCCCGTACAGTTCGGGGCACCTTGTCTTTGTATACTATCTAATCTTAGATTATAATTTCTAATCCTGTCAAATACGGTTAACCGTTCCTTAGAAAACTCTGCTTACCGAGTATTTACTAAACTAGAACAAAAAGGAAGAAAAATGGATTTTCAATTATATACAGATGTTGTACTTCTGAGCGATGTAGTGGAAGAACACCTTCGTTTAGGAGATGTGGGTACAGTAGTTGAACGTCACGATGTTCCCGGACTAGAAACAGGTTATAGTGTAGAATTTTTTGATATGTTAGGTTCTACAATTGCTGTGGTAACTTTGCCAGGAAGTATGCTCCGCGCACCTACTCATGGAGATATACCTTTTGTGCGCTCTGAAGCAGTTACTATTTAATCACAAGATAAAAATATTGTCCCAAATCATAATTACAAGAGGTGTAAATATGACAAAATTAGATGCAATCCTCAATTGCAGAAACTACAAAAATTCCTGAAACTCTTCAATTGTCAATCCACTATCTCTAACAATTCCAGCCATAGTATAAGCATTGATTGGATTAGCTCTAGGAATAGTGATAATTCTTTCACCATTAGTCATGGTAATATGTTTTCCTTGTCGCACAATTGCGAAACCAGATTTTTCAAATGCGTTAACTGCTCGTAAATGATTAATCCCTGGAAGTTTCGGCATAATAATTATCACACTTCCACATAACGATATTCTGCATTTTTAGTTAATTCTTCAACCGTTTCCAAATAAGCTTGGATTGCATCTTTGATGTTCTCTAAAGCCTCTTCTTCTGTGTCTCCCTGCGACCAACAACCGGGTAAAGCCGGACACCAAATCGCATAGCCTTCTTCCGATTTTTCTAACTTTACTTTATAGCGCATTTTTAGATTACCTTGCCTCAACTTCGCTGATTATTTCCAGTAAAATATCCAATTTGGTCTAATTATATATTTAATTTCAGCAAAATGGCAAAAGAGCGATCGCACTCGATAATCCCATCTGTTAAAATTGATTATCTAACGAGGTGTAAGTATGATAAAAGTAGATGCAACCCAAGCTCAAAATCGATTAACAGAGATTATAACTAGTGTAGGCGATCGCGGCGACAGAGTTGTAATCGAACAAGAAGGTAAAGCAGTAGCAGCGATTATTAGCTACGAGGATTTAAAGCGATTAGAAGCTTTAGAAGACGCAAGGGATGCTGAAATAGTGCGTCAGCGTATGGCTGAAAATGATGGTGAATTTGTTACTATTGAGGAAGTCATAGAAGGTTACAATAAACTGCACGGTACTGACTTAACTATCGAGAATATTATCAATGACTGAGCGTTACGCCTTACGACTCACCAAAGCTGCCGAAAAAGAGTTGTATGATTTACAACTTAAGCAGTTCAAGCAAGTTGTGAAAAAAATATTTTCTCTTCAAAGTAACCCTCAACCGCAAGACTGTAAGAAATTACAGGGTTATGAAACAGTTTACCGTGTCGATCAAGGTGAGTATCGAATTCTTTACACTATTGAAAATAACGAGGTTGAAGTATTTAGGGTTGGTAAGCGTAATGATGATGAAGTTTATCAGAATTTGTAGGTGTTAAATATGAAATATCTGTTGGCTATTTTATCGTTCGCTGGCATACAATTACAACTACGATCGCTCCAGCCAGATAATACAAATAACTGCCTTATTTGAGAAAGAGCGATCGCACCTTATCATCCTAATTAGAAACGTTATAACCATCAGTGAGGGTTTTCATAAAAGCAACAATCGCATCTTCTTCAGCGTCAGTTAAACGCAGATCTCCTAGTTCGTCTTTATTCACATTTTCCTTCACTTCTGGAGCAGGCCAACAATTTTTTGCTAGCGATTCTGCCTCAGTCATTCTACTTGGACAAGTTGGTATAGTGTCCCTGGTATTGTAAAAATGAACGACGGATTTTAACGATTTGAAATAGCCATTGTGGGTGTAAGCTTTCTTAAATTCACTTGAGGGGCGCATATCTACATTACGGAGGGTTGGTACTTTTTGTTTACCCATGTTGGCATTAGCATAAAACTTATACCAACGATTTGTGGCGAGAAATTCACCTAGTCCTTTATCAACCCAATTTTTGCCATCAGGATTGATTTTAGTAGGCATAGTATACCAGGGATTTTCCGGGTTGGGTGGTGTTCCCAAATTGTCGTAGGTGAAGTCGGTAAACAGGGGGCGTTCTCCATGTAAACCTGGTTTAGAGATATGACATTCGGCACATTTGCCTTTATCATTAAACAGTTCTAATCCTTTGGCTTCTTGGGGTGTAAGTTGTACTTTACCTGCTAAGTAGTAATCATATTTAGAAGTAAAGGCGCTGACTTCGGGGGATGCTTCGTAAGCTGCTATGGATTGAGCGATCGCATCGTAAGCTTTCTCAACTTTACTTCTCTCTTCTGAAGATAAAACCACTTCTTTATCCCCAGCTTTTGAGTCCATCTTAGACCAGGAAATATTGCAAATCTCCTTCCCCCAAATATCTGTTAAAGAAACGGGATATTTGTTTTCACAAACTCGATGCACAATATAAGCACTATCCACAAGTCCTTGTTCCACATTCTGCATAAAAGGCCCTTGAGCTTGATCGGCAGCCGGATTTCCTAGTTTTTCGCCTGTTGCCCGCCCATCATAAAAGTTGCCACCTACAAATAATGGCTGTTCCTCGTCAATTATAAAATGGAGAATCGGGCTAAAAGTGGCATAAGCGACAGTGGGTGGCTTACGGTTGCCAAATAAAGTTTTGACTGAACCTTCGTAAACCGATCCTTTGACATTGATTAATTCATCATCTCCCGTCCAGCCTATCTGGGGGACATGACAAGTTGCACAGGATTGATTTTCGTTGAGGGAAAGGGTGTTATCAAAAAAGATCGATTTTCCCAATTTTTGTTCGTTACTCAGCGGTATAGAACTCGATGCAGGTATGGGAGTGAACACACCTCCCATCATGCCGGAAAAAATGATTACTGTGCATATTAACAAGATAAATTTGCACATTTTTTGGTTCAACATTCTGTTTTTCTCCTACACAATGGATTGAAAAACAACCGATTGATTGTTTTTTTAGTTATGATTACTTTATTCGGGTGTAAAATGGTAAAAATAAAAGCTTCACAGATCGGGGGTTTATCTGGAAAACGGAAATATAGACAACAAATACTTCCCAACATCCCCTTGACATTCTTACTCCAATCCTCTATTTAGTTTTTCGCTCCATACATGACTCTATAACTTTAATTTTCGTAAATTGTCTATTTTTATTAGAAAAATACAATTCTTGATTTTGTGGTTACAATTCTTTGATTTAATTTACTAATTTAAGCGAGTATTATCAAGAGATTATTTAACAGTTTAGTCCTACAGAAACTTATCTTGATAGAGCAATTCATCTCCCGTTACATCCATCAGGATTAACGGCGAGAGTGTGAATAGACGATTCTCTGATTATTGTGGTGCGAGCATCTTGCTGGCTTATATATCCCTAGCGAGCAAGATGCTGGCACTACCCTTAACTGAACCGTATTAACATATAATCTAATCGCCTTCTGTAGGAATCACTCCTGCGATCGGGCTTCGATGAACTTAAAGTTAACTCATACAAAGAATATCAGTGAAATATTTTTTTCTTTCCGAAGGTTGGACTTATGGGCGGGTGTGGTCGTCAGACGGACTGTGGAACGATACAGCTTGGCGACGCAGACCCCACATTCAACGCTTAAACCTTTATTTTGTGGAGCAAAACGAACAATTGTGGCTGTATCAGGTGGAAGATGTGATTTTAACTGTAGAAGTCAAACCTGTAGCCACAAAACAAATCGAACGAGCCGCGAATACGATCGGACAAGTAGTACTCAAACGACTGATTAGCGCCGACCAAGTTCTGGAAAGGCTGAGTGCCGCCGAAACAGTTTGTCAAGTAAAAAATATTCAATCGGTCGTATTGTAACTTAAACTTAAGACTGTAACTTGAGGAGTGCAGCTGGTTGTGAGTCTAAGTGCTGTCAACAATACAGCGCCTAGATCTGCTTGCAATAGGTGCAATCAAAAGTTACACTTCTTTAAATACTCTCATTTTGTTAAACGCATTGTTAAACTGCCAAGGTATCTTAATTAAAGGCAACTTTAGGAAGATATCCTGGACAGCCGCAGCAACCTAAACCTTAACAAACTGCACAAAAGTTCGTTAGATCCGACATCACTCATCGAGGAGGAGCGTAGTCAATGGGACTACCCTGGTACCGAGTACATACAGTCGTCCTGAATGATCCAGGCAGATTAATATCTGTACACCTTATGCACACTGCCTTAGTGGCAGGTTGGGCTGGTTCGATGGCCCTGTACGAACTAGCTATTTACGACCCCAGCGACCCCGTTCTTAATCCTATGTGGCGGCAGGGTATGTTCGTCATGCCCTTCATGGCACGCTTAGGAGTAACGGACTCTTGGGGCGGTTGGAGCATCATCCCTGACAAAGTAAATGTTAATCCAGGTGTCTGGAGCTTTGAAGGTGTTGCCGCCGCTCACATCGTTTTAGCTGGTTTGCTGTTCCTAGCTGCCGTGTGGCACTGGGTTTATTGGGATTTGGAACTATTCAGAGATCCCCGTACTGGCGAACCTGCATTAGATTTGCCCAAAATGTTTGGGATTCACTTGTTCTTGTCTGGTTTACTTTGCTTTGGTTTCGGTGCTTTCCACTTGACAGGTCTATTTGGCCCTGGAATGTGGGTTTCCGATCCTTATGGCATAACTGGGCACGTTCAACCTGTAGCACCTGAATGGGGACCAGCGGGTTTTAACCCGTTCAACCCTGGTGGTGTGGTGGCGCACCACATTGCCGCGGGGGTTGTGGGGATTATTGCTGGTTTGTTCCACTTGACAGTTAGACCACCGGAAAGACTCTACAAAGCTTTACGGATGGGGAACATTGAAACCGTACTTTCTAGCAGTATTGCAGCGGTTTTCTTTGCTGCCTTTGTGGTCGCTGGTACGATGTGGTACGGCAATGCTACTACACCGATCGAACTATTCGGCCCCACCCGTTATCAGTGGGATAAGGGTTACTTCCAACAAGAAATCCAACGTCGAGTCCAAGCTAGTGTAGCTGATGGTGCAACTCTGGCTCAGGCTTACGAACAAATTCCCGAAAAATTGGCTTTCTATGATTACGTAGGTAACAGCCCAGCTAAAGGTGGTTTGTTCCGCGTTGGCCCAATGAATAAGGGAGATGGGATTGCTCAAGGATGGTTAGGTCATCCAGTATTTAAGGATGCAGAAGGTCGCGAATTAACTGTTCGCCGCTTGCCTAACTTCTTTGAAAACTTCCCTGTGGTGCTGACTGATAAGGATGGCATTGTTCGTGCTGATATTCCTTTCCGTCGTGCTGAATCTAGATATAGCTTCGAGCAAATGGGCGTAACTGTCAGCTTTTTGGGTGGCGCACTCGATGGCAAGACTTTTACCGATGCTGCTGATGTGAAGCAATATGCGCGGAAAGCTCAATTGGGCGAACCTTTTGAGTTCGATCGCGAAACTTTAGGTTCTGATGGTGTGTTCCGTACCAGCACTCGCGGTTGGTTCACTTTCGGACACGCTGTATTTGCGCTGTTGTTCTTCTTCGGGCACATTTGGCACGGTTCTCGTACCATCTACCGTGATGTATTCGCGGGTGTCGATCCCGATCTGTCTGAAGAACAAGTGGAATGGGGTTTCTATCAGAAAGTGGGTGACAAATCTACCCGCCGCGATCAACCTATCTAGTCTCTTGTTTCCAGACTTTTTCGCTAAGGTCTAACGACTAACTAATTCATCAATTTTGTTAGGGCGTTAGACCTTACCTCTTTGACGATTGGTAAACTGTTAATTAGGATAGTCAGGATTTTTTAATATGGAAAGCATTGCTTACGTTCTGATCTTTACGATTACTTTGGGTGTGCTGTTCTTTGCGATCGCTTTTCGCGAACCTCCCCGCATCGAAAAGTAATAACTTTTACGTCCTCTAAAGGCTCCGGGTTAAAATTTTCCACAGCTGTTACCTGACTGGCGATCTAATCAAAACCAGAACAGTGGTAACAGCTGAATTTGCTTTTTTTTACTAGAAAGCTGAGTTTTGTGTCAAAATCTCGATTAAGGGGCGATCGATCTATCGGTACTTAATTGGCATTTTTTCCCAGTAGAATGCGTCAGCATTTACCACTGTTTAGTATAAAAGGATTTTCCCAAATGCGTTGTCCTTTCTGTAATAACCCAGATAATCGCGTGCTGGAATCACGTTCAGCAGAAGGCGGACAAAGTATTCGCCGTCGTCGAGAATGTCTCCGCTGTAAGCGTCGCTTTACCACTTATGAACAAATTGAATTTGTTCCGGTGACAGTGATTAAGCGAGATGGAAGGCGAGAAGGTTTCGATCGCTCTAAACTCTTAAGAGGAATTGTCCGGGCTTGCGAAAAAACAGGTATTTCCCAAGAGTGTATCGAAGCACTTACAGATGAGGTAGAATCTGAATTACAACAGCGAGAAGTGCGCGAAGTTACCAGTAATGAAATTGGTGAATTAGTGTTACAAAAACTCCGCTATTTAAGTGAAGTAGCTTACGTGCGCTTTGCTTCAGTTTATCGCCAATTTCGCGGCATTGCGGACTTCATTCATACCTTAAATCAACTCCGTAACGAGCATCATCCAGCATCCAGAGAAGAAATCCCCACCAACAATAATTTAGTTGCCGAAAATTCTGGCTTAAAGATGGAGGAAACCCAAAAAACAGCAACTTTCGCCCATTCTGAGATTCGTTGAAGTCCTGCTAAATCAAAGCTTTTAGTCCTTTAACACTAGCCAACTCGATCGTTGATTGGCTAAATACTCACCTGCAAAACCAAGAAAATCGGAAAAACTAGTTTGACTTGCTCTAGTTAAGTTAAAATAATATGTCTGGACTCTGAATCACCTTAGCTAAAACAATGCTAATATATGAGATTTGGAGGAATGAAGGTGTAAACGGCACATTAAAAACGTGCGTATACATCGACAGGAGGCGAAATTTTACAAAAACTAACAAGGACAAGGTTCGATTCGCATGGTCAATCAGAAAACAACAACTGCCGATATTGGTTTTACTCTCGACGATTTTGCTGCTCTACTCGACAAATACGATTATCACTTCAATCCTGGTGATATTGTAGCTGGTACTGTATTTAGTATAGAGCCGAGGGGCGCTCTGATTGACATTGGTGCTAAAACGGCGGCTTATATTCCAATTCAGGAAATGTCGATTAACCGAGTAGACGCTCCTGAAGAGGTGTTACAATCCAACGAAACTCGCGAGTTCTTCATTCTTACTGATGAAAATGAAGATGGACAATTAACTCTTTCGATTCGCCGCATTGAATATATGCGTGCTTGGGAACGGGTGCGCCAGTTGCAAGCAGAAGATGCTACCGTGCGATCGCAGGTTTTTGCTACCAACCGTGGTGGAGCATTAGTCAGAATTGAAGGGTTACGTGGTTTTATTCCGGGATCTCATATCAGTACTCGGAAGCCTAAAGAAGATTTAGTAGGGGAAGAATTACCACTAAAATTTTTAGAAGTAGATGAAGACAGAAATCGTTTAGTTCTCTCCCATAGACGCGCATTAGTTGAGCGGAAGATGAACCGCTTAGAAGTTGGTGAAGTGGTAATTGGTTCGGTACGTGGTATTAAACCTTATGGTGCGTTTATCGATATTGGTGGTGTAAGCGGGTTACTACACATTTCGGAAATTTCCCACGAACATATCGATACACCTCACAGCGTTTTCAATGTCAATGATGAAATTAAGGTGATGATCATTGACTTGGATGCGGAAAGGGGAAGAATTTCGCTTTCTACTAAGCAGTTGGAACCAGAAGCTGGGGATATGATTCGGAACCGCGATCGCGTTTACGATATGGCGGAAGAAATGGCGGCGAAGTATCGGGAACAGCAACGAGCCAAGTTACTAGGTGAAGTTCCCGCAGCAGCGGAAGCAGCGGTAGCTGTGGAAGAAGCGGCTCCGGCTGAGGTGGCTGAAGATGTGGATGTGGATGTGGATGTGGATGTGGAAGCGGAAGCGGAAACTGTGACTGCGGAAACTGTGACTGCGGAAGCAGCGGCTCCAGCAGAGGTGGCTGAAGTTGTGGAAGCAGAAACCGAAGCGGTAAGTGCAGAAGAGGAAGCAGTTCCGGCTGGGGTTGGTGCTGTAGCAACAACTGAATCAGAAGCGGTTGCAGAAGAAGCAGATGAAGTATTACCTTCTGCTGAAGAGGAATAATTGATTTTTAAAAGAAGTTACCAAAAACTAAGAGGGAAAAACCCTCTTTTTTTGTTGGTAATATCGATTTGGGAGAGAAATATTGTGGTAAATATTCGCTGTAAAGAAGTAATTTTTCCTGAGATTCAGGGGATAATTTTTGATAAAGATGGGACTTTGGAAAATTCGGCAGAGTTTTTGCGAAATTTAGCTCAAAAACGATCGCGCTTAATAGATGCGGAAATTCCCGGAGTTGGCGATCCGTTGTTAATGGCGTTTGGTGTTGATAGTAATCAAATCGATCCGACTGGTTTAATGGCGGTGGGAAGTCGCCGGGAAAATGAAATTGCGGCGGCGGCTTATATTGCGGAAACTGGTAGGGGGTGGATGGAGTCTTTGGCGATCGCTCGTCGTGCTTTTAGTGAAGCAGATCGACACTTTCAAAATGCTGCACCTTCACCTTTATTTGTGGGGTGTTTGGAAGTTTTACAATTACTATCCGCTGCTGGTTTAAAGTTAGGCATTCTTTCAGCCGATACTACGGCAAAAGTGGAAGCTTTTGTTCAAAGATATCAGCTAACTAATTATATTCAGTTAGCTATGGGAGTGGATCGAGGACCTAGTAAACCAGATCCGGCTTTATTTTGGCAAGCTTGTGAAAAGTTAGGAGTAGAACCTAGTGCGACTTTGATGGTTGGTGATGCTGTCAGCGATATGGAAATGGCGCGTCAAGCTGGCGCTGCTGGTTGTATTGGGATTTGTTGGGAAAATTCTCAAGCCAGTCATTTAGCGATCGCAGATGTAACTATTGAGCAACTAGATCGACTGGAAGTTGTCAATTGCTAAAACTTCATATTTCCTAATTCTTCAGATAAGTTTTCCACCTGCAATGGGTGGAAAAACAGTTGTATTTACCAATTTTTCTCCCATAAATTCGCTAATTTTTCAGTTATTATATGAGGTTGCTTCACAACAATTCTGATAAGTACTTAACCGATCGAAATCGCTGATTAAGGCGTAGCAGTTGTTACTTTTATCTGATTAAGCTCTAGTCAATCTATCTTCTGAGAGAGTCAACAAATTAAAAAGTACTTGTCTTACTTTCCGTCTTGAGGTGGAGTAACAACGATCTCAGACAAGGATAACATTTGCATAACAGTTAGACAAGCTAAAGGCAATTTAATTTATAGCAGTCTCAAGATTCTCTGTGAATAAGTATTCTGCTAACTAAAAGATTGGCAAATCAGCTTGAGCTAAATGGCTAAATTTACTGTTAAGTGCCAGGAGAAAACATGAGAATTGCTCAAATAGCACCTTTATGGGAAAGAGTTCCACCTCCCGCTTATGGAGGAGTTGAATTAGTAGTAGGACTGCTTTGTAATGAACTAGTCAAACGTGGTCATGAAGTAACTTTGTTTGCTTCTGGAGATTCAATTAGTTTAGCCAAATTGGAGTGGGTTCATCCTCGTGCTTTGCGCTTAGATAATTCAGTGAAAGAATATAACATCTATGAGATGTTACATCTAAGTCGAGTGTATGAAAAAGCTGCGGAATTTGATGTAATTCACTCTCATATTGGTTGTGTAGCTTTACCTTTTGCTAACTTAGTAAAAACGCCGACAATTCACACATTACATGGGATTTTCACTCCTGATAATGAGAAATTGTATGCCTACTCTCGCCAACAACCTTTCGTAAGTATTTCGGATGCTCAAAGGGAAGCGCGGTTAAATTTGAACTGTGTGGGGACAGTTTATAATGGCATTGATGTGAGCGCGTTTAAGTTTTATGAAAAGCCACAAGATCCACCTTATTTAGCATTTTTAGGGCGAGTTTCTCCTGAAAAAGGTACGCATTTAGCGATCGAGATTGCCAAACGTTCTGGTTGGCAATTAAAGATTGCAGGTAAGGTAGATGTAGTCGATCGCTTATACTTCGAGCAAAAAATCAAACCTCATATTGATGGGGAACAAATTCAATTTCTTGGTGAAGCTAACCACGTCCAAAAAAATAAATTGATGGGCAATGCAGCGGTGACACTGTTCCCCATTACTTGGCGAGAACCTTTTGGGTTAGTAATGGTTGAATCAATGGTATCAGGAACGCCCGTGATCGCGATGAATTTAGGTTCAACTACTGAGGTTATTGCTGATGGTAAGACAGGTTTTCTCTGTGATAGTCTTGAGGAATGTGTTGCAGCAATTGAACCAGCTACTCAACTCGATCGCTATACTTGCCGTCAGCACGTAATTGACAAGTTTAGCGTCCAAGAAATGACTTCAGGTTATGAAGCAGTTTATGAAAAGATTTTGGCAGAACGGTTTGCCCACAATGGTCATTCTCGCCCGGTAAGAAGAATGCAATTTGCTTAAAACTGAAGATTACATAACCACCTAAAATTTAGGTGGATTTTTTAATTTCTGACTAGATTAAGATAACCAGTTAACATCACGAATCGTTCTTTTAAGAGAATAACAGGAGAACCGGATATGTCTCATCGTAATAGACAGCCGATCGCATTAATTTCCCTTCATGCCGATCCCGCAGCAGAAGTGGTAAAACAAGATGTTGGGGGACAAAATGTTTATGTGCGAAATGTGGGAGAAGTGTTAGCTAAATTAGGTTGGCAAGTAGATATGTTTACCCGCAAAGCTAATCATAACGAACCGACAATCGTTCAACATTCACCTGATTGTCGCACGATTCGCTTGTCAGCAGGGCCAGAAAAATTTATTCCTAAAAACGATTTGTTGGAATATCTGCCAGAATTTTTAGAGGCTTTTCTCAAATTTCAAAGCAAAGAAGGCACAAATTATCCTTTAGTGCATACAAATTACTGGCTTTCTGGTTGGGTTGGTTTGCAATTACAAGAATTACGCAATATTCAATTGATACATACTCATCATTCTCTAGGTATAGTCAAGTATCAAGCAGCTGGTTATCAACCACCAATTGCAGAAACTAGATTAGCAATAGAAAAACAAGTTTTAGAGCAAGCAAACTGTGTAGTTGCTACTAGTCCCCAAGAACAAGAAGCTTTGCGAAAATTGGTTTCTGAAATTGGAGAAATTCAAGTAATTTCTAGTGGCACAGATATTAGTAACTTCCGGTTATTATCGAAGACTGAAGCTAGATTAAAGTTAGGATTTGACCAAAGCGAAAATATAGTTTTGTATGTAGGGCGATTCGATCGACGTAAAGGTGTAGAAACACTGCTGCAAGCTTGCGGGAATTGTCAGGCAAAGAGTCAAGGAAATTTTCGCTTGGTAATTACTGGGGGAGAAGATCCTCATTCTGAAAGCGATCGGGAAGAGGAGAAAATTAAACTGTTAGCTCAAGAATTAGAATTGACAGAAAATATCCTATTTACAGGTCGCTTAGATCATGATATTCTACCCTTTTATTATGCCGCAGCTGATGTTTGTGTAGTGCCAAGTTACTACGAACCATTTGGCTTAGTGGCAATTGAAGCTATGGCTTGCGGTACGCCTGTAGTGGCTTCCAATGTTGGCGGCTTGAAATTTACTGTGATTCCTGAAGAAACAGGTTTGTTAGTTCCGCCTCATGATATTGATGCTTTTAGTGTGGCGATCGATCGGATTTTAACTGATGATGTTTGGGCAAGAAAAATGCGAAAGCAAGCTTCACTACGAGTGCGACAAAACTTTAGTTGGGCTTATGTAGCAGGACAGTTGAGCGATCTTTATCGTTGTTTATTGGCTAGGTCAATTATGAATGAACAACTCTGGCATTTACATTTGCCTACTCGTTGGTCAAGTAATGTTCCTGAGTTGGAAGTTTCTGCCGTAGGATCGGCAAAACTGGGTAAAGTTTCCTAAAGTTTTTCAGGAGTTCGGGAGTCGGGAGTAGTGAGTTAAGATTGTTCTATTCTCGGCTCTTATATTGTTTAGTTATAGATACTTTTACGATCGCCTCTAGCGTGATATATTTACCAAAGTACAAATCTCTTGATTCAAGTCTTCTAGAGAATATCCAACCCTAGACAGAGGAAAATACTGTGTTTGATGTGCTACAAGAGAATTTGATACTTACATCAGCCAATTAACGTTATTTTAGAGTAGCCAATGCCAGCCTCAGCGCATTCTTCACTGCAAAAAGTGTTTGATTACACCATGCTTGATGCAGAAACCAGTTTATTCATTCAGCAACAAACTGCGGAAATTCGGGCGCTCATGAAGCGCACTGCACAAGATATCATTGAAATCGGACAAAAGTTAATTTTAGTTAAAGAGAAACTCGCCCACGGGAGATTCTTAGATTGGATAGCTGCTGAATTTGAATGGAGCTATCCCACAGCGGCAAGATTCATGCAAGTAGCGAACTCCTTTCAAAAAAGTTATCAAATTGATAAGTTCGCTGCATCTGCTTTATATGTCCTAGCAGCACCTTCAACGCCAGCAAGTGCCCGTTCGGAAGCGATCGCTCGTGCGGAAGCAGGGGAACCGATCACCTATACGATCGCCAAAGAAATTAGGCAAAAACATAGTTCGCCAGACAATAAAACTAAAACCGAATCAGTTCCATTAAAACCTGTTCCGGTTATTTTACCCGCCAATGAATCACGTCCGAAAGTAGAAATTGTCGCCACTCGCCCAGCCAAGGAAGCAACTCCTGCGAAAGCCAAAAAAGAAATTGAATTGCCGGAAGTTAAACGAGTAATTCCGATTTCCGTAACCACATCAAATTCTGTAAAATCGACTCCTGTAAAATCAACATCTGTCAGATCGACTGCGGTTAACAATCCTATTTCTCAACCATCTTCAACTGCTGTCAAACGGGAAGCGACAGGGATTTGGTGGCAATTAGGGAGAAGACATCTACTGTATTGTGGCGATCCTAATTCCGCAGAATTTATGCAGAAAGTTCCCGATCGGGCGGGATTATTATTAGGTTTTCCTTCCGATCAAGATTGGTATTCAATTATTCCAGCCGAGAACCGAATTATTGTCACAAAAAACTTACCGCAATCTAAAGATATTCGACTGTTTGAAGACACTCTGGAATCAATCCTTTTGCTTTACACGGAGTTAGGAGAAACAGTAATTGTTTGTTTCTTGCCCTATCCAGAAATTCTCTCAACCATTAACCGTTTAGATCGCCTTGCTATTTTTGCCGAACCAGATCCAAAACGAGTCAATGAAATTATTTCTGATTGGAAAGGAGGAGGATTAAAGGCAGAGAAAATAGAATTTTGAAATTTTTCCGGGTGCATCTTACATTCCTAGAAAATCTAGGGTTTAAGCAATAAATTCTTATACCAAATCTGGGTCAGCTACCCCTTTATGATTGGGTGATGGAAATCGCTACTACACAAACAAAGTCCGCCTACGCGAACTAAAGAATAGCGGGAGTATTTAAACCGGATTTGGTATTACTGAGATGCTTCGCTGCTACTCCCGTTATTCCAATTAGGTTAACGGGAGATTAGCTTTCAGGAGCAAATATTATTTCTTGCGCCATCTCTCAGTTACTTTAAAAATGATGTCCAAGCGAAAATTATTGACTAAATCTATTAAAGTATTTGCCAAATCAATATGAGTTTCCGGGATTTGTTGAATTAATTCCATAGTTAGTTGATCGTCAACTGCGGCGGCGGCTTGATGTAATTTGGCGTTCCACTCTTGAGGCATCACATTTAAGTTTTCTGAGGTTAACGTCGGGGTTTGGGAATGTTTAGTATTTGATTGAGAATTATCTGCATAAATATAGCGTACACCCAAGTACTTAGCAATTTTTTCTAATAAAACTTCTGAGCGAAAAGGTTTAGGCATAAAGTCATTACATCCCGCCTTTAAAATAGCTGGTTGCTGTTCTTCAAAAACACTAGCAGTCAGAGCAATAATCACTGTGTTTTTTCCTTGAGGATGAGCTTTAATTTGTCGAGTAGCTTCATAGCCATCCATGACAGGCATTCGCATATCCATCCAGATTAGATGGGGTTGCCAACTTTGCCAAATTGTTACAGCTTCTTGACCATTTTCTGCTTCTCGCACTTCAAATCCTAAAGGTACTAATAATTTCACTAATAGTTGACGATTCTCTTTAATATCTTCCACAACTAAGAGCCGATAAGTTGGTTGATTTGGTTCTAAACAGATAACTTGTCTGGTATTTAAGCTAATATTTTCGGTGGTTTTTGATGCTAATTTGGCAAAAATATTAAAAGTAAAAATAGAGCCAATACCTAATTGGCTTTCGACAGTTATTTCTCCCCCCATTAGTTTGACAAATTGTTGACTGATGGCTAAACCTAAGCCTGTTCCCTGTCCTGTTTGGCGACCTGTTTGAGTTTGAGCAAAAGGTTGAAATAAGTTACTAATTTCATTTTGAGCTATTCCGGGGCCAGTATCTTGAACTGTAAAATTTATTGATAATTCGTCTGTTTTCTCTAATTCTAAGGATGCTAAAAATACTGTTAAAGTTACATAGCCGTTTTCAGTAAATTTAATGGCGTTACCTAATAAATTAAGTAAAACTTGACGTAATTTGCTTTCATCTGATTGGATATTTTGGGGAACATCAGAAGCTATGATAAAGTTTAGTTCCAAGCCTTTACTTTCCGCTTTTAATCGGAACATATCTTTCAACAATTCCAGCATTTGATGTAAATTAAAACAGCTTTCATTTAAGACGATTTGCCCCGATTCAATCTTAGCCATTGATAAAATATCATTAATTAAGTTGAGTAAATGTTCGCCGCTACGATTGATAATTTCTAAGTATTCTCTTTGCTCTGAGGAAATAGACTTACTCCGCACCATGATTTGACTAAATCCTAAAATTGCATTTAAGGGAGTACGCAATTCATGACTCATTTTGGCGAGAAACTGACTTTTAGCATAGTTAGCAGCATCGGCGGTTTCTTTTGCTTTCATTAATTCTAAAGATTGCCGTTGGGTTTGACAAAGTAGTTCGGCTTGTTGTAAAGCGACTGCTAGTTGAGTGCCAATTTGGAGGACGACATTAATTTCTGATTCTTGCCATTGTCTGGGTTGAGAATTTTGATAAACTGTTAGTAAGCCCCAGAATTCATTACCAGAGAAAATGGGGACGGTTAAGAAACCTTTAGATTGGAATTGTTCTAAAATTTCAATATGATATTTAGGAAGTTCGCTTTGATAGATATCTGCTACTGCTAAGTAGTTGATTGGGTGATTTTCTATATCAGTTTGATCTAATTGTTTGATGACACATTCTTTTTTATTTAAGATACAAGCTGTTAGTTGAGAATCTAATAAAGAAATCCAACCATCGGCTACTGATTCAGCGACGAATTCTCCATTCCAATCTTCATGGAAGCGATAAATGGTAACGCGATCGCAATCTAAAAGTTGTCGTAATTCCGTAGTTGTGGCGCTAAAAATTTCCGGTAACTCTAATGTTTGGCGAATTTTTTGAATTACTTGGGTTAGTGCTTGTTCCCGTTTGGCGCTTTCCAGTAATGCTTTCTCTACTCGTTTACGTTCTGTAACTTCTACCACAACCGATCCGACGCTGCGAGAATGTCCATCTTCTCCGGGAATGGGAAATAAAGACACAATCCAATCACGTAAAACTCCAGGTTGGCTAGGAACTTCTCCCCGAATTTCTAAGTTAAGTGCTGGTTCATTTGTGGCTAAAATTTGCTGATATAAAGGCACTAAACTAGAGGCGATTTCCGGTAAGATTTGCTGGAAGGTTTTGCCAATATGTTCTGATGCAGGTAAGCCATTTAATTCTGCTAATTGTTGATTGATTTTTACATAGCGCAATTCTTCGTCTACAATACTTAATCCTACTGGTGCTGAGGAGAAAAAGACATTGAGCAAAGCTTCTCTAAAGGCGAGTTGTTGTTCTAAGATTTTGCGATCGCTAATGTCTCTACCTTCAGGAATTAATAAAGTTACTTGTCCTTGTTGATTACAAATTGGTCGCAGGGAAAAATCAATGGTAACAATTTGATTATCTTTACCGATCACATCTACTTCATAACGCATGAAAGCACCCGCAGCAGCAGCGGCGATCGCTAATTTCAATTCTGATTGAGTTTCGGGAGAAATTGTCCACCATTTAGTTTCCCAAAATAGTCGATCGAGTACTTCTTCTCTAGTAACTCCCGCAAAATCTAATGCGGTTTGATTAACTTCTAAAATTTTTCCATCGGGTTGCAATAAACCGACAAATTGAATAGCTTGATTGAAAATAGCACGGAATTTTTCTTCACTTTCTCGCAAAGCTAATTCTACTTGCTTGCGTTCGGTAATATCCATTGCTGTGCCATATAATTCAATGACTTGATTTGCCTCATTAAGAATAGTTTCTCCTCTGCCTTCAATGTAACGTATCTCACCATCAGACCGGATAATCCGAAATATTTGCGTGTAAGTTTTTCCGGTTTGCAAGCTATCACTAACTGTTTGATACCACGCCTCACAGTCTTCTGGATGAATTAATTTTTGATGTTCGGCAAATGTGGGTTCAGGTTTATTAGGATCTAACCCAAAAATGTGGAATAATTCTTCTGACCAAGTAACTTTTCCTTTAACGATATCAAAGTGCCAACTACCAATATGAGCGACTCTTTGAGCAGTTGCTAAACTAGCTTGGCTCTTGCGTAATGCTTGTTCGGCAAATTTGCGATCGCTCACATCAAATAACACTCCGTACCAAACAACATCACCATTATTTCGTCCTTCTGGTCGTGATTTTGCTTGCACCCATTTCAGTTTTCCTGAAGGTGTAAAGATCCGCCATTCATGGGAAAAAGGTGATAAATTTCGTCTACTAAGGGCGACCGCTTCGGCGTAACTTTGGCGATCGTCAGGATGAAAGGCATCAAATATAAGTTGGGGATTTTTTAAAACCTGTTCCAACGGTACTTCCTGAATCTCTTCCACTGCTGGACTGAGATATTCAAAATTGATATTGTTTTGGGAATCTTCGACGAATTCATAAACTACTCCTGGTATATTAGCAACCAATGTTTGAAACCGTGCTTCGCTTTTTTCATAAGCTTGTTCCGCTTGTTTACGAGCCGTAATATCTCTCACTACCCACAATACAGAATTTTCTGAAATTGGAGAAATAGTTGCAGTAAACCAATATTCGTTTTCCGTCACAATCAAACGGTAATCAAAGTTAATTTTTTGGTTTTTTCTTAAAGATTCTTGGATTTTTTCTATCCAACTTATCCGGTAATCATGATCGGTAAAGAATATATCTAATATACTAGTCATTAAGTCATTGCTATTAGGTAAATAGCGGAAGTTGCTGGGAAGCATTTCTATATCTTTAATGTTATTTCCTTGTACTGTAATAATCATTAATAAATCTGTCATTGACTCAAAGACTTTCCGCATCTTTTCTTCGGCAGTCTTAATTTTTTCTTCTGCTAGTTGACGATTAATAATTTCCTCTTGTAATTGTTGATTTAAACTTTTTAATGCTGTTGCTTGTGAATTAACTAAATTTTGATTAACTTCTGTGATATTCCCAGATTCTAGCAAGTGATTTTGAATACTTTGGCGAGTAATCATCCCAATAAGATTACCTGTTGACCCAACTACAGGTAAATAATTAACTTGATGGCTACTCAGTAAAGAGTTCACCAAAAATACATTGTCAGCGGCGCTTTCATTAATAGTAGCTAAATCTTTCTTAATTACTGAATCCAATGATAATCGATCCAATTGAGCGCCGTTAGCGATTAATTGGATAATTTCTCGTTCTGTAAATAAGCCAATTACAGGACTTTCGGGCTCAGAGTTAGCCAATACTACTAAATAACTAGTAGAATTTTGGTTCATTAAGGCGATCGCCCTATTTACGGTAGTGTCCGATGTAGTAGTTAAGGGATGGTAATTTATAAATGAGCTAATGTCCTGTTTCTGCATAGCAAGAATCTAGGGTAAAGGTAATCCACATCTAATCAACTAAGTCCTTTAATTATTGTCTCTATAGTTTCTCCGATTGTGGTACTGATGCAATATTTTATTACTGATTGGCAGTTGGTAGTAATAACTGCCGTCGTTTCAGTGATTGATTTACCAAGTTAAGGCTAAATTCAGCGAATTTGCCAGGAAAAATTAGCTTGAGTTTGAGGGCAATATTGAGCCACGATTGGACGCTAATTTATCAGCCCAACGAGTAGTTTCTGGTAAACGATATTTAGTAGTACAACGCAAAACATAATCAATGGCTGTAGGTAAACTAACTCGATGTCCGCTAGAAACATACACAGGTTTTACTCCTGTGCGTGTCCGCAAAACCGCGCCTATTGTCTCGCCACGATATATTAAAGGTTGCCAAGTTTCCCGTTCTTCTGGTAGTTCTGCGTGTTTGCCAACTAACAAAGATTTTGCGACTCCGATCGCCGGAATATTCGTGAGTAAGCCCAAGTGACAAGCAATACCAAATCGACGGGGATGTGCGATACCCTGACCATCGCATAAGATTAAATTTGGTGTAATAGTAAGTTTTTCCATTGCTTCTAGTACAGCCGGAACTTCTCTAAAGGAGAGAAATCCGGGAACGTAGGGAAAAGTAGTGGGACGGTAAGCGATCGCATACTCTTGCAACTGCAAGTCAGGAAAGCTTAAAACTGCTACAGCGGCTCGTGTAATGCTTCCAGATTCCGTAAATCCTACATCAACTCCCGCAACGTACTGTACAGTAGTCAATTGATCGGAAGTAATCACCTCTGAGGCTAATTGCTGCTGAATCACGATTGCTTCTTCCGCAGTCAAAGGCCAATCATGACGTTGATTTATCTTCATCTTTAGCTACCTTTTATTTTTTAGTGTACCGATGGAAACTTGAGCAAAACCAAAGAGGGATACTTTCTAAATTTAAATTCAAATGGACAATTAATCATACTTAGAATAAAGCTTAATATATTCCGCAAATTAAACTACAAGCTATGTTGGGAAAATTGTTAGGGGCAAGATATCAAGTAATACAAGTTTTGGGTGCAGGAGGGTTCGGCGAAACCTACATCGCGGAAGATCGGCAACGTCCAGGTTATCCCAGGTGTGTGGTCAAACGCTTTCGTCCTACCAATCAGAATACAAGCTTTCTAACTGTAGCTCGACGGCTTTTTTACACAGAAGCAGAAACCCTGGAAAAGTTGGGGCGACATGACCAAATTCCCCGTCTATTAGCTTACTTTGAAGAAGAAAAAGAGTTTTATTTAGTTCAAGAATTTATTGAAGGTCTTTCTCTGAACGATGAACTAAGAGCAGGGAAAAAACAATCAGAAGCTTATGTGTTTAGTTTGTTGGAAGATGTTTTAGGAATTCTTAGTTTTGTCCACAATCAAGGAGTAATTCATCGTGATATTAAGCCGAGTAATTTAATTCGCCGGAATTCTGACGGAAGGTTAGTTTTAATTGATTTTGGTGCAGTTAAATCGATCGAAACTCAAATGGCAGGCGAGCCAAAAGATCAGATGGAATTAACCGTGGGAATTGGTACTCAAGGTTATATGCCTTGCGAACAATTGGCAGGAAAACCCAGGTTTAATAGTGATATTTACGCTGTGGGAATGATTGGGATTAAAGCTTTAACAGGATTACAACCTTTGCAGCTGCCAAATAGCCCTCAAACTCATGAAATTGTCTGGCAAAATCATGCTCAAGTCAGCCCCAGTTTGGCAGGGGTTTTAGATAAGATGGTGCGTTATCATTCGAGCGATCGCTATCAGTCAGCCTCGCAAGTATTAGAAGCTTTGGGGGAAATTTCCAGTCCAGTTCCTCCGACAGAATTACCACCGGAAGAGAGCAATCGTTTAGGAAAAGTGCGGCGATTGTTAGTTGTTACTACTGGATTAGCAGCAGTTATTCTTCTGGTTTTTTGGGTGGGAAAAAATTTAATTCCCTTATCTACCAACTTTAACGCTAACTTTTTATTGAAGACAAGCAATCAATCGGAATCTGCTGCCGATCGCATTAGTTTTGGTACTCAAAGTTTAACTCCTTGGCAGATTAACCCTTATAAACAAGAAGGAATAGACTTAATTAAATCAGGAGCTTATGAGCAAGCAATTTCCGCTTTGAAAAATGCCATAAAAGTAAATCGTAGCGATCCCGAAACTTTGATTTACTTGCATAATGCTCAGATTGGTAATGCTAGATCTTACAGTATTGCTGTCGTTGTGCCGTTAGTTACTAGCCCACAGAGTTCTTTGGAAATGTTGCGCGGTGTCGCCCAAGCACAGTCAGAAATTAATGCTGCGGGTGGTATTAATGGAATTCCCTTAAAAGTGGGTATTGCTCATGATGATAATCAAGCAAAAGTTGCTCAATCTGTGGCGCAAGAATTGGTAAAAAACGCTGATATTTTAGGTGTGGTAGGGCATGGAATTAGTGATACAACTTTAGCAGCTGCGTCAGTTTATGAAGCCGGAGAATTAGTAACAATTTCTCCAATTAGTTCGGCGGTGCAATTGTCGGGATTTAGTGGTTATATTTTTCGGACTATGCCGAGCGATCGCTTCACAGCTAGAGCTTTGAGTAATTATATGTTAACTCAGTTAAAAAAAGAAAAAGTAGTAGTATTTTATAATTCTGCTAGTGTTTACAGTAAGTCTTTGAAAGATGAATTTAAAAATGCTTTGTTCTATGCCGGAAAAGGTAAAGTTTTAAGCGAAATTGATTTGGCTAGACCTGATTTTAATGCTAAAGTTAGCGTCGATCGAGCAATTGAAAAAGGCGCAGAGGTAATTTTAACAGTTCCTAGCAGTGACGTAGCCGATCGCGCTTTGCAAGTAATACATATCAACCGTCGCCGCTTAAGTTTATTAGCTGGAGATGGGTTTTATAGTGAGAAAACTTTAGAAATTGGGGGGGAATATGCCGCAGGAATGGTGTTAGCAATTCCGGGCAATATTACCGGAAAACAGGGAGAATTTTTTCAGAATAATGGGCTGAAAATTTGGGGCGGAAATGTCAATTGGCGCACGGCTCTTGCTTATGATGCTACCAAAGCTTTAGTTGCGGCTATTGGGAAAAATCCTACCCGCAAAGGCGTACAGCGATCGCTTTCTGCACCTAATTTCATAATTTCTGGAGCTACCGGAGATGTGAGTTTTCGGGCTACAGGCGATCGGGAAGCTCCAGTACAACTAGTCATAGTTACTCCCAAAACTCCCGAAAAACCCGAAAATGGTTATCAGTTCACCCCATTAAAGTAATTACTTGGGGAATATTTTGCGAAGCTTATATTAAAATTTGTGTTTTTATTTAGGGAATTAAAGTATTTTATCTGGTGGCTAAATATTTTTTATTAAAGTTAAACAATATTTTTAGTTTTTCTTACTCTAGGTAATAGGTTAAGTTGCACAAAGAATATTTACGTAAGTATGCAGAAAGTAAAGATTTGCAACGTTACCAGTGTTTATACCGATAGGCAGATGTTAAAAAAAACCTTAAGATCGGATTAAATTTTATACCATATAGATACTCAGATAAATCAAATGACTTCTGATGTAGAAACAAACACAATATATAACAGTTTGTTGATAAATAGTTCAGACATCACGCAGAAAACATCAAGTTGTTCTGAAGAAATTTTGCGAATTTACCAAAGGGCGATGGCAGCAGCAATAAATGGAATAGTGATTGTTGATGCCAGTCAGTCAAATTTACCAGTAATTTACTGTAATCCTGCTTTTGAAAAAACGACAGGTTATACAGCCTCAGAAGTAATCGGAAAAAACTGCCGACTTTTGCAAGGAAAAGATACAGATCTAAATGCGATCGCTCAAATTCGCCAAGCTATCAAAGAAGGGCGAGAATGTTGCGTAGTTTTGAAAAATTATCGTAAAGATGGTCAACATTTTTGGAATGAATTAACAATTTCACCTGTGCATGATGCTCAGGGAAAGCTTACTCATTTTATCGGCATTCAAAATGACATTACCGAACGCAAAGAAATTGAAGACTCTCTACAAAAAGCTTATGAAGAATTAGAAAAAAGAGTAGATGAACGGACAGTAACTTTAAAACAGATGAATGAAAAGTTGCAAGTAGAAATAACTGAACGGCAAAAAGTTGAAGCTGCATTACGGGAAAGCGAAGCTAGATTTCGGGCAATTTTTGAAAGAGCCGCTATTGGAATTGCTTTAGTTGATATGGAAGGAAAACCTGTAGTTAGCAATCCCGCTTTGCAAAAAATCCTGGGTTATAGCAATGAAGAACTTCGCGAAATGACCTTTAGCGAGTTTACGTATCCCGATGATGTCGATCAGAATCAAGAACTTTATCAAAAGATGATTACTGGGGATCTAGATCATTATCAAATGGAGAAACGTTACTATCGCAAAGATCGGCAGATAGTTTGGGCAAATTTAACAGTTTCTTTAGTGCGAGATGTGCAGGGGAAACCGCTATTTGCTGTTAGTATGGTGAAGAATATTAGCGATCGCAAACAAGCAGAAACAGCATTGCAACTATCTCAAGAAAGGCTCAATTTTTTACTTTCCTCTAACCCCGTTGTCATTTACAGCTGTAAAGCTTCTGGCGATTATGGCGCGACATTTATGAGTGAAAATGTTCGCTCTTTATTTGGTTATGAACCTGAAGAATTTGTCAACGATTCAAGTTTTTGGGCTAATCACATTCACCCAGAAGATACGCCTCGTGTATTTGCTGATTTAGTCCATTTATTTGAGCATAATTATCACAATCACGAATATCGTTTTCTTCATAAAAATGGCAAATATATCTGGGTATATGACCAAACAAAATTAATTCGAGATAGTCAAGGAAATCCTTTAGAAATATTGGGTTATTGGGCGGATATTAGCGACCTCAAAGAAACCGAAGATAAACTCAAATCATCATTAAAAGAGAAAGAAGTATTACTCAAAGAAATCCATCACCGAGTTAAAAATAATTTGCAAGTAATTTCTAGCTTATTAAAATTACAATCTGGATATATCAACGACCCCCCAACATTAGCATTATTTGGTGATAGCCAAAATCGTGTCAAAGCTATGGCATTAATACATGAAAAACTATATCAATCTTCTGATTTAGCGAGAATTCCTGTATCCGAATATATTTACCAATTGGCTGATAACCTAGTTAACTCTTATGCTTTAAAAGCCAACCATATCAAATTAAACATTTCTGTAGATAAGATATTTTTAGATGTTGATACAGCAATTCCCTGTGGTTTAATTATTAACGAACTACTTTCTAATTCATTAAAATATGCTTTTCCTAATAACAAATCAGGAGAAATTGATATAGAATTTAAGTTGGTTGAGCCAGAGAAATTATTCTTAAAAATCAGCGATAATGGGATTGGTTTACCAGCAAACTTTCAACTCGAAGAAGCAGAATCATTAGGTTTACAATTAGTCTCCAACTTAACTGAACAGCTTGCTGGTAATCTGACTGTAAACTCTAACTGTGGCACATCTTTTACAATCATATTTAAACCAGCATTTCTTCGCTATATTAGTAACAGCGAAAAAGTCAGGTAAATAGTCAATGAAATCTTCCAATACTTCTTACATCTTGGCAGGTATAGCGATATTACTTTTAGTTGGAGCAATTTTCTTCAAACCTTTTGTCATTATCAATGCTGGAGAACGCGGCGTTGTCATGAAATTTGGGCAAGTTCAAGAAGAGGTATTAACTGAAGGAATACACCCAATTATTCCGATTGTCAATACTGTAAAATCTCTCAGTGTCCGGGTACAAAAACATCAAATCCCCGGTCAAGCTTCCTCAAAAGATTTACAAGATGTATTTACTGATGTGGCGCTTAACTGGCATATTGTCCCAGATAAATCTAACCTAGTTTTTCAGCAGATTGGTGATGAAAATGAAGTGGTGCAACGAATTATTAATCCAGCAGTTGAAGAGATCTTAAAAGCAGTAATGGCGCTTTACACTGCGGAACAAATTATCACTAAACGTGGAGAAGTAAAAGCGGGAATTGACTCACAGTTGACATCGAGATTAGCTCAGTATAACATTGCCGTAGATGATATTTCGCTGGTAAATATTCGCTTTTCTCAAAGGTTTAGCGAAGCAGTGGAAGCAAAACAAATTGCCGAACAAGAAGCCAAAAGAGCCGAGTTTTTAGCTTTAAAAGCTACCCAAGAAGCGCAAGCAGAAGTTAACCGCGCTAAAGGACAAGCAGAAGCCCAAAGATTACTCCGAGAAAACTTAACAGCGGAGATTTTGCAAAAAAGAGCGATCGACAAATGGGACGGACATTTCCCCACTGTGTTAGGTGGCAATAGTGCGCTACCATTTATTAATATTAAACCTCATGAATTATCACCCGCAGTTCAACAGTGAACACACCCAGTCACGCGATAATTAATCTTTTCCTGTTGGGTAAACAGTCCCTACCCCAAGCAAATTTTCCCATTTTTATAGGGGCAATTTTACCCGACATTCCTATTTTCTTCTTCTACGGATGGGCAAAATTAATTGCGCGTCAATCAGAAAAACAAATTTGGTCAGAAACCTACTACAAACCATTGTGGCAAAGTATCGTCGCTATCTGTCATTCCATTCCCTTAGCTTTAGCAGGATGGTTGATTTGTGATTATTTCAAATGGGAAAATTTAGAGATTTTCTTTATTAGTTTGGTGCTACATTCTTTGGGAGATTTACCAGTTCACAATGATGATGCACATCGTCACTTTTTCCCTTTGAGTAACTATCGATTTATTAGTCCGATTTCTTATTGGGATAGACAGCATTATGGGGCGATCGTTTCCTTAATGGAATTATTCTTAGTCTTGTTAGCAATAATTCCCGTCTTTCAGATTTTACATTCTGCGATCGGCAAAACTTTACTAATTTCTATTAACATAATTTACCTTTATTTTTTCCTCCGTTCTCGTAAATGGATGAGTAGCGAAAGTCAACTGAATTAGAATTTAACTTTTCCTTGAAACGGCTGATCTTAAATACTAAAATCCTCACAACAAACTCTTTTACTCAGTTAGTTGTCAGGACTTTAGTTCTTTTCACTCATAAGCTAAAAACTAGGTTGATTAATATCAATTACTACTAATACCAAACCTAGCCAACAATTCTTCACGCGACAATTGAAGTATCAAGCGCGAATACTCTTCTGGAGGTAACTTTAGCAAAGGTTCAATTACTTTCGCCAGTTCCTCATCCACAGCATCAAATCGCAGTCTCAGCAAATTTCCCACAACAAGGCGACGTTCCTGTAAACTTCCTTCCTGTATTCCTTCGCGCATACCTTCGCGCAAAGTGTTTTCCCGCCATTCTAAATAAGCTGGTGTTAAATTCATAATTAATTCCCTCTCATCTTCAGTTAAATTTTCTTTCATTTCCACATTGATTCGCCAGGTAGAAATTAGTTCTAAAATGTTTCTGCGTAATTGGTTTTCGGGAGAAAGTTCGGTAATCTCATTAATAGCTTGCTGTTAAGTTGTGCCTTTTCCCAGAATTCTCAGCCAAAGTGTTTCAGGATTAACTGGTAGTTGATTTATTGCTACGATCGCTGTTTTCAGGGATTCGGCTAAAAAGTAAACACCAACAGGCCAATTATTTGTCTCTAGTTTAGCACCAAAGCTATCAACTAAAGCAGTGGAAGTAGAAGTTGCTAAAATCCACAAAATCGGTAATTCATTTTCGGAAAGTTCCTCATCTTCCCGCCTAGCGCGGCGCTGTAACTCGCTATGGAGGGAAAATAGTTTGAGGATACAATTGCGAATCTCTGTTTTGCTGGGTTGATTACGAAATGGTTCTAGCAAGCAGGGAGTTGCTACCATTTTACCGAGCAATCCTAATATATCGCGATCGCCTGTAGGATTAGGTACAAAGGAAATATCAACTAGTCGAACTTCTCCGGCAATTTCCCGGCTAATTTCCACATTACCTATAGTTGATAGGAGTTCTTCTAAATATTGTTTAGCAAATTGGTCGTGTGGTTGTCGAGTCATTAGATTTGAGATTTTCAGAACGAGTTAAACTGGAAATGCGATCGCAAAAGGTGACTTGTATGTTTGTCGCAACTTCTCAATTAAGATTGGTTACAAATGCAGCTTTGCTTTCAAATGTAACATGGGAAACTTTGGAAAAACTGGATGCAGATTTGGCTGGAACAGGCGCACGTTTAACTTATTTAGATGGGTGTTTAGAAATTATGTCTCCCTTATCTGATGAACACGAAGAACCTAGAAATACTTTAGGTCAGCTTTTAGAAATTTATATGCGGATGAAAAACATTCGTTTCTACGGACGGGGGAGTACAACGATCGGGAAAAAGGAGTTAAGCGCAAGGAAAGAACCTGATGAATCTTATTGTTTAAGTACGCGCAAATCAGTTCCAGATTTGGCAATTGAAGTGATAGTAACTAGTGACGGAATTGAAGTTTTAGAAATTTATCGGCGAGTGGGAGTGCGGGAAGTTTGGTTTTGGCAAGATGCGGTAATTTCAGTTTATTGTTTGCGGGAAACGGGATATGAATTAGTGAGTAATAGTGAAGTTTTACCGGAGTTGGATTTGCGATCGCTAGAGTTCTATTCTCGCATGGCAGATCAATATGATGCGGTGAATGCTTTTATGAGTTTTTTAACCACAGATGGACACAGATAAACACAGATGTTTATTCAGATTTGTTCGGGTGGCGATTGCCTACGGCACGCTACGCGATCGCAAGATCCCGTTATACTTAATTCTATTAACGCGACACTTGCCAAATTTTAATTGTTTTGTCCCAACTACCACTAGCTAAAGTATTTCCATCTGAACTGATAGCTACAGATTCAACTCTGTTTGAATGCCCATTCAGAGTGTTAAGTAACTCCCCTGTATCGAAATTCCAAACTTTAATAACACCATCATTACTTCCACTCACAATTCTTTTTCCATCCGGGCTAAAAGCAACTGTATATACTGAGTCATCATGACCATTGAGAGTGCGAATTAAATCACCTGTATTGAGATTCCAAACTTTGATTACTTTATCATAATTCCCGCTAACAATTGTTTGCCCATTCGGACTTATAGCAACATCAAGAACCGAATTTGAATCAGTTAAACTTTTAACTAACTTACCTGTGTTGAGATTCCAAATTTTGATCGTCTTGTCACCACTACCACTAACAATTGTTTTTCCATCTGGACTAATAGCAACAGAAGTTACCCACGCTGTATGCCCCGCCATAGCAAAAATTAACTCACCTTTAAAATTCCACAATTCTACCAGTCCTTCCGAAGTACTGCTAACAATATTATTCCCATTTGGACTAATAGCAACCGCATAAACATCACCGACATTTTTTCGGAAACTCCGAATTAGTTGACCTGTTGCTAAATTCCATATTTTAATCGTATTATCATAACTACCACTAACAATAGTTTTACCATCGGGGCTAATAGCAATAGAAGTAACTCTAGCAGTATGACCTCTCAAAGTCCTAAGCAACTGTCCTGTATTTATATTCCAAATACTAATAGTTTTGTCTGCATTACTACCCACCAAATACTGCCCATCTGGACTAATAGCAACCGATAAAACCCAATCATAATCTGTAAGAGTGTTAGCTAAAGAAAGAGTTTCTAAATTACTTACTCTACTGCTAGAATTCTGCGAAATAACATCCTTTGCACTAACAAAATTCACACCTAATTTAGAAACAGAAGATCCAACTCCTGTTCCTAAAACTAACAATATAGTAGCTGCTAATCTGAAAAATAATTTTTGCATAATTCCTCCTTTTATTGTGTTAGTAAGTTTTCCCATTAACGAATACCACACTTGGCAACTTTTGGCGCTAACACAGATAATCTATTACTCGGTAATTTGTTATCATTAAACATTACAGGTAAATGTCCTGATGGTGCATTTTTAGTAAAGTTGTAGTCATTGTATTTTAGCCAACTCTGATTCACTCGCCAGCCAACGCGATCGCCAAACCGATTATAAACTTCATTAGTCGGTTTTGAACTACCACCAACACTTTTCCAAATCGATTCTTGCACAGTAAAACCAAACTTTCTTTGGCTATATTTCGCCCATAACTGATTAATTTTGTCAAGTTCTTCGCAAGGAAACTTATCTATAGATTGTACATCCAACCAACCCTCTTTTTCCCGATTAGCAACCTTCAGCATAACATTACGAGTTTCTGCATCTGCTGCTTGCCAATTTTCTGATTTCAGGAAATTCTCAAGTTGAGGATAGTCCCCACTTTTGGAATTAGAAATAAAAGGCGAACTACTCACCACCGGACTAACAGAATTATCACCTAATTTAGAAACAAAAAAACCAATTCCCACACCCAAAACTAATAACAAACTCGCTGCTACTCCCACAACAGGTAAATTGCTTTTTCGCTTCCCTAACTTTTGCGTCAGTTCCTTTATTCGCTGCAAAATTACCTGTGTATTCTCCGGTCTATCTCCTGGCTTTTGCGCCATCAAATTATCAATAAAATCAGCTAAAATTGGAGAAATACTTGCCGCATCTCGCCAGCGAAACACATCATTATGAGCATCATAAAATTTTAAAGGATATTGTCCTGTTAGTAAATGCACAAATGTCCGTCCCAAAGCAAAAAAATCTGATTGCGGTACAGCTTGAAAATTCATTTGTTCTGGTGGCGT
Source organism: Floridaenema fluviatile BLCC-F154 (assembly GCF_041929135.1). Taxonomy (NCBI): domain Bacteria; kingdom Bacillati; phylum Cyanobacteriota; class Cyanophyceae; order Aerosakkonematales; family Aerosakkonemataceae; genus Floridanema; species Floridanema fluviatile. The sequence continues at coordinate 22,194 of NZ_JBHFNS010000094.1, read as the reverse complement.
ATACCCCGCAGAAACTACCGCTGTAATTTGATTTCCTGCCCCAAGTTTGGCAAGATAAGTATAAGTTGCTTCCCTCGCAGTACCAAAATCAATTAACACTAACTGCCCATCATGTTTTAACATAATATTGGCAGGCTTAATATCCCGATGAAAATACTTCTTTTCATGAACTAAATGTAGGATTTCTGTTATGTGCTTTAACCAGGATATTGCTTGCTGTTCGGAAATAGGATGATTTCCCTGTTGTTTTAACCACTCTTCTAAGTTTAATCCCTCGATTTTTTCCATCACAATACAATGCAACATCAATCCGTTTTTGGTTTGATATTGAAAATAACTATCCACTTGGGGAATACCAGGATGTTTTAATTGTGCTAATACTTTTGCTTCTTTTTGAAATAGTTCGACTGCTTTAGCGTTGTTGTTTAGATGCTCTTTGAGGACTTTTAGTATTTTGGGGTTTCCTTGTTCTTCTGCAATATAAATTTTACCAAAACCACTTTTATCGCTGAGGAGTTGCGTCACTCGATAGCGTCCTTCTAAAAGTAATTCGGAACCGCAACTTTGACAATAGCGGTTGTTAATGTTCTGCGGATGATCTGGTTTTGGGCAATTTGGATTAATGCACAGACTCATTTTTCGCTGTGGATAGATGGGATTTTTTTAGTATAAGGGAGATTTAGCTTTTTTTAACGCAGATGAACACAGATGGTATATGTAGGTTATCTGTTTTTCCTTTAGTTCTTTTTTTAGTACGCAGATGAATGCAGATGAACGCAGATGAACGCAGATGTAGAGGTATTTTTGGAGGAGATGCGATCGCACTTTCAAATCAACATAATATCCCAGCATTGAAATGTTAAACTAGCCACAAGGCATCACCGCAAATGCAAGTTATTTTTGGTATATAATTTTCTCCTAGCGGGATAGGTCTACAATAATGTCGCAGTCATAACTTCAGGGAATTTTAGCGATCGCATTTCCCAAAAAACTACAAAACCCCATTGAAAAGTCATACAATTAGAATATCTCAAATCTACGCTTCCCTTTTCCTCCGATGACAGAATCTAATTTGAAACAAAAGATTGCCGAAAATTTAGAACTACTACCAAAAGGTGAACTTCAGGAAGTTCTGGATTTTGTTGATTTTTTGGTATGGCGAAACAGCAAACAAAAGGAAACTATATTACCTGAGAAAAATTCTCCTTCGGAATCTTCACCTATTGATGATTCGATCGTACATTATGTAGAAGGAGTTTTAGTAGTGAAAGCTGCATCAAGAGAGGCGGGAGAAGAAGTTAAATGGGAAAGTCTTGTCCCAGAAATGCGAGAAGAAAGAATTAGGAAATTTATGCCGTGATGAGAGTTTTGTTTGATACATCTGTGCTGGTAGCAACGATGCTGGAAGAACATCCCCATCACTCTAAATGTTTTGCTTGGTTACAGCGAGTCAGAATAGAAGAAATAAAAGGATTTATTTCAACTCATAGTGTAGCTGAACTTTATTTTGTACTTACTCGCTTTCCTCGCACTCCTCGAATTAATCCTGAGTTAGCACAACAATTAATTAGGGAAAATTTGAATAGATTTGAGAAAGTTGCTTTAACTGTTGAAGATTATGAAGTAACGGTGGCGAAAATGGTGAGTTTAAATTTACCAGGAGGAGGTATTTTTGATGGTTTAATTGCTCAGGCTGCGCTTAAAGCAGAAGTTGATGTATTATTAACTTTAAATCCTCATGATTTTACTCGATTAGGTGATGATGTAGCTCAATTGGTACAAGTGCCGATTTAGGGCGATCGCTCCTGATAATTCTCCAAAACTCAGATAAAGTTATATATTAACATCTCATACATTGAGGGGATTTTTAGCGATCGCATTTCCCAAAAACTACAAAATACGATTGAAAATTCATCTGTTATTTCAGAGATGATGAAAAGGTCGATCTAAACTTTAATTTAGCCTCTGTTCTGTAATCCTTCTGCTTTTAGCCCACTGCATAATCACTCATTTCCCGCATGAAAGGAGGATAAAAACCTAACACAATATCTTGTTTTGGTACGCCTAAATTAACTAAATCTGCTGCAATATCATGCTCTGTTGAATTGTAAAAAATCCAGATTTTATCATTCCGAATATCAAGATGTATTATACAATGATGCACCCAGCGTTTATGTTGCCAACCCAAATGCACAATTTGATAGTGATTTCGCAGTGTATCAAAGATAGTTTCAACTTCAATATCACCATAAGCTGGCTTAACTTCTGCATAATCTATCAATAATTGCTGGACAATTTGCTGATAGTTGGTTAATTTATCCGTTAGTCCTTCCATTGTAAAATTTGCTCCAATTCAATATCGTAAATAATCAATTTTACGGAATTTTCTTGCAGCATTGATGCTGGAAAATCAAGTTGAAAGAAGCCATTATAGATTAGATCGGGGATGGCTAGATAGAGAGTGCGATCGGGTTCTTCACGACGTAATGCAGCGCGATAATTAATAAATTGCCCCAGTGCTGTATGAAACTCTGAAATTGCCGATGCACTAGCCAAAAAACTTTTGACTTCTACCGCAATTTTCTCATCTCCTCGCTCTGCTGCTAGTAATCTTTCTGCCCCCAAGTCAATTTCCATCTCTACACCGCCTACTTTAATCTTAAGTGGATCATGAGTAACATTCCACCCATCCTTATTAAGAGCCGTCTTAACAACTTGATGAAAACGATCTTTAGCCACAACAGACGATTCGATCTAGAGGTGCAATTTAAAACTATCACATTGAGCGATGAAGAGCGATCGCATTTCCCAAAAAACTACAAAACACCATTGAAAAGTCATACAATCAGAATATCTCAAATCTACGCTCCCTTTTCCTCCAATGACAGAATCAACCCAGAAACGTCAAGTTCGCAGAGGTCGCATTTTTCCCGAACACCAGAGTAGTCCAGAAATTCGCGCCAAACGCATCGCGCAAAGGGAAGAATTAGGCAAGCATTGTCGCCAAATTTTCGAGCAAATTCGCCCACAATTAATGCTAACTCATTACAATTGGTTTATCGCTATTGATGCAGAAACGGGGAACTATTTGCTTGATGAAAAGTTTGATGGTTTAATGCAAAAAGTAAAAGCTAATTATCCGTATAATGGGAAAGTACGATTAACCACTTTTCGCCTGAATGAAGATGGTTATTGTGGGTTAATATGATTTCAGATCCGTTTGAGGAACAGGGGAAACTGATTTTTGAGATTGAATTAGTCACAGCTAATAAATTTATTAGATTTTTGAAATAAAAGATTGCGAAAAAGTCAGAACGACTACAAACTGTTAACTTCAAGAAGCGTACCTTGTTGCGCTTCAGCATTAAAGTGTGTATAATTTTATTTGTATACTTTATTCTGCAACACCTATTTTTTTCATTCTTATACGCAGAGTGTCCACAACTAGTAGACATAATGCACTCCAAAATAAAAAAGAGGTAATGAATTGAAAACCACTGATTACTTCGTCAGACAAGTGTTGCAGAAGCGCCCATATCTTACTATTGAGCTATGTGCGAGTATTATAGCTAATCCCGTAAAAAGGGAGGTGCAGCCTGATGGTCGTATTCGCTTCTGGGGAAACGATCCAGAAAGGGAGGGTAAATACATTAGAGTGGTGACAGAGAAAGATGGTGAAACTATTCATAATGCCTTACGAGATCGTGGCTTTAAGATAGAGGATATGGCTTAAAGGCTATAAAGAATTCCCCATCCTCTTAATAAGGATGGGATTTTTATAAAGGAGTATACCAGCGATGAAACTGCTTTACTATCCAGAAACAGACTCACTCTACATCGACCTGAAGGCTAGCTCTAGCACAGATTCAATGGAAATTGCCGATGGAGTGGTGGTAGACTTAGATGCCGATGGTAATATCGTGGGCATGGATATTGATAACGCCTCAAAAAAAATCGATTTGAATACGCTGGAAGCATCTAATTTACCTGCTTTGATCGATCAAATGGGATTGACTATTAAAGTTGCATAGAAGTGTAGTTACCAAATCCCCGGTTTTGCCTATAAACCAGATTTGTTTCCGAAGGGTAAGCAGATGAAGGCAGATGAATGCTTAATTAATTTTAGTAGGTCAAGCGTTGACTAGATTTGTTGATGGTTGGATTGTGGCGATCGCAAATGTCACCCCAAAACGTAAGAATAGAGGATACGGGATTTTTATCCCTATTTTTGCCGATAATAGGAGTCCACAATTGTGGTTGCACAAAATAATAACACTTACGAACCTAAAACCCAAGAGATTGCTAAACAACTTTTAGCAGCAACTAAGGAAAATCGATCGTTTTTGGCTCAAATGCGCGACCAAATGCGCTGGGATGATAAAATGCTGGCATGGGCGATGAGTAACCCCGGTTTGCGCGTGCAGCTGTTTCGCTTCATTGACTGTCTTCCGGCGTTGCGTAGCAAGTCTGAGGTTGCTCGTCATTTACAAGAATACCTCAGCGATGAGTCGGTGGAACTTCCCAGCGCATTGAAGGGAATGTTAAATTTTGCTTCTGCTGATTCTATGCCGGGACAGGTGGCGGCGACAACCGTATCGACTGCTGTGGAGGCGTTGGCGCATAAGTATATTGCTGGGGAAAATGTTCAGCAGGTAATTAAGACGATCGAACGTCTCAGAAAGGATAAAATGGCTTTTACCATCGACCTTCTTGGTGAGGCGGTAATTGCTGAGTCGGAAGCACAGCTGTATCTGAAAAAGTATTTGGAATTGATGCAGCAGTTGACGGAAGCTTCTCAGAGTTGGAAAACTATTCCTCAAATTGATGAAGCTGACGGACAACCAATTCCCAAAGTACAAGTTTCGGTGAAGTTAACTGCATTTTACTCTCAGTTTGATCCTTTGGATGACAAGGGAAGTGAGGAGAAAGTTAGCGATCGCATTCGTATTTTACTACGTCGCGCTCAAGAGTTGGGAGCGGCTGTTCATTTTGATATGGAACAGTATGCTTACAAAGATTTAACACTCGCCATTTTAAAACGAGTTTTGTTAGAAGAAGAGTTTCGTTCGCGTACCGATATTGGTGTTACCATTCAAGGTTACTTGCGCGATAGTGAAAAAGACTTGAAAGATTTAATTGAATGGGCGAAACTAAGAGGATATCCGGTAACAGTTCGTTTAGTAAAAGGCGCATATTGGGATCAAGAAACCATCAAAGCTGCTCAAAGAGATTGGCAACAACCTGTTTATAATGATAAAGCGGCGACTGATGCTAATTATGAAAAACTTACTCAACTGCTGTTGGAAAACTATCAATATATATATACAGCAATTGGTAGTCATAACGTCAGAACTCAAGCACGCGCAATTGCTATCGCGGAAACTCTCAATGTTCCCAAGCGTTGCTTTGAAATGCAAGTTTTGTACGGAATGGGAGATAAATTAGCTAAAGCTTTGGCGGATAAAGGTTATCGCGTTAGAGTATATTGTCCTTATGGGGAATTACTTCCGGGAATGGCGTATTTGATTCGCCGTTTGTTGGAAAATACTGCTAACAGTTCCTTCCTCAGACAAAACTTAGAAGACCGTCCAATTGAAGAACTCTTAGCTGCGCCTTCTCCTAAGAATACTGTATCAGATTTGGCGGCAAAACGCGCATTTCCCAATGTGGCAGATACAGATTACGCTGACAAAAATAAGCGGGAGAAAGCACAAGAAGCATTCCGCATTGTGAGAGGACAATTGGGTAAAACTTACTTACCTTTAGTTAATGGTAAGTACGAAAATACCTCCGAAAGTTTTGATTCAGTTAACCCTTCCAATCCCAAAGAAATTGTTGGTAAAATCGGTTTACTATCTGTTGAACAAGCAGAACAAGCACTCAAAGCTGCAAAAGCAGCATTTCCCCAATGGCGCAAAAAATCTGCCAAAGAACGCGCCGACATTCTGCGAAAAGCAGGGGATTTAATGGAACAACGTCGCGCTGAACTTTGTGCTTGGATTGTATTAGAAGTTGGCAAACCTTTACCAGAAGCAGATGGAGAAGTTTCAGAAGCGATCGATTTTTGTCGCTACAATGCCAACGAAATCGAACGCTTAGATAAAGGATACAACTACGACCTCGCTGGCGAAACTAACCGTTACATTTATCAACCTTTGGGTATTGCATTGGTAATTTCTCCTTGGAATTTCCCCTTTGCAATTGCAACGGGAATGACTGTAGCGGCGTTAGTTGCGGGAAATTGCACGCTTTTGAAACCTGCGGAAGTTTCTTCCGTAATTGCTGCTAAACTAGCAGAAATCCTCGTCGATGCGGGAATGCCTCCCGGTGTTTTCCAATTCGTACCCGGAAGAGGTTCAATAGTTGGCGAGTACATGGTGAAGCATCCCGATGTGAACATGATAGCTTTCACAGGTTCTCAAGAAGTCGGATGTCGCATTTACGCCAATGCTGCCATTTTACAACCCGGTCAGAAACATCTCAAACGGGTGATTGCCGAAATGGGTGGCAAGAATGCGATTATTATCGATGAAAGTGCGGATTTAGATCAAGCCGTTGCCGGGGTTGTGCATTCCGCTTTCGGTTACAGTGGGCAAAAATGTTCCGCTTGTTCGCGTGTAATTGCCGTCGATTCAGTGTACGATACCTTTGTGAATCGCTTGGTGGAAGTTACCCGCAGTTTAAACGTCGGTAATGCTGAAGATCCTAGTACAAAAGTCGGCCCTGTAGTTGATTCTAAGGCACGCGATCGCATTCGGGAATACATCGCCAAAGGCAAAGAGGAAGCGAAACTAGCTTTAGAAATGCCATCTTCGGAAGGGGGATATTTCATCGGCCCGGTAATCTTCAGCGAAGTCTCCCCAACTGCTACAATTGCCCAAGAGGAAATTTTCGGCCCTGTGCTCGCCTGCATTCGCGCCAAAGATTTCCCAGAAGCTTTGCAAATTGCCAATGGTACGAACTTCGCCTTAACTGGCGGTTTGTACTCGCGCACACCTTCGCACATCGAACAAGCAACCGCAGAGTTTGAGGTGGGTAATCTTTATATTAACCGAGGAATTACAGGTGCGATCGTCTCTCGTCAACCTTTCGGCGGATTTAAACTTTCTGGTGTCGGATCTAAAGCCGGAGGGCCCGATTATCTGCTACAATTCCTTGAACCCCGCGTGGTGACGGAAAATATCCAACGTCAAGGTTTCGCACCAATCGAAGGGGCAGAATAATCTAAGTTTCCCTTGCTAGTCTATCAACTCCGTAGGGGTGGGCAATGCTCACCCTGTTTTTTTGCTCTCTTTCCTTTGCGTTCTTTGCGTTCTTTGCGGTTTAATAAAAAAACCACAGATGAACACAAATGGAAATACAGATACAATCAGTGTTAGGAATCAGTTACTTCACTTTTTTGCCAATCTTCCAAAGCATTAATCAAAATACTAGCAGCTGGATGGTTAAGCTCTTGTTTTAGAGCCTCAGTTCCACCAGATTTTATTAAGCTAAATATCCTTCGATGTAATGAAGGAGTAGCCTCGATTTGACGTATAACTTCGACAGCTAAATTCATTTTTTCACTAGTTGTACTAATTGGATATAGCGAGTCTAAATGTTTAAGTAACTGTTTAATTTCGGCAGCCGCCTCAGTCAGTTCTTGTGTATAACTGACATTGTTGGAGCGAATGATTATATTCCCCGCTATATTTCCTAAATTTTGAGCGCCATAGATTTGGTAGTTTTCAGACATAACTCACATCTCCTGATCAAGGTTTTCTAAAAATTAAGTTCACCTTTTGTCTAAATAGAAGCTGTCAACACGATTTTTTGTTATGACAGTGTTTGGTCTTTCAGCATCATCTAGAGACAGCCATATCGGTCCAAAGTTACCAGATGATATGTTATTTTGATATTTTGCATACTGCTCATCTCTTAATAGGAAAGAAGTAACATACTTCAAATCAGGCTTCTCTGTATTTTTTGTCCAAGCAAAGATCATTAATTCATACTTTTCAACTCGGATATCCAATTTTTCTCCTGTAAATTCTGGATTCCAGTCAAATCGAATAATTTTGTTTACAGATGAGCGTCCCCCCATTGGGATAGGTTGTGCTAATTCTTCGTCCTCAAAATTCCCTCCACTACCAATTTTTACAAAGGTAGTCCATGTCATATCGTAGTATTCATTTTGCTGCTGTCTTCCTATAATAAGGCGCATTCGATAAACTGTCCCACCTTGAGGACTCCAGTTGTAGAAAGTGATTGGTACATTGAATGTTACTCCTAAAATATCTCCACTAGGAGTTTTAACTTTGCTTGGGAAAAGTACAATATTTCTGCCAAGTAGTAGCTTAATTTCAGCTAATCTGAAATAAGCAAAGTAGACGTAATAATCGATCGGCATCAGCACCAGTCATTCCGAATCCATTTTTATCTGCTGGACGGGTAGCAACATTCCAAAATTCAACACAGTTCTGAAATGTTACTTGTAATTTATAACCATCTTGTCGGAGTTTTCGGATAGCATTTCTAATTGTTTGATGAAGTGGGTGAGAGCGATCGGCAAAACGCAGTATTACATTAGTATCGAGCAGATATATCACACTTAGGGATACTCCTCATAAATACCTTCACGGCTAACAGCATAGTCTGACAACAAAGACGCATTTTCGCCAAGACTTTTGGCAAATTCATCAGTTAATCGATCGACCATTGTTTCAAACTCTGCTTCTGTAATTTCCTGACGTACCTTTGCTGCTAAACTATCCCATTGTTTATCTGTTGTAGACTCAAAGCGAACTTGCCATGCTTGTTCATCTGTTAATTCTGCTAACAGGCGAGTAGCGATCGCATCTTGTTCCGCTTCCGGCAATTTTTCAATTTCTGCAATTACACGCCTCAATAATTCAGTCATAGTTCCCTTTCTTGAGCAACTTATGATATAAGTTTAACTTGCGGATTAACTATTGGTAATACTTACTCAGTTTTTTTTGCTCGTTCAATTTGCTCAAGCTTTTCCTTAAAAATAGCTTCCATTTCGGCTATAGGATCGGCAAGAGTGAGAGGATTAGGATACCGTATAGCATTAGGATCGCGACGACTCATTAACTCTTGCAATGCTGCGTGGAAAACGTCCTCATCATTTCTATTTTCAGAGATATACTGCTTTAGTTCAGTAATTGTCATTTCTTTTAAGTTTTGTGTCATTGAACAAACTCCCAAATTCCATCTTCATTTCATCTATTATGATCGCAATTTCATCCCTTACCCCAGCTTGAATGTAGATTGTTTTTAACTTTTGGTCATAACGAAAAACTTGAATTGGTTGATACAAATTAGAAAGTAACTGACAAACAAATATTGCCATATAGCACTGGCTTTGTGTCGGCAAGTTGTAGCTCCTAAATATAATATATGACAAATTTAGCTTATCAGAAGTTGATACTGATGAATCAGCTGCTATGCCTACAAGAACTGAGTGCTAGTTGTGGGTGGCGTTTGTGGGGTGAAGTGCGATTCATTCTTCTATTATGCTTTCATTTGCGATCGCTTCCTGTTCTTCCGACTCCAAATCGAGTAGATATATCACAACTTATAAATGCTCAGTATGTTTACAAGAAGTGGGTGAGAGCGATCGGCAAAACGCAGTATTACATTAGTATCGAGCAGATATATCACACTTATGAATGCTCCTCATAAATACCTTCACAGTTAATAGCGTAGTCTGACAACAAAGGCACATTTTCCCCAACACTTTTGGCAAATTCATCAGTTAATCGATCGACCATTGTTTCAAACGCTTCTTCTGTAATTTCCTGACGTACCTTTACAGCTAAACGATCGCATTGTTCATCAGTTGTAGACTCAAAGCGAACTTGCCATGCTTGTTCATCTTTTAATTCCGCTAACAGGCGAGTTGCGATACGTCGCATCTTGTTCCGCTTCTGGTAATTTTTCAATTTCTGCAATTACACGCCTCAATAACTCTGTCATAATTCCTTTTATGAAAGCAACTTATCATACTTAGTCTAACTTACCAATAAACTAAAGGCATTAACTATTATTACTATGCTTACAAGGAGTAAATTTGTGGGGTGTGGTGCGATCGCTCTTCTCCCTTTTCCCATATAGTTAAGCTGTTACGCATTTAAATCACTTATTAACGAGTAGGGTGCGTCAGACGGTAAAGCTTATGTAGAAAGGAAAATATCTAAATCTGACGCACCCTACAATATGACTTTTAAATGCGTAACAGCTTAGTATTAACCATCAACTCAAATTATTCGCTATGGACAATACAGCCAAAATTTACACGCTATACTTTGTTTTAGTAGATACCATAACCTCTATTTGCAACATTCCCAACAACAAAGAAAAGATCGATGGCGATGCACTTTTTAAGAGATTCTTGACTTACGGTAAAGAACAATATTCTGATTTACATTACGATCTAGTTGCCGAAATTGGCGGGATTCATTCCAAGGCTGAACAAGAGTATGCCAAAATTGCTACTAAAATCATAAATTTTTTAGGTAGTTTAAGAGAAGGCAAGAATATAGATTTAATCTTTACTCTTTGGATTGCTGTAGAATTAGCCTTTAGTTTTCATTCCTCACTTTGTAAAAATCAGCCTAACTTGTTTGATGACTTGGAGAATCAACTAAGATTAGGTCAGCAAAAATATTTAACTTTATCACAATCTAATTCTGAAGAATGGCAGAATCTCGATTCCATAATTAAGGCTAAGTTGGGTAATTTTTAAGAGGTGAAAGGTTTAATTAAAGATCTGATACGTGCTAACGCATAGGTTACGCGATCGCATTTTACCTAAAAGCTTTCCCCAAAAATAGTCTTCCCATTTTCTAACTCCTATCTGTGAAAATTTCTAGGTATAATAAACTAAAGCTTTAGTGGCAGATCATGAAAAGCAAAGTTGCAGAAAAACTGTTTACCTTTGACGAATATTTAGCTTATGACGATCGCACAGATAACCGCTATGAATTGGTTGATGGAAGGTTAGAACTCATGAATCCTCGAACTTTTAGGGATTTATTAATTGCTGATTTTCTTCAGGACAATTTTAAGGCAGAAATCAGCCGTCTAGGTTTACCTTGGGTATGTTTTAGAGAAGCGGGAATTAGAACGGGATGGCGAAAGTCGAGATTATCCGATCTTTATATTGTACCTGTTGAACAAGTGCAGGAATTTTTGGATCGATCGGCTGTTACTGAAATACCACCATTGTTAGCTGTTGAAGTTGTTAGTCCTGAATCTGTAAGTCGAGATTATCGTTTTAAGCGTTCTGAATATGCAGCATTAGAGATTCCCGAATATTGGATTGTCGATCCAATGAAATCAAAAGTTACAGTTTTATTATGGGAATAAGGCTTATATGAAGAAACAGTTTTTACAGCTAATCAAAATATTGTTTCTCGGACTTTTCCAGAGTTAGTGTTAACGGTTGAACAAGTGTTGGCGGCTGGTAATATTAGTTAGTAAGATTAATGCGTTATGCGGTTGTAATTGAAAAAGGTGAAACTAGCTACGGTGCTTATGTTCCCGATCTACCTGGATGTGTAGCTGTAGCTGAAAGTTTAACAGAGGTGAGGAGTTTAATTAAAGAGGCGATCGCATTTCATCTAGAAGGTTTACAAGAAGATGGCTTTCCAATTCCCGAACCTGTGTCTATTTGTGAATATATTGAAGCATAATAAAATATTGATTGGGAAGTTCGAGAAAGTTTAAGAACAAGTAAAATTGTACAGGTTTAGCCTTTATTAGTTTGTTTTCATAGCTGACCAGGGACTCGAACCCTGCTTGCAACCATCCACACCCTCAAAAGTTGATTTCGTCCTTGATGGTGTACCAATAGGCGCGGTAGCAGGTACACCTTGCAACCATCCACACCCTCAAAAGTTGATTTCGTCCAGTAATCACAACTTGTTGGTTTGCGGTATTCGCCTTGCAACCATCCACACCCTCAAAAGTTGATTTCGTCGGGAACCTTGGGCAGTTCCGGCATTGTTCTTAGGGACTTGCAACCATCCACACCCTCAAAAGTTGATTTCGTCCAGGTTCCCCACTTGAATCGCCAGCACATCATCTACTTGCAACCATCCACACCCTCAAAAGTTGATTTCGTCGAGGACGCTGTTTCGGCAAACTGGAGGATTCCCAACTGGCTTGCAACCATCCACACCCTCAAAAGTTGATTTCGTCTTGGATTAGTCTCATCCCCTCCTCAAGGGATGAGGCTTGCAACCATCCACACCCTCAAAAGTTGATTTCGTCTTTCGATCGGAAGGTGGCGATTAAATCCCTAATGACTTGCAACCATCCACACCCTCAAAAGTTGATTTCGTCGGTTTTATCCCAGAGGATAGGCTGGAACTACGTTTCAGGCATCGGATTCGTGAATCTATTTTCCTTTTTTCGGGAATTAGATTTTTTCTTAGGTGCAGGATCATCAAAAAACGCCTCTAATCCAGGTATTACAGGGTTTCCATCAATTACGAGAATCGCTTTTGACTGCCTGTTACCTTCAAAGCTATTCGGAGTAAGAGTTTGAGGTTGTTTTTGATCGCTACTAGATTTTGACACCCTCCGATTCGCGCATTTTTTCTTCTTTTGTCGAGGTGGTTTTCCCCCTTTCGGGGTTGGTTGGGCTGCATAATATTCAGCAGTCAATTCTGCTGATTCAACAACCGAAACTGCTGTGGTGGCAGCTTCCTGTCTCACAGAACTACTCCTCAAGGTTTCGTTCTCTCCAGTTGGCCCGTCTCCAACTGATACAGGCTTAACTTCCCGTCTCCAAGTACGGTAGCTTCTCTCGAAGTCTAATAAGCCACGATCAAAGATGTTTTTTGCAGCGTTAACATCAGCGTGGTCGATGTGTCCACATTTGACACACTTAAAATTTTTTTGTGTTTTACGGTTCTCGGTGTCGATATGACCGCATTCATTACATTCTTTTGAAGTGTTCTTTGGGTCAACTTTTACAAACTCTCTAACAGTATAACCAAAATACTCATTAATAGCTTTAACTTTAGTTTCCAAAAACTGATTACGCCTGCCTGGGCTATTTCTTAGTATAGCTTTGTTGAGACCAGACTTACGTTTTCTCCCATTTTTTGCGTATTCTTTACCATCTAACTTTGTTTTAGCAGCTGCGGTCATATTTGCCAGCTTCAAATTTTCAACAGCAATGCCATCATACTCTCTTAACAACTTAGTTGTAATTTTGTGGTCAGCAGCTATAGAACGTCTACGATCTTTTTCATGCAACCTAGAGATTCTTAATTGCAATTTTTCCCAATTTTTAGAACCTGATTTTTTCTTGGCAACTTGTCGCTGGAGACGTGCAATTTTTCTCTCAATTTTAATTTTATATTTTCTTGCTTCAGCTAACCTACCTGCATCATCAGCATAAAGACAAGCAACACCTACATCAATACCGATCGCCTTAAGATCGCTATCTTGACGATTCAAGCTAATTTGTTTAGGCTTAGAGTTAATCTCCCCAGTTAGCTTTATATAATACCCAGAGGCTTCCTTACATATTCGATAGCTAACACCAAAAGCATCACCCCACCTATTAAGCAACTGAGTAGATTTACCCTTAATCTTCACCCACCCAATAAAAGGTAGACGGATTCTATTACGAGTAGAATCTACCTTCAGAGTTGACCCTATTACAGGCATTTTAGGAGGTATATATACTGGGGGTAATTCTTCTTTTTTTACCCCGGCTGCTTTTGCTTCCTCTCTTAACTGTTTAGACTCTTTTTCTTTGGCTTTTTCTTCATCAGGTATTCTTTCTCGGATAGCAGCATTGTTATGTATAATAGCCGCCATCATTTCGGAACGAGTATATTTTTTGAACCGGGGTTCACCTCGCTTTCTGTCCTTGTACTGCTTCCAGGCATTAGCCAAATTTTGGCATTGACCTGCAATAAATTTACTGTCTAAGTCAGCAATACCGACTTTAACTCCATCTGGTATCGTTGAATAATTAGCAAGTTTTTTCTTCCCAAAATAATCAATCAAATCTTTATCAGAAAAACCTCTAATTGGTGGTTCCCCTTTCCAATGTGGTTTATTTTCTGGGATACCGGGAGTATGGAGATAGAAGCTAATACCTTTTTTACTTTCTCGCTTTTCAATAAATTGACCTAACGTTAATTTTTTTAATCCAGAATAAATAGCACTACTATCAAATTGCTCAACAGTCAAATACTTTGCTTCTTCTTTGATTTCTGGATAATCATTTAAACTTATTTTTTTTACTAATGTACATGGACTACATAGCCCAAAAACATCTGATTTTTTTAATTCTTTCTTTCCTTTTTTGGTAACATGAAAACATTCTATTTGATTAAATTTCCAATCTAATTTAAAAACTGGGCAAGATTCAGGACTAAAAAAACCCCATTCATCTAAAGTAGACTGAGGTAATAGAATTCTCTGAGTATTTTTTAATTCAATAGGATAGTAATTTATTTCCTGACAGCGTAACCAATATTCACGCCATTCTAGTAATGCTAATCCGTTGTTCCATACCCAAGTTAAAGTTTTCAACCAATCATCTATTGTTGATTGCTAAGATTTATTCAAATTTAACTTGAATTCAACTGTTTTCATGGAAACTAACGATTTGTTTATACTTATAACGCCATAATTTATCCAAGGACGGAGAAAATTAATTTGCTAAATAAACATAGCAAAAATATATTTAATTAGAGCCATTTGCTCTCATAAGGGTATATTGATTGTCTTGAATTTATTAGGGGACTTATTAAATGTAGCGCCTGCTTACAAAAGTTGGTTGAGAGTTTCCCGTACTAGCAGAGTTCGGTTTACTGCATTGTTACATAACTTTTTAGGATTTTTTAACGAACTCAGCAATAAAACGATCGCCACCCCTTTCCCCTGTCCCTACCTCAAAAATCAATACAGCCCCCAAACCTATCTTGAGGGAGGATTGAAAATCTAAAATCGAAAAAATGGGCGACGAGGGACTCGAACCCGCAACCAATAGATTAAGAGTCTACTGCTCTACCATTGAGCTAGTCGCCCGTTCAGATTTATTATCTTAGCAAATTTAGCTGGATTTTGGAAGTAGTCGTTAAAGTTTTTTCACAAAACTTTGAGGTTTTGGCTAACTCACAACTTTTCAAGTTTCTTCAGTACAGCTACTTTGCTGCGGAGGAAACCATTTTACTTTGCTTTTTGCTCTCTGGTAAAAAGTCATTTTCTCTTAAAATTTCATACAGATTCACGTCAGTTTCTAACAAGCAAGCATGACCGCTTTCGGGTAAAACTGTCATTCTGGCATTGGGGAAATGTTCTAACAAATATTCTATTTCGGAAACTGATGGTAAAAGTCGATCGGCAACACTACCAATTAACAATACTGGTTGAGTAATGCGACCTAATTGATTAGGATGAATTTGGAAATCTCGGAGGAGAGAAAGTCGCCAAATTGAGGTTTTTTGCGGGACAATTTGGACTGCTTGGACTAAGGCTTGTCGATCGCTAGGTGCTATCCTACCCATAGCAGCTAAAACAGGTAAACCAATCAAAGAACCTAAGTTATAAAAATAACCGGGAACCCATTGTGTTAAAGGGATTGCCGCATACATCCAAGGACGACGACTCATCGAAGAAGCGGGATTAACTAAAATTATTTTTTCAAACAACCAAGGCGCTTTTACAGCGACTTTCATCGCCAAACAACCACCAAAAGATTCCCCACACAAATAAACAGAACGATGGGAATTTTTTCTCAGTTCAGCTTCAATTAAATTAATTACCTGTTCTGTAAGTTCATCCCAATTCGTTAAATCATCTGGCGGAATAGCTAAGCAACGAATATCAAAACCTTGTTCTAAACCAGCAGTTTGACAACGCAATAACTGACCTGTACCATCCATTCCCGGTAAAAATATGAATAAAGGAAAATCTGGCTTAATCTGTGTGGGAGTTAAGAAACAGGGACGACTTTTAATCTGTGGCATTTTTCAATCGATATTCAACAGCTATTCTCAACTAAGTTTACCTAAAACCAAGCGTAAAACTGACAACTTAATTACAGCCTTTCCGCAATAACTCGCTAATTTCAGTTTGACAATAATCTATTAATTCAGCAACCACGGTTTTCATCCGTTTACCTCGCAATTCTTCTCTCTGAACAGAGGTAATCCAATAAGGACGACCGATTAAAACATTGACTCGTTGGTAAACTACGAAAGGATGCCAACCAGAACTATTAAACAATGGTTCCGAAGGATCGAACCAGCTTAACAGTTTTAATGGTACGGCTGAACTAACAGATTCTTCCACAGAAGCGATCGCAACTGGTAAAATACACAATCGTTCCACGGGAGTTCGTAACGCCAAGTGAGCAAAACCCTTGTGAAATTGGCCCATCGTTTCCGGTTTGGTAAACTCTACCATCGGTTGTGCGCCTTCCGGGAATAAACCCACCACTTGCTGTGTCTCAAACAAGCGAATTGCCTGTTGGAAAAATTTCTTTTGCGGTTTTCCCGTTTCCTCCAAAGGGAAACAACCTAATTTAGTTACCAACTCCCGCATTCCCGGAACTTGCCCCATATAATGATGACAAGCAAACCGGATTGGACGACCTACCGCTGACATCAGCAATGGCGCATCCATAAAACTGCGATGATTACTCACCACTAACATCGGTCCTGATGGAGGAATTCGCTCCTGGTGATGGAGAAATAGCTTGGTTTTGCTAACTGCTAGCAATAGTTGCGAAACTAACAATGGTTCTGAATACATGAGTTGTCCGAAATAACTACAACCAAATGGTAGAGAGTTGTTCAATAAATAAATTTTCGATAGTTTGACTAATATTTTTGTCTAAGTGTAACCCTACTCTTTAATAATTGTTAACTTTCTTGAGGCTAAGTTGACAATTATCCTCAGATAGAGAGGCTTTAGGCACTGCTGAGCTATCTTATTTAGGCCATTTTAGTAAATTTTTATACTATTGTTACAAGATTGGATTAGATTATAATAAATGTAAAAAATACCCATAAAACCTTTATTTCAAACCCTCAAGGTATGATTAAAAACAGTTTATGAGGGTTTGTTGCCATTTCTTTCCATGAATTATATCGATAATAAAAAAACCTTTGCTCTGACAACACCGCTATATTACGTAAACGATATACCTCACATAGGTAGTGCTTATACGACGATCGCAGCTGACGTAGTAGCTAGATACCAAAGAATGCGAGGCAATTCGGTGTTGCTAATTACCGGAAACGACGAACACGGACAGAAAATTCAACGTGCTGCGGAAGCTAGAGGACTACCACCCCAGGTACACTGTGATGAAATAGTTGCTGGGTTTGAGAAACTTTGGCAAAAGCTGAATATTCAGTACGATCGCTTTAGTCGAACTACAGCCAATCGTCATCATGCGATCGTTAAAGAGTTTTTTCACCGCGTTTGGGATGCTGGTGACATCTACCTGAGTCAACAAAAAGGTTTATATTGTGTAGGTTGTGAAGAGTTTAAAGAAGAACGCGAACTCCTCGAAGGAAAGCGTTGTCCTCTCCACCCAAACAAAGAAGTTGAATGGCGCGACGAAGAAAACTATTTCTTCCGTCTTTCCAAATACCAAACTCAACTGGAAAAACTCTACCAAGAACGACCAGATTTTATTCAACCAGAAACTCGCCGCAATGAAGTCCTCAACTTTGTTGGTCAAGGTTTGCAAGACTTTTCTATTTCGCGAGTGAACTTAGATTGGGGTTTTCCCATTCCCACAGATCCCAAACATACCATTTATGTCTGGTTTGATGCCCTATTAGGTTATGTTACTGCCCTTCTGGAACCAGAGGACGAACCAACTTTAGAAAATGCTTTAGCTAAATGGTGGCCCATCAATTTACATTTGATTGGTAAAGACATTCTGAGATTTCATGCGGTTTACTGGCCTGCAATGTTAATGTCAGCAAAGATTTCTTTACCAGAAAAAGTGTTTGGACATGGTTTCTTGACCAAAGACGGGCAGAAAATTAGTAAAACTCTCGGTAATACGATCGATCCGATCGATTTAGTCGATCGCTATGGAGCCGACGCAGTTCGTTACTATTTTATGAAAGAAATCGAATTCGGTAAAGACGGCGACTTTAACGAAAAAAACCGTTTTATTCCCATTCTCAACGCTGACCTAGCCAACGATTTGGGTAACTTGCTCAATCGTACTTTGAAAATGGCTTATAAATACTGCGGTGGCGAAGTTCCTAACTTAACTGGCGCAGATATTTCTCCAGAAAACCCATTAAAAACAATTGGTTTGCCATTGGGTACACAAGTTGCTCAAGCTTACGAAAATTTAGCTTTTAGTAATGCTTGTGAAGCCGTTCTTAACTTGATTCGCACTGGTAACAAGTATATCGACGAACAGGCACCTTGGACATTGTATAAACAAGGAAATCAGCCAGCAGTTGAAGAAGTGTTGTATTCTGTTCTAGAATCTGTGCGATTGGCTGCTTATTTATTGTCGCCAATTATCCCAGGTATCAGCAATAACATTTATCAACAATTAGGCTTTAGGACAAACTTTGATGACAAAACTCAATTATCTAATACAGCAAACTTTTCCACATCTGCTAGTTGGGGAACTTTACCTGGGAAACAAAAGTTAGGCGAACCTCATCCGGTGTTTCAAAAATTGGAATTTTCGGAAACTAGTTCTTAATAAAATCCCTTAGCCATCTCCGGCTATATAAATGTGGAGAGATTAGGAGTACATTGATTGATTTGATAAAAAATGAGGCATAATAATCATGTTAAACAATCTGGAAAAAGACTCGCTGTTCACACCAGAACAAGTTCTGGAAAATCGCGGTCGAGTCGCCATCTTTATTGATGGTTCAAATCTGTTTTATGCGGCTTTGCAATTGGGAATTGAAATAGACTATACCAAGTTATTGTGTAGGCTAACGGCTGGTTCTCGGTTGTTGCGATCGTTCTTTTATACTGGTGTCGATCGCACCAATGAAAAACAACAAGGTTTTTTGTTGTGGATGCGCCGCAACGGTTATCGCGTCATTGCCAAAGACTTAGTACAATTACCAGATGGTTCTAAAAAAGCCAATTTAGATGTGGAAATTGCCGTGGATATGATGGCTTTAGTTGGCTCTTATGATACAGCAGTTTTAGTTAGTGGCGATGGCGATTTAGCTTATGCGGTTGATGCAGTTAGTTATCGCGGTGTCCGCGTAGAAGTTGTGAGTTTGCGTTCCATGACTAGCGATAGTTTAATTAATGTTGCCGATCGCTATATCGACCTAGAAAACATCAAAGAAGATATCCAAAAAACCCCACGTCAAGGAGGTTATATTTATCGCCCTTTGTCGGGGATTGGTTTATTAGATGACGAAAAAGACGACGATTAAAAACTCAATAACAACAACAATTTAAATTTCAGATCCCCCTTAACAGATCCCCGACTTCTTCAAGAAGTCGGGGATCTATAAACAAAACGGTGAATTTGATGAGAATTAATCTGGATAAATCCATATTTCTAAAAGTATTCTTGATTTGTTTATTCTTCGGCATTGTAGCTTGTGATTCTGAAGGGAGAACAGCGAAAAAGTTAGCTGAAGATAGTAGACTTGCCCAAGAAAGAGCATTAGCTAAAGAATCAGATAGTAACCTCACATTTAATGATGTTACTCTCGATAAAGTTGACGATTCAGGTCGTCCTTTGTGGAAAATTAAAGCCAAACAAGCGGTTTATAGTAATGATAAAAAAGATGCGAAAATTCAAAGTCCGATCGGAGATTTGTTTCAAGATGGCAAAATAGTATATCGAGTTAGCGGTCAAACCGGAGAAATTAAACAAGATGGTAAACAAATTTTTCTTAAAGGTCAAATTGTCGCTACAGATACCCAAAATGGCGTAGTATTGCGCGGTAATGAAATGGAATGGCGACCAGATGAAGACCTTTTAATTGTTCGGAATAATTTGACCGGAACTCATAAACAAGCGCAAGCATCAGCGCAAGAAGCCAGGGCTTTTAGTCGGGCGAAAAGAATCGAATTTATCGGTCAAGTGGTGGCAAAAGCGATCGATCCTCCATTAATCATGAAAACCGAAAAGTTATTTTGGCAAGTAGAAGAACAGAAAATGTTTAGCGATCGCTTTGTGCAAATCGAGCGATACAATAAAGAAAAAATTACCGAACGCGCCACAGGAAATCAAGGAGAAGTAGACTTAAAAAATAAAATTGCCAAACTGGGAAAAAATGGACAAATCACCTTTTCCGAACCCCCAATGCAAATAGTTAGTAACGCTATTGTCTGGAATTTAAATACTAAATTAGTCTCCTCAAATCAACCAGTAACTATTTACCAAAGAGAACAACAAATTACCTTAATCGCTAGTCAAGGCAGCGTGGACTTAAAACCACAAATTGCTTACTTAGTAGGAGGAGTTCAAGGTAGAGGGGAAAAACCACCTTCCAACCTGCGAACTGATAAAATGACTTGGTATTTAGAAACTCAACAATTTGAAGCCATTGGCAATGTTTTCTATCAGCAAACTGACCCACCATTAACTTTAAATGGCCCCAAAGCTTTCGGAAAATTGAAAGAGCAAAAAATTGTCATTACCGGAAATGGTGATAACTCCCCTGTGATTACTCAAATTGTTCCACAGTCAAAGCCGGGGGACAGAGGGGCAGAGGGGCAGAGGGGAAATTAATCTCAACCGCGGCGGAAAACTTGGTTGCGATCGCTTGCCCCAATCCGTTTTACGTAGTCGATGCTAGCGGGAGTGGGAAGGACTACCAGAGGCGGAGAAGTTGGGGAACCCCATTGCTGAATTAAACTTTGGAGTAAGTGGTCTTGTTTAGTACGTAAACCCATAACATCATTACCGCGGTTGATGATGGCAAACCACACCAAACCCCGATCGCGAGTGGGCATCACTCCCGCCAAAGCACTAACATTTCGCAGAGTTCCGGTTTTAATCACTGTTGCTTGGGGAAGTTGGCGACGAGACATTGTACCATTGCGATCGCGACCCGAAACCGGGAAAAAATCGCCAATAGTCAAGCCTAAAGGTTGCAATTTCCGTTGTAGTGCCATTAACATTCCACAAGTTGCCCGTGCCGAAATCCGATTGTCCACACCTAAACCAGAACCATTAATTAATTGAATTTCTCCTAAAGGCACACCCGCAGCATTCGCCGCTAGTTTCCGTACTACTTGCGCCCCGCCTAAAGAGTCAGCAATAATTTCTGCCATGTCATTACTGCTGAAAATATTCATTTGTTTCAAAAGTTGCGTCAGAGTTAAAGAACGGTGACGTAATAATAAATTTGCTTTAGTTTGTTGCGGGCCCATTAGTGGATTTTCCAATTTTACCCCACCAACAATTTGTAATTGGGGTTTGGGAGTACCTGGAGCCATGCGAGAATATCTAAAAATCATTGGTCTAGACCAAGTGCGGGAATTAAAAGTCTGCATGAGCATTTGACCCGATCGCAAAGCATCCCGGTTGCCATTCATCGCAAATCTTCCCCGAATCACCAATTTTCCCGCTACTTTTTTCACTCCCAATCGATTTAAAGAATTAGCCAGTGCAATGCCCTCTTGCCAAATAAATAACGGATCGCCATTTCCCGTAATAATTAAATCTCCCTCTAATACTCCATTTTTTATTGGCCCAGTGGCGCTTACCAGCGTCTCAAACTGGTGGGAATGATCCCAAGTAGATAGGGCAGCCAAAGAGGTAGCAATCTTGGTTAAAGAGGCGGCTGGCAAGGGAATAGAACCTTGATTATTTGCTAAGACTACTGGGCCCGACTGCATCCAAATTCCTTGTTGGGCGATCGGATTTTGTTTGCCTAACTCCTGTAAATATTCCTCAACAATACTTGCCGTCTGCGGTTCCGGTGCAGCTGCGAGCACGAATCCCGCATTCCCAGGCCAAACCATTTCTTGGCTATCTTGTGTAGAATTCAACCCAGAACGGTGAATCCCTGCCATGTCTAACCACACTGACATTAACCCAGAACTAAATAATTCCAACACTTTGAGACACTCCTCAACTCGAATTTTAGATTTTAGATTTTAGGTTTTAGATTTAGCATTTTCGATTTTGCCTTAAATCGGTCAATATGCAAAAGGTGGGATGGGGGCAGGGGGGCAGAGGGGCAGAGG